>JBILDR010000124.1:0-10226 GCA_044352515.1 Polaromonas sp.
GGTCCGAGCGGGGCGCGGCAGGCTGCCTTGCTTGAGGCGCGTGGCTCTCAAGCCAGCAGGTGCAGGCCCAGCAGCAGCACTTGCGGCGCGCCATGTTCGCGCAGCAAGTTGGCGGCCAAGGTGGCGCTCCAGCGGCTGCGCACCTCGCAGGCCACCAGCAGGACCGGCCCCGCGCTCAGCGCGGCCTCGGGCGTCAGCTGCATCACCGACTGCAGGTGCTCCACCACTGCCGCTGAGGCGCTGTCGGCTGGCGCGGGGCCGCCCTGCCAGCTCAGCACATCGTGCAGCGGCAGCCGTCCCTTGCGGGCAATGAAGCTGGCCAGGCTGCGGTTGGCGGCCATGTGGGGCGCGGCCAGCGGCACCACACAGGTGGGGCGCGCCGGCCATTGCTTGGACCAGCGCGCCAGTGCGGCCACCGCGCCGTCGAGCAGGGCTTGCGGCAGCTCGCCGCTTTGGCGCCAGGCCTGCAGGCTTTCGGCCCAGGCCGGATCGTCGGCAAAGGCCACCGCCCGCCCTTGTGCAAAGCCTTTGATCGGCCCCTTGCGCTTGCCGCCAGCGGGCCAGAGCTTGCGCGGCTCGATCTCGATGTCGATGCCGCGCAGAAACTGGCGTGCGGCGTTCTGTTTGTCTTGCGAGGGGCTGGCACCCGGTTCGGGCAGCCGGCCGGTGCAGACCGAGCAGCGGCCGCAGGGTTTGGGCGCGGGGTCGTCCAGCGCGGTTTGCAGGTAGGCCATCAGGCAGCCCTGGCCGCGGGCGTAGCGGCGCATCAGCTCGGCCTCCTGCTTGCGCACCTCGATCAGGGCCGACCATTTGGCTCGATCATGCACATAGGCCTGCCCGCTGGCCCGCCAGGCTGAGCCATCTTTGTCGACCACGCCCTCAACCGCCAGGATTTTGAGCAAGGCTTCCAAGCGGCCGCGACGCACGCCGGTGCGCGCTTCAATCTCAAGCAGGCTCAAGGCCTCGGTGGTCAGAGCTTCCAGCACCTTGTGGGCATGGACTTCGTCGGGAATGGTGGCGGTGGCAAAGTAGTCCCAGATGCGCTCGTCGGCCTCGGAAGGCAGCAGCACCCCTTCGGCATGGGCCACCCCGCGACCTGCTCGGCCGACCTGCTGGTAATAGGCCACCGGGCTGGCTGGCGAGCCGATGTGCACGCAAAAACCCAGGTCGGGTTTGTCGTAGCCCATGCCCAGGGCCGAGGTGGCCACCACCGCCTTGATCTGGTTGTGGCGCAGCTGTTCTTCGATCTGCAGCCGCCGCTCGGCATCGATCTGCCCGCTGTAGGCCTCAACCGCATGTCCGAGGCTGCGCAGGAAGCCAGCCAGTCGCTCGGCCTCGGCCACGGTCAGCACATAGACGATGCCCGAACCCGGCAAGCGCTCGATCGCGTCGGCCATCCAGGCATAGCGCTGCAGTGGCGAGAGGCCAGGTACCACGGACAGGGTCAGCGAGGTGCGAGCCAGCGTGCCGCGAAAGGTCAGCGCTTGTTGGCCCAACTGGCGGCCAATGTCCTGACTCACTCTTTGATTGGCGGTGGCGGTGGTGGCCAAAATACTGGCCGTGGGCGTGGCCAACAGGGCGCGTGCCAGCCGCTGGTAGTCGGGCCGAAAGTCAAAGCCCCAGTCGCTGATGCAATGCGCTTCGTCGATCACGATCAGCCCGACCCGCGCGAGCAACTCGCCCAGGCGGGCCGCAAAGCGCGGATTGCCCAGCCGCTCGGGCGAGACCAGCAGCACGTCGATGGCATCGCTGTCCAGGCGCTCGAACACCTCGTCCCATTCCGCGAAATTGGTCGAGTTGACGGTGGCCGCCGCGAGCCCCGCCCGCTCGGCCGCCATCACCTGATCGCGCATCAGGGCCAGCAGAGGCGAGACCACCAGCGCCGGCCCGCAGTCCAGGCTGCGCAAGGCGCGGGTGGCGGCCCAGTACACCGCCGATTTCCCCCAGCCCGTGGCCTGCACCACCAGCACCCTGGCTGCCGGCTGCAGCAGGGCCTGCACCGCGTCCAGCTGTTCCGCGCGCGGCGCGGCATCAGCGCCGGCCAGGCGTGTGAGCACCGCCCGCATATGGTGCTCGGCCTGAGCGCGCGTGGTGTCGCTGTTGTGCTCGTCGGGCGATGGCATCTCAGGTTCTCGGCTTGCGTCTAGCCGGGTGGAGGCGATCACTCGCTGGTGTTTTGCGCACCAAAAGGCGTGGCGCGAAACCATTTGCGGAAGGTGTCGGTCTGGGCCTCGTAGCCCGGGAAGTTCAGCGCTTCAAAGCCGCTGAGCGTCTTGGCGGCCTGGCGGTTGAACCAGTTGATCAGGTTGAGCGCGCGGCCGCTGGGGTCGATCATGGGCAGGCGGTTCTTGTCGAAGGTGGTCGGTGTCAAGCGCACCGCCTTGAAACGGCCGCCCTCGTCAAAAAGCAACTCGGTGAATACCGTCACATTGGCAAGGCTGTTGACACTCAGACCGCCCGAGCTGACAAAGTTGCCGATGGAGTGGAGCACGGGCACGCCTTCTATGCATTCGGCCGCCCGCACCAAATGCGGACCATGACCGACCAGGGCACTGGCGCCGGCCTTGACCATGGCTTGCGCGAACTTGCGGGCATTGCCGCGTTGCTCGCCCAGGAAAACCACATCCTCGTTGTGCAGCAGGGCGTGGCTGTCGCCCTCGCCGCCGAGTTGATAGAACAGCACCACGATGTCGCTCTGGCTGCGCACCTGGGCCACCAGCTTGGCGGTGCCCTCGATATCGAGCACGTTGTTAAAGACCGGGTAATGGGCCAGGGCGATCACGCCGACCTTGAGCCCTTTGACGGTGCGAATGACATGGCTGTCTTTGAGGCCCGTGGCCTCCAGACCGGCGGCGCTCAGGTGCTGGCGGGTATCGGCAAAGCCGACCGGGCCGTAGTCATTGCTGTGGTTATTGGCGATCGAGAGGATGTGGAAGTTAGCCTTCTTGAGCACCTCAGCGGTATCGATCGGAAAGCGAAAGGAGTAGGAGCGCCCTGGAATATAGGGTTTGCGTGAGGTGGGGTGGGTGGTGATCGGCCCCTCCAGATTACCCAGCGCAAGATCGGCCTGTGTCAGTTGCGGCAAGAAGTCGTTGAAGGCCAGGCGATTGATGTGGGAGTTTTCGGAAAAAACCAGGTCTCCAACGGCTGCGATTCGCAGGTCGGTGGACGCTGGCTCCGTCATTTGGGCCGAGCAATTGACGAAAGAGGGCAGGGCTTGCGCGCCGACCTGGCCGATGGCCGCCGCGCTGAAAAAACAGAGCAAGGCGCCGGTGGCGGCCTGGCGCAGGGTGAGGGGGGTGCGTTGAGGGGTCATAAAGCGGGGTTGGCCTTGGCGATGTGCGTCCGTACAGGAAATGGATTGGGGGATATTGTGGGCGGCGGTCTCGGTCGCCGCAAGGCGTTCTTGTGGGGCGCGTGAGCCTGATCAAGCCAGTAGGCGCTGGGCGGGCGCAGATGCATTGCTGTTAGCGACAAGTTTTTACTTTCGGCGTGTTTTTGTTTTTTTGAGGCTCACCAGAGCAGGCCGATACGCCCTAGCCGCTGCGCTCGACCGCTTTCTCCCACTGATGCATCAGGCTCTGGGCCCAATCGGGCGAGCGCTGGGGTTCGAAGACCCGGTCTATGCCCAGACGGTGTTTGAGTTCGCCAGGCTCGCTGTAGATGCCGACCTGCAAGCCGGCCAGCAGGGCCGCGCCCAAGGCGGTGGTCTCTACGTTGGAAGGGCGCACCACGGGCAGACCCAGCAGGTCGGCCTGGATCTGCATCAACAGGTTGTTGGTGCAGGCCCCGCCGTCGACCCGCAGTTCGCTAACCTGCCACTGCGGGTGAGCGGCGAGATCGCGCTGCATGGCCTGCAGCAAGGCGGTGCTCTGCAAGGCAATGCTCTCCAGTGCGGCGCGGGCGATGTGGGCCAGGCTGCTGCCGCGGGTCAGTCCCTGAATGCTGCCCTTGGCCTGGGTCCGCCAGTAAGGCGCGCCCAAGCCGGTAAAGGCCGGCACCAGCACCACCCCTTGGCTGTCGCTGACCTGGCTGGCCAGCGCTTCGATGTCGGCGCTGTGCTCAAAGGCCTGCAATTGATCGCGCATCCACTGCACCACTGCACCGCCGATGAAGACGCTGCCCTCCAGCGCAAAGCCCGGCTGTTGGCCGGCCTGGGCTGCTCGGGTGGTGATCAAGCCGTTGTGACTTTCCAGCGCCTGGCCGCCGGTATGCATCAGCATGAAGCAGCCCGTGCCGTAGGTGTTTTTGACCTGACCGCCTTGCAGGCAGGCCTGACCGAACAAGGCCGCTTGCTGGTCGCCGGCCACGCCCGCGATGGGCACCGGATGGCCGAGCCAGCGCGCAGCGACCGAGCCGAAGTCGGCGCTCGAGGGCAATACCTCTGGCAGCATGAGCGCCGGGATGTTCAATGCCGCCAGCAGCTCTTCGTCCCACTGCTGTTGGTGGATGTTCCACAGCATGGTGCGCGAGGCGTTGCTCACATCGGTGAGGTGGCGACCGCCCTGCGTCAGCTGCCAAATCAGCCAGCTGTCGACGGTGCCGAAAGCCAGTTCGCCGGCCTCGGCGCGCGCCTGCGCGCCCGGCACATGGTCGAGCAGCCAGCGCAGCTTGGTGGCTGAGAAGTAGGCGTCGATGCGCAGGCCGGTGCGTTGCTCGACCAGCTGCGCCAGCCCCTGGGCCCGCATTTGCTCGCACAGATCGAGGGTGCGCCTGTCCTGCCAGACGATGGCGTTGTAGATGGGCTGACCACTGCGGCGGTCCCACACCAGGGTGGTCTCGCGCTGGTTGGTGATGCCCAGCGCGGCGATGTCCCTGGCCGGCAAGCCCGAGTGCTGCATCACCTGCTCCACGGTTTGCCACTGGCTGCGCCACAGCGCCATGGGGTCGTGCTCCACCCAGCCGGGCTGCGGGAAGATCTGCTCAAACTCCTGCTGTGCCATGGCCAGCGTACGGCCTTCGGCGTCGAAGACGATGGCTCGGGAGCTGGAGGTGCCTTGATCGAGCGCCAGTAAACACCTCATGCTGGCCCTTTTTGCTGGAGGTGTAGCCCAGCGGCTGTGCAGCCACCGGCGGGAATACGCGCCGTCGGTAAACGCTTGTCAAAGTACATAAGCTCTGTCCTCGACTATAGATTGCCGGTAGCAGGCTAACGCCGCCGTCTTACTGGGCACCGAGCAGGGCCGTGGCCAGCTCAGCAAAGCCGGCGCCGCGTTCTTGCTGGCAGATATAGCCGGGCGGGTGGCGCAAGCGGGGCAGGAAGCGCGCCACATTGGCCACGCCCACGCTGTGCCGCATGTGCTTGAACATCACCTCGTCATTGCTGGAGTCTCCGACATAGACCCAGTGGGCCAGCTCATCGGGCAGCGAGCGCTCTAGCCAGGCCTGCACGCCCCAGCAGGCACCTGTCCACTTGTCATGTTCGCCCAGCCAAGCATTGATGTGGATGCTGCTGACGGTAAAGCGCAGGCCGTGGGTCTGCAGCAGCTGGCATACCTCTTCGATTTGTGCGGGATCGAGTTGTTCGAATTCGCTGTGGTCGATGGCGATATCGGTCTCGCGGCCTGCGCTGTCGCGGGCGCGGCGTGCGGCGGGGATGGCCGCTTCGACCGCTTGCAGGGCGGCCTGCAGGCGCTGGTAATGGGACTGCCGGGCTTCGGGTCCATCGCGGTAGAGACGCTGCAGCTGCCCGTCCGGCCCGAGCGAGAGCGCGACCGCGCCGTTTTCGGCGACGATGCCCCGCACCGGCCAGGGCCGCAGGCCGCGGCCCGCATCGCCGGTGAGCCAGGGCAGGCTCCAGCCCACGGGCCGTCCTGTGACCGCCAGCACCGGCAGGCCGGCTTGCTCAAGCGCCTGCAGCGCCACCAGCGCCTGGGGGCTGACCTGCCCGTCTTCGGTCAGGGTGTCGTCAATGTCGGTGATTACGCCAGCGATGCCCGCCCTTTGCGCGGCCGACCATTGCGAAAGGGGCAGGGGGGCGTTCATGGCGCGCCGTTAGCGAGGGATAGCGGCGCGGCCGGGGAAAACAGGTCGATCCGGTCGGTGATGGTGCCGTCTAAGCCCAAAGCCTGCAAAGCGCTGACGGGCTCAAACGGGTCCCCGGGGCCAAGGCTGCGGTCAATCGGCGGACAGTGCGGTGCATGAATACTCCTCGATGGCAGAAAAGCTTGGGCTGGCCTGGCTTCGATCCATGGCCGAGGCATTACACGCGCCGAGTCTCGGCAGAACAAGGGGGATTTCCACGAGGTCCAGTTCGGCCGGTTTGGGCGAAATCGGCCTGGGGCCAAGCCTTGCCAGTCCAGGAAAAAGTTATACCATTGGCCCAGTTTGCTGAGATTGGAAATGCCATGGACACCGCCCTGACCGTCGTCATTATTTTGCTGACCCTCCTGCTGGTGCTGATCCTGCTGCTGTATTTTTTTACCCAGCAGGGCTTCAAGGATGTGGTTGCTCGCATGGGCAACACGGCCACGCCTGCGGCGCAGGCCGCGGCCGAACCTAAGCGCAATGCTGACGCGGTGAGGCGCGAGCGCAGTGTGGCCCATGATCAACTGGTGTTGATGGAGGCCGACCTGAGCATCAACCCCCGCGAGGCGCTGATGCCCGAGGACATCGAGTCCTTTGAAAGCTGCCGCAAATCCATCAAGGTCTGTAATGCCGAACTCAAGAAGATGGGTCAGTGGATGGGCCTGCCCTTTGACCTGGAATGGGTCGAGATTCAACAGCGCCAGCCGCAGCTCAATGATCTGTACCGCAAATTCGTCGAGTCCACGCTTGAAAAGGCTGAGCAGGGCGGCTCCTGAGCGGCAGCGAGGCGAACGCTACTGGCTTTCAGGGCAAGGGCGCTGCGCCTGAGGCGCCGCCGGCCAGCGCCACCCGGCGGGCACCGTCAAAGCGCTGGCGCCAGTAGTTGCCTGAGAGGTGTTCGAGCGTGATGCGCGCGCCGGTTCTGGGCGCATGGACGAACCTGCCGCCGCCGATGTAGATGCCCACATGGCTGAACGTCTGCCGCATCGTGTTAAAAAACACCAGATCGCCCGGCGCCAGGTCTTGCGGGTCAATGCTGTGCGTGGCCGCTGCCTGCTTGTCTGAGGTACGCGGCAGCACCACCCCGGTCATCTGCTGGTACACCGCCCGCACAAAACCACTGCAGTCGAGGCCGGTTTCGGCGTCATTGCCGCCCCATTTGTAGGGCACGCCAATAAAGCCCATGGCGTGGACAGCCAGTTCTGCCGCCTTGGCCGAGGCCTGCGGACGGCTGACGGTGTGAGGCTCTAAGAGGCCCTTGGCGTTCAGGAAAGCCTCGAGTTCGTCGGCCTGAGCCAGCGGCGCGGCCAGCAGCAGGGCGCTCAGGCCATGCAAGGCGATCAGGCGGCTCAGCGGCAGAAGTCTCATAAACGGCAAGCTTAAGTGCGCTGCGCCTTGGCGGTCAAGCTCGATTCGGGGCATCCGGCTGGCTTGCTGGGTCAGGCTGACAGGGCTCGATAAAATCGCGCTCCCTGGTCCGGTCGCGGCAAATGCCCGCATGGACTTCCCGGACCATCGTCCTGCATAGGCCGCTAGCCCTTTGATGGGTGCAGCCCCCCAAACTTCCTGGAGCCTAGCCCGTGTCTGAACGCCTGAGCGTCCTCATTCAGCATTTTTTGCCTCAGCAGGCCCTGACGCGCCTGGCCGGTCGGGTGGCGTCCTGGCGGGGCGGGGCGGGCACTGAGCGGCTGATACGCTGGTTTGTTGGCCGCTACGGCGTTGATATGAACGAGGCAGCCGAGCCCAATGTGGGCGCCTATGCCAGCTTCAACGAGTTTTTCACCCGCGCACTCAAGCCCGGCGCTCGCCCCCTGGCCCAGGCCGACCTGATCTGTCCGGTCGACGGGGCCATCAGCCAGTTTGGCGCCATCGAGGGCGGCGATCAGATCTTTCAGGCCAAGGGCCACACTTACTCCACGCAGGCGCTGGTCGGCGGCGATGCCGAACTGGCGCGCCGCTTTGAAAACGGTCACTTTGCCACGCTCTACCTGAGCCCGCGCGACTACCACCGCATCCACATGCCCTGTGGCGGCGTGCTCAAGCGCATGATTCACGTGCCGGGCGAGCTGTATTCGGTCAACCCGGCCACAGCCCGGGGTGTGCCCGGCCTGTTTGCCCGCAACGAGCGCGTGGTGTGTGTTTTTGAGACCCAGGGCAAGCCCTGGGTGCTGGTGCTGGTGGGCGCGACCATCGTCGGTAGCATGGCCACCGTCTGGCACGGGGTGATTGAGCGCAGCCATGGTGACCTGCGGCAATGGGACTACACCGATAGCCCGGTGAGTTTGGAGCAGGGCCAGGAGATGGGCCGGTTTATGCTGGGCTCGACCGTGGTCATTCTGTTTCCCGCCGGGCCGCTGGACTTCAATGCCGATTGGCACAGCGGCGGTGCTGTGCGCATGGGCCAATCCATGGCCCGATGCCGGGCGCTGGCCTGATGGCCAGGCCGATGAAGGCGCGTCCATGAGCGGCTACCGGGTGGTCTTGCAGGCTTTTGATGAAGCCGGCGCGGCCGAGCGTCGGCAGGCTGAGCAGCGGTATGGCCGGGCGCTTGAGGCCGAATTGGGCGGGGCCGAACTGGTGGTGCCGGTCTATCGGCAGTATCTCAGGCTGCTGCAAATTCATGGGGAAGCGGTCGATCTTGAGACCCTGGACGAAGCCGAGCGCGCGATCATGCAGGGCTGGCAGGCCGCTGAGGCAGCGGCCCTGAGCGCCGCCCTGGGCCCGCACCGCTACATGGGCGATGCCCAGTTCGAGATCGTGCTGGACTGAAGTTGCGGGGGCGTGGGGGCCGCGCCCTCGCGGCGATGGATCGGCGGCCCCATCGTGCCGAGGGCGGCACTCCCACAGAATCAAACATAGCCGGAGGGGGGAGTGGGAGCCGCGCCCTCGCGGCGATAGGGCTATGGATCAGCAGCCCCATCGTGCCGAGGGCGGCGCTCCCATAGAGTCAAACATGGCCGGAGGCGGGTGTGGGAGCCGCGCCCTCGCGGCGATGGCGGCCTTCAGGCCGCTTGTAAACCGGCTCGCTACAGCTGCGCCCGCGCCCAGCGCACGATGTCATCGCGGCCCATGGCGCCGCTTTGGCGAGCAACCTCTCGGCCTTGATGAAACAGGGCCAGGGTGGGAATGCTGCGGATGGCAAAGCGGCTGCCTAAATTTGGCACTGCCTCGGTATCGACCTTGGCCAGCCTGAGCTGGGGCTCGAGCAGGGCAGCGGCCTGCTCAAAGGCCGGCGCCATTTGCCGGCAAGGCCCGCACCAGGGCGCCCAGAAATCGACCAGCAGCGGGATTTGGCTGCGTTGCAGATGACGATCAAAAGCCGCTTCATCCAGTGCCACCGGCCGGCCGGTGAACAGGGCCTGATGGCAGCGGCCGCAGTCGGCCTCCTTGCTCAGGTCCTCACTTTGGATGCGGTTGGTGGTGTGGCAGTGCGGGCAGACGATGTGCAGGGCGGTGGTCATGGGGCCTCTCCTGTGCAAGACATGGAGGCGGCCTGCGCCGCTTTCAAGCCCCAAGCCCGCGCCCGGGTCTGCCGGGCTCAGCGCTCGAGGACTTCGAGCAGGCGATCGAGACCGCCCTCATTGATGGCCACCATGGCCTGCGCGCGTACCGCCGGCTTGGCGTGGTAGGCCACCGACAGCCCGGCTTGGCCCATCATGGGCAGGTCGTTGGCGCCGTCGCCCATGGCAATGGCCTGGGCTGGCAAGATGCTCAGTTGGCTGCAGGTCTGTAGCAGCATGCGTTTTTTTTCTTCGCCGTCGCAGATATCGCCCCAGGGCTGATCGACCATGCGGCCGGTCAGCAGGCCGCCTTCGAGCTCGAGCACATTGGAGCGGGTGTGGTCTATGCCCAGCCGGTCGCGGATGCGGTCGGTGAAAAACGTAAATCCGCCGGAGACCAGCAGCACCTTCATGCCCACCGCCTTACAGGCCTGCACCAGCTCAGCCGCGCCCGGGTTCAGACGCAGGCGCTCGTCGTAGACGCGCTGCATGTCGGCCAGCGTCACCCCCTTGAGCAAAGCCACGCGGCGGCGCAGGCTTTCCTTGTAGTCGGCAATCTCGCCGCGCATCGCTGCCTCAGTGATCGCCGCTACCTCGGCCTTCTTACCCACCGCATCGGCAATCTCGTCCACGCATTCGATGTTGATCAGCGTGGAGTCCATGTCGAAGGCGATCAGCTTGAAGTCGCTGAGCTTGCGC
>JBILDR010000125.1:0-10133 GCA_044352515.1 Polaromonas sp.
CAGGCGGCGCCTTAAATGGCGAGGGGTACGACATCAAGCTCGGATTGGCGCCACTGCCCACCAGCAGCTTGACCCGCGCCATGTTCGGCACCATAGGCCAGGTGACCATCGATGGCCAAGCGCTCAAGCCCGCCGCCTTCACGCCCAACAAAAGCTTGCAGGTGAACTTTACTTTGCCCGCCCAACGTTTCGGTAGCAGTCTTCAGGTGCAGGCTACCGGTATCACTGGGCTGCCTTACTTCAGAATTGAAAAGCCTTTGTTGGCTGACGCCAGCAGCGTGGTGATCGGCTGGACAGCGCCCGAAAACAATGTGACGGTCAGTGCACTCCATTTCCGTTTGTGCACCTATGACCTGAGCGGGCGTAAATTCGTCACGAACTACACGGTACCGGTCCGCTGAGCAGCGCCAGCATGCAAGCCTTGGCTCATAGGATCCAGGGGGTAGTTTCCTTGCGGGCAGATCGACCCGGCCCCCGGCGCAGCGATTTGCTCATTCCGGTTCGATGCGCGCGTCGCGCACCACCTTGCCCCAACGCGGAGCCTCCGCGCGGATCAGGGCCGCGAATTGCTCGGGTGTCCCGCCGCCGAGTTCATTGCCCTGACTGAGGACCTTGTCTTTGACCTCTGCGTTTTGCAGGGCCTGGTTGCAAGCTGCGTTGAGGGTGCGCACCAGATCGGCTGACATGCCCTTGGGACCGATCAGACCCTGCCAGTTTTGCACTTCCACAGCGGGGAAGCCCAGCTCAGCCATGGTGGGCACGTCGGGCAGCAGCGGCGAGCGCGCCTTGCTGGTGCAGGCGATGGCGCGCAAGCGGCCACCCTTGATGGCTGGCATGGCGCTGTACATCTGCTCGAACATCATGTCGACCTGCCCGGCCATCAAGTCAGAGGCGCCAGCGGCCCCGCTCTTGTAGGGTGCGTGGATCAGGTCTATCTTGGCACTGTGCTCGAACAAGGCGCCGCTGAGGTGGTGCGAGCCACCAATGCCCCCCGAGGCATAGCTCAGCCGACCCGGCGCAGCCTTGGCGGCGGCCACGATATCGCCCAAGGACTTGTAGCGCGAATCGGTTCGCACCATGAGAATCAGCGGGCCTTTTTCGATCAGCGTGATGGGCAGCAAGTCATTGAGCGGGTCGAAGTTCAGCTTCTTGAACAGGGCATGGTTGACCGCCAGTGGCGCAAAGTTCCCCATGCCTATGGTGTAACCGTCGGGCCGGGCGCGGGCGATGATTTCGGTGCCGATGTTGCCGCCAGCGCCGGCCTTGTTGTCGATGATGATGGGCTGACCCAGGATGGCGCTCATCGCCTTGGCCACCTGCCGCGACCGGCTGTCGGCATTGCCGCCGGCGGCATACGGGCAGATCCAGGTGATGGGCTTGCTGGGGTATTTGTCCTGGGCCTGCACAAGGGCAGGGGCCAGCGTGAGGGCGGCGGCGCTTTGGATCAGGGTTCGGCGTTGCATGGAGTCTCCGTGAATTCCTGAATTATGGTGCTCTGCGCTGGTCGCGCAAGATCCAAACTTGCCGCGGCTAAAACCTGTATTATCTATTCACTTATCTATTCAATTTAAATGAGATGGCCGTATCTCTCTATGCCGATGCGATTCGTGCCCGCCTGGCCCGCGGGCCAGGCACGGCCCAAGATCTCGCCACGCAGTTGGCCATCAGCCAGCCCACCGTTTCCCGCGCCTTGGCCGGATTGGGCGATGAGGTGGTACGCCTGGGGGCGGCGCGATCTATTCAATACGTCCTGCGTGACGGCCTGCGCGGCTTGCCCGACGTGCCGGTCTATCGGGTGGATGCGCAAGGACAAATTCACCGCTTGGGTCTGCTGGTGCCGGTGCGCCCCGATGGGTTTGTGATGCGGGCCGACAGCGGCGCCGCGGAGCATACCGATGGCCTGCCCTGGTGGCTGTTCGACATGAGGCCCCAAGGCTATCTGGGGCGGGCCTACGCCCTGCGCCATGGCGCGGACCTGGGTCTGCCCGACCGCTTGAGCGAGTGGACGGATGCGCAGGCCCTGCGCGCCTTGATCATGCACGGCCACGATTTGGTGGGCAACCTCTTGCTCGGCGACGCCGCCCGCGAGCGCTTCCTTTCACAGACGATGCCTGAGGCCTTGAGCGATGAATCCAAGGCGATCGCCTATGGGCGCCTGGCCCGCGAGGCGGCTCATGGCGAACGCCCGGGCTCATCGGCAGCTGGCGAGCAGCCCAAGTTCATGGCTTGGGCGCAGGCCAGCGCCGGACCTGCTCATGTTCTGGTCAAGTTCAGTGAGGCGCTGGACAGCCCGGTGAGCGAGCGCTGGCGTGATGTACTGATGGCCGAGCATCTGGCCCTGCAGACCTTGGCCCGTCATGGGGTGCCTGCGTCGCAGAGCCGTATCTTGGACCATGGCTCGCAGCGCTTCCTAGAGCTTGAACGCTTTGACCGCGTCGGCTATTGGGGGCGTCGTGGCCTGGTCACACTGACCGCGCTGGATGCGCAATTCATAGGCGCGCCGGCCGATCAAAATGACTGGCCCCGCCTGAGCCATCGATTGGCCGCCAACGGCCGTATTACCAAGTCGGCGCAAGAGATGGCTCAATTGCTCTGGGCCTTCGGAACCCTGATTGGAAACACCGATATGCACAACGGCAACTTGTCCTTCCTCACCGACTCGGGCCCGCCCTATGAACTGGCGCCTGCCTATGACATGGCGCCCATGGCTTTCGCGCCGCGCAGTGGCGGCGGCCTGCCCGACGGCTTGCCCGAGGCGCGCATCCATGCGGCCGTGCCTGCGGCGCAGTGGCGGCAGGCCTTGTTGCTGGCTCAGCAGCATGCCCACTTGCTGCAAAAAACACCGGGTCTGAGCCCCGGTTTTAGGCCCTGTCTGTCGGCCTTGGTGGGCCATATTGAACAGGCGGCCGCCAAGATCGCGCGCTTGGCCTGATCTGCGCCGGACCGCAGACAGTCGAGGTCGGCTGTATACCCGTGCCACACTCGGCATCTCACACCATGGGCCCCATGACTGCACATCTCCTCATCGCCGGTGGCGGCATAGGCGCGCTCGCCGCAGCGCTTGCCGCCTG
The DNA here is from genome assembly GCA_044352515.1 of Polaromonas sp. Classification (GTDB taxonomy): domain Bacteria; phylum Pseudomonadota; class Gammaproteobacteria; order Burkholderiales; family Burkholderiaceae_C; genus Polaromonas. The sequence goes on from JBILDR010000125.1 coordinate 3,072, forward strand.
CCGCGCCGGCTGCTCAGTGCAGCTTTTCGAGCAGGCTGCAGCCTTTTCGGAGGTGGGGGCGGGCTTGCAGCTCGGACCCAATGCCACCCGCATCCTGCAAGCCTGGGGCTTGGGGCCTGCGCTCGACGCTGTAGCCGCCTTTCCAGAGCGCATCGTTGCGCGCAGCAGCACCAGTGGGCGCGAGCTCGCTTGCCTGCCCCTGGGGCAGCAGGCCGTGCAGCGCTACGGCGCGCCCTATGCTACGGCGCACCGGCGCGATCTGCATGCGATCTTGCTGCAGGCGGTGCGGGCGCAGACCGGGGCCCAGCTGCATCTGGGCAGCGCAGTTGCCGGTTTTCAGGAGTCGATGCAGGCTGTGCAGCTCCAACTGGGTGACGGACAGCAGGCCGAAGGCGACGCGCTGATCGGCGCCGACGGCCTTTGGAGCCAGGTGCGCGAGCAGGCTTTGGCCGATGGCCGCGCCCAGCCCACCGGCCACCTGGCCTATCGCACCCTGATTGCTAGAGCCGACCTGCCTGCCGCGCTGCGCGCCAATGAGGTGTCGGTCTGGCTCGGTGTGCGCCAGCATGTGGTGGCCTATCCGGTGCGTGGCGGCGACTTGCTCAATGTGGTGGTCATCGTCCAGGGGGCAGCCTCACAAGGGCTGACGGGCTGGGACGATGTGGGCGCGGCGGCCGATGTACGGCAGGCCTTGGCGAACTGCTGCAGTACTTTGCAGGATCTGGCCCAGGCCGCGCCCTCCTGGGGCCGCTGGAGCTTGGCCGACCGTGCGCCAATGGCAGGCGCAGCGCAAATGGCAGCCGGCCGCATCGCGCTGCTGGGTGATGCGGCGCACCCGATGCGGCCGTTTTTGGCGCAGGGCGCGGCCATGGCGATCGAAGACGCAGCCGAACTGGGCGCAGCCCTAGCCGCCCTAGGGACCAGTCAGGCCGACATTCCCGCAGCGCTGGCCCACTATGCCGGGCAGCGCTGGCAGAGAGCCGCGCGAGTGCAGGCCCGCTCTAGGCGGAATGGGCAGATTTTTCATCTGGCTGGCCCTATGCAGTGGGCCCGCAATGCCGCCCTGGGCCTGATGGGTCACAGGCTGATGGACTTGCCCTGGCTTTACCGGGGCACAGCGGGCTGAATCAGCCTGCTGTGCCACACCTGAGTTTTCAGTCCCGGCCATGACCCCGTTAGGGCATGGCACACGCTCTCAAGCGCAAGACCTCACTTGAGCTTATTTTTTTCCTTGCCGCGGGGGATGACCGAGGTCACCGGCGGCGTCGGCCGGTCCGAAGGGGAGGACTGCTTGGGCTGGCTGGTGTCCTTTTTCGGTTTCTTGCTCATCTTCTCGTTACGCTGCTCTTTACCCATGGTGAACTCCTTGTGTGCAGGGCCGCTGGAATGCGGCACAGCTTGATCTTACTTTGGTGGCGTCGCGTCATAGACAGACCTGTCAGTCGATCGCCCTCAGGTCATGGCCACGCCCTGTTGGCGCAGGCCTCAGTCCAGCGCTCTGAGTCCATGCCGCAAGCGTGCCCTCGCACACCCATCACTGCCCGGCTCCAACTCCCGGCAGGGATTCGGCCGCCATTCATAGATACCGCAAGCCACGCGCTCGCCGATGCGGCCCGTCAAGGCCGCGCATCGCGGCGGTGTGTGATCGGTCCCGCGCAGGCGGCAGGTGCAGTCTGTCACTTCAACGGTCAGCCCGTCGGGGACGCTGCCGCCGTGCGAGGCTAGTTCCTGCACCGAAAAATCAACCCGAAAACTGGCGCAGCAGGCGCCGCATGCGGTGCACGGGTCGTCGGCCATACGGTATGCGCCCGATTCAGTGTTTAGGCTCAGTGAAGCCGGGGTGTGCTGAGCCGAGGCCCTTCACGCAAGCCGTCCCAGCAAGAGAAATTCCATCAGCGCCTTTTGCACATGAAGGCGGTTCTCGGCCTCGTCCCAGACCACGGACTGCGGGCCGTCGATGACCTCGGCCTCCACCTCTTCACCGCGGTGCGCAGGCAGGCAGTGCATGAAGAGCGCGTCGCTCTTGGCTGCGCGCATCATTTCGGTGTCCACGCACCAGTCGGCAAAGGCTTTTTTACGGGCCTCGTTTTCGGCTTCATAACCCATGCTGGTCCACACGTCGGTGGTCACCAGGTCGGCGCCTCTGCAAGCTTGCATCGGGTCTTCAAAGACCTTGTAGCTCTCGCTCGAACGGATGCCGGCCACCGCTTGGTCGACCTCATAGCCGCTGGGCGTACTCAGGTGCACGGTAAAGTCCAGCAGCTCAGCGGCCTGCAGCCAGGTGTTGGCCATGTTGTTGCCATCGCCCACCCAGGCCACCACCTTGCCAGCGATCGAGCCGCGGTGCTCGATGAAGGTGAAGATGTCGGCCATGATCTGACAGGGGTGAAACTCGTTGGTCAGGCCGTTGATCACCGGCACGCGCGAGTGCGCGGCAAAGCGCTCGATCTTGGTCTGCTCGTAGGTGCGGATCATTACCAGGTCGACCATGCGGCTGATGACCTTGGCGCTGTCTTCGATGGGCTCGGAGCGGCCGAGCTGGCTGTCGCCGGTGGTCAGGTGCACCACCGAGCCACCGAGCTGGTACATGCCGGCCTCAAAGCTCACCCGGGTGCGGGTGGAGGCTTTTTCGAAAATCATGGCCAGGGTCCGGTCGACCAGCGGTTGGTGCTTGTCGTAGGCCTTGAACTTACGCTTGATGAGTGCGGCGCGCTCAAACAGGTAGGCGTATTCGGCGGCGCTGAGGTCGCTAAATTGCAGGTAGTGCCGCACCGGGGGCAGGGTGGGGCTCATGCCGCGCCTTTTTCGCTCAGCAGTTGCTTGACCAGCGGAGCGAGGATGGCCACCACCTCGTCGGCTTCGGTGGTGCTCATGATCAGCGGCGGCACCAAGCGGATCACAGTATCTGCGGTCACGCTGATCAGGAGGCCCGCTTCGGCGGCGCGGCCCATCAGCTCGCTGCAAGGCACGCTCAGCTCAACGCCGATCATCAGGCCCTTGCCGCGAATGTCTTTGAGGCCTTTGAGGGCGCCCAACTCGCGCTCAAGCGCTGCGCGCAGATGCTCGCCGACCTGGCTGGCCCGGGCCAGCAGCCCTTCGTCTTCCATGATGCGTATGGTCTCGACCCCGGCGCGCATGGCCAGCGGGTTACCGCCAAAGGTCGATCCGTGGTTGCCGGCCACAAAGATGCTGGCCGCCTTGGGGCCGGCCACCACCGCGCCCACCGGCACGCCCGAGCCCAAGCCCTTGGCCAGGGGCATGACGTCGGGCACGATGCCGGCCCACTGGTGGGCAAACCATTTGCCGGTGCGACCCATGCCGCACTGCACCTCGTCGATCATCAGCAGCCAGTCGCGCTGGTCGCACAGCTTGCGTACCTGCTGCAGGTAGCTGGCGTCCATGGGGTTGACGCCACCTTCGCCCTGAATCGCCTCAAAGAACACCGCCACCACATTGGGGTTGTTTTTGGTGGCCTGCTCGAGCGCAGCCATGTCGTTGATGGGCACGCGGATAAAGCCCTCGACCAGGGGCCCGAAGCCGGCTTGCACCTTGGCATTGCCGGTGGCGCTCAGCGTGGCGATGCTGCGGCCGTGGAAGGCCTTCTCATAAACCACCACCTCGGGCTTGGCAATGCCCTTGTTGTGGCCGAACTTGCGCGCCAGCTTGAGCGCAGCCTCATTGGCCTCCAGGCCGGTAGAGCAGAAAAACACATTGCTCATGCCCGACAACTCGACCAGCTTGGCGGCGAGTTGCTCCTGCAAGGGGATGTGGTAGTAATTGGAGGTGTGGATGAGCTTGCCCACCTGGTCGCACAGGGCGCTGACTAAGCGTGGGTGGCCGTGGCCGAGCGTGTTGACCGCGATGCCGCCCAGGGCGTCGAGGTAGCACTTGCCTTGCTCGTCCCAGACGCGGCAGCCTTGGCCGTGCGACAGCGCGATCGGCAGTCGCCCGTAGGTGGGCATGACATGGGGCGAAGAGGGCGGCTTGGCGGCGGCAGCGTTCATGGGATGGCTCGGCAAAAACGACTCAGCAGAAACAAAAGAGCCGGCGATCGCTGCAGATCTGCGCTCACCGGCCCAGGGAATCAGGGGGAGGCCCTGAGGGTTGGCATTTTAAGGTCAGGCGCCTGCACCGCAAGCCTTATGCGCATGGGCTGGTGGCTGGCCGGACCTAGGCCTTTGCGCAGGCCCGAGGGCGGTATCGGCGAAGGGACGGGCGAAGGTGACGGCGAGTCCAGCGCCGAGTCCATCGTTCACCGCTTCGTAAGATAGAATTTTTCATTTCGCTGCCAGCATGGTCTGGCCGAAATCTTCGGTGACACACCGCCCCATCTCCGCATGTCTGCTCCGAGCGCTCAAGAACTACTCATTCAGGGGCTGACGGCCGACGGCAAGGTATTTCGGCCCAGCGATTGGGCCGACCGTCTGGCCGGTGTCATGAGCCAGTTCAGACCGGGCGGCGCGCAGCCGGGCAGCCATTTGAGCTATTCGCCCTGGTGTGTGCCGACGGTGATCGACGACATCAAATGTGTGGTGGTGCACCCCGACTTGCGCGCGGCCGAGCCCATGGCCTGGGATTTCGTGATGGGCTTTGCCCGCGATAACGCCTTGCAGGTTGTTCCGCTCAGCCAGGTGCCGGGCGCGCGCGGGTGAGGCGCCCATGAAAAAACCGCCCGAAGGCGGTTTTTTCATCTTTGCTGCAGCGCACCGCTTGAAAACGGCGGACGGCGCCAGGTCGTCCGGGCGAGGTCTTGCGACCTTCAGGCGGCCAGGGCGAGCGCCTTGACCTTGGCCGACAGGCGGCTCTTGTCGCGCGCGGCCTTGTTCTTGTGGAAGATGCCCTTGTCGGCGATGCTGTCGACGATGCTCTGGGCTTTGGCGAAGAGTTCGCTGGCTTTGGTCTTGTCGCCGGCGGCGACAGCCTTTTCAACGTTCTTCACCGCAGTACGGTATTTGGAGCGCAGCGAGGTGTTCGCGGCGTTGATTTTGACGTCCTGACGGACGCGCTTGCGGCCCGACGCCAGGCGCGGGTTCTTCTTTTTGGGTTTGCCACCAGTGGCCATGTAAGTTCCTTGAAATGTTTAAGGATGATGCAGCAAAGCCCTCCATTATAGGCCAGCAGAGCGGCCGAGCCTCGATCAGCCGGCCGGAGCGCAGCGGGCAGGGGGCAGGCAAGCCGGCAGCGGCACTCTACACTCGGGGCCGTGTCCCTGCTCAAGTCCGCCTCCATCGTCTCGCTGCTGACCCTGGCCTCGCGGGTGACCGGGCTGGCGCGCGAATTGTTCATGGCCGCCATGTTTGGTGCCAGCGCCATGACCGACGCCTTCAATGTGGCGTTTCGCATCCCCAATTTGCTGCGCCGCCTGTTTGCCGAGGGCGCTTTTAGCCAGGCTTTTGTTCCGGTGCTTGCTGCCACCCGTGCCCAAGAGGGAGAGGAAGCGACGCGTTTGCTAATCGATAAGGTGGCGGCCTTGCTGAGCCTGGCCCTGCTTTTGACCTGCGTGATCGGTGTGGCGGCCGCGCCGGTGCTGGTCTGGCTGATGGCCAGCGGCCTGCAGCAGTCGCCGCGTGGCTTTGAGGCGGCGGTATTTATGACCCGCTGGATGTTCCCCTACATCGGGTTCATGTCGCTGGTGGCCCTGTCGGCCGGCATCCTCAACACCTGGCGGCGCTTTGCGGTGCCGGCGGCCACGCCGGTGCTGCTTAATCTGGCCATGATCGCCGCCGCCTGGTGGGGCGCACCGGCTCTACAGGCCCGTGGCATCGAGCCTATTTATGCCATGGCCGGCGGGGTGGTGGTCGGCGGGGTGCTGCAACTGGCGGTGCAGATTCCGGCGCTGCTGCGCCTGAACCTGCTGCCGCGCATCGATTGGCGCTGGCAGGCTCTGGTCCAGGCCTGGCGCGACAGCGGTACCCGGCGCATTGCCGGCCTGATGCTGCCGGCATTGCTGGGGGTGAGCGTGGCGCAGATTTCGCTGTTGATCAACACGCAGATTGCCTCGCACCTGCAAAGCGGCAGTGTGAGCTGGCTCAGCTATGCCGACCGGTTGATGGAGTTCCCCACCGCCATGCTGGGCGTGGCCCTGGGCGTGGTGCTGATGCCGCAGTTGGCGGCCGCCCGCGCGGCCGATGACAGTGCTCGGTATTCGGCCATGCTCGATTGGAGCTTGCGCCTGGTGCTGGCCTTGGGCTTGCCCTGTGCCGTGGCTTTGTTGGTGTTTCCGCTGCCCCTGGTGGCAACGCTCTACCACTACGGCGCATTTGTCGAGCGCGATGTGTTCATGACCACCCATGCGCTCATGGGTTATGGCTTCGGACTGCTGGGCTTGGTGGCTATCAAGGTGCTGGCCCCGGGGTTTTATGCCAGCCAGGACATCCGCACCCCGGTCAAGATCGCGGTGGCGGTGCTCATCATCACCCAACTGCTCAATCTGGTCCTGGTGCCCTGGTTCGCCCATGCCGGGCTGGCCTTGGCCATAGGCCTGGGAGCCATGCTCAATGCGCTGTGGCTGCTGTTGGGCTTGATGCGCCGTGGCAGCTTCAAGCCCTTGCCCGGCTGGGGCCGCTTTGCCATTCAGGTGCTGCTGGCCAGCACCGTGCTGGGGCTGTATCTGTACGCCTGCGCCTCGGGCTGGGACTGGCTGGCCCTGCGCAGCCAGCCGGTTTGGCGCATCACTCTGATGGCGGCCGTCATTGCCGGCTCTGCCCTGATCTATCTGGGCTTGCTCAGAATGCTGGGGCTGCGTCCGCAGACCTTGCTCGGACGATGAGCCGGTCGGTACCCGCCCGCAGGCAGAATGTGAGACAGTAAAGCAATGGCCATGCAGTTCGACGTTCCAACGCCGCTTGCGTATTTCGCCAATCTGGTCGAAAGCGATGAGCAATTCCCGCTGCTGGAGGCGGCGGCTTGCCTGGCCCAGGACGAATACCCTGAGCTGGATGTGCAGCGGGTGCTGGGCGATGTCGACCAGCTCTTGGCGCGTCTGAAGCGGCGCCTACCGGCCGACGCTTCGGCCCTGCAGCGGCTGCGTTTGCTCAACCAGTTCTTTTTTCGCGAGTTGAG
>JBILDR010000323.1:0-2940 GCA_044352515.1 Polaromonas sp.
CGCCCTCGTTGGAGCCGAACTGCGGCCAGAAGCCGCCCTCATCGGCCACGCCCAGGCTCTTGCCCTGTGCGCTCAAGGCCTTGCCGGCCGCATGGTAGACCTCGGCCACCCATTCCAGCGATTGGGCGAAGCTGCTGGCGCCGTGAGGGACGGCCAGGAAATCCTGCACGTCCACGCTGCCCTTGGCATGGGCGCCGCCGCCAAAGATCTGGATCTGTGGCAACGGTAGCCTTACCTCGTCGGTGCCCGACAGATGGCGCCACAGAGGCAACTGAGCCTGGCGACTGGCGGCCCACAGACAGGCCAGCGACACGGCGGTGATGCCATTGGCGCCCAGGCGCGACTTGTCGGCCGTGCCGTCGGCGCGGCACATGGCCGCATCAATCCCGGCCTGGTCCGTGATGTCCATGCCTTGCAGGCAAGGGGCAAGGACCTCATTGACGGCGCGGACTGCACCGTCCACTCCCAGGCCTTTGAGTCGGCTGCCTCCATCGCGCAGCTCCCTGGCCTCGCCGGCACCGGTCGAGGCGCCCGCAGGCGCAATCGCCAGCCCGCGCATGCCGCTGTCCAGCCGGACCTCGGCCTCAACGGTTGGACAGCCGCGCGAGTCCCAGACCGCGCGGGCGCGCACAGAGTCGATGAAGCTCATGGCAATAATTCCTTCAGGGTGACGTCCAACACTTCGCTCAATTGTCGGGGCGGCTGCCGCAGGCCCTGCGTGGCAGCGCGGCGCACCACCTCGCGCCGGCCCTCATCAGTGAGGTACTCCACAGGGGATTTGCCATCCACCCGCGCCAGCAGCAGGGCCGGCAGCAACTGGGCGGCGCGCTGCTCGAAGGCGGCCACCGGCTCCCAATCCACAGCGCCCAGGTAGGCCTGCGCCAGTTGCACAAAGGACTGGCCCAGGGCACTGGACTGGGCAGGCAGGTGCACCGCCTTGAGCAGCAGATGATTCAGACAAAAAGCCAGGTCGAAGGCGGGGTCGCCATACCAGGCACATTCAGCGTCCAGGAACACCGGCCCCTGGGGACCGCAGAGGATATTTTTCGGGCTGATGTCGCCGTGCACCAGAGCCAACTGCGTCTGGGCCGTCTGCGCGCACAGCCACTGCAAACGATCGGCCAGGGCCGGATGGCGCTGCGCCGTGGCCAGCAGATAGGGCTCCAGACGCAGGGAAAAGAACTCAGCATCCGTCTTGAAGCGGCGCGCCAGGCGCTCCTGCCGGGCTGTGCGCCGGTGCATCCTGCCCAGGCAATCGCCCACACTGCGCGCGAATGCCGGACTGACCTGGCCCTGCAACAAGAGCTGCTTCCAGACAGGATGCTGGGCCGGCTCCAAAAAGGACATGAAGAAGACGCCCGCCTCTTCATCGCGGCCCAGCATGCGGGGCATGTGCTCGGCAAACTCGGCGCCCAACTCCTCGAACCAGGCGTACTCATACGCATTGCGGGACAAAGGCGCTTCCCAATGGGCCGCCACCTTGAGTTGGCTCAGGGCCCGCTTGGCGCAGATGCTGTGGTCTTCAAAGTCGATGCGCCAGATGTCCGATGACACCCCACCGGTCAAGGGGCTCATGGCGCGTACGACCTGCCCGCCGCCCAGACCGAGCCGACGCAAGATGGCCAGCAGTTCACTGTTCATGGCGGGCGATGTGCTTTCGGGCAGGGCCATGACTGTGCCTATCGGGGCTCGGCGACCACCGGGTTGCGCAGCACGCCTATGCCTTCGATTTCGATCTCCACCACGTCGCCGGGCACCATGGGGCCCACGCCCTGCGGCGTTCCTGTGATGATCACATCACCGGGGCGCAAGGTGATGGCCTGACTGAGGTAGGACACGAGGTAGGCCACATCAAAAACAAGGTCGCCGGTGTTGCTGCGTTGACGCACCTGCCCGTTGAGGCGGGTCTGGATCGCCAGGTTGCGGTGGTTCAGACCGGTGGCGATCACCGGCCCCAGGGGGCAGAAGGTGTCAAAGCCCTTGCCAATCAACAGACAGCCGGCCTCCATCTCGGGGAACTGAATGGAGCGCTCGCTGACATCGTTGGCGCAGGTAAAACCCAGGATGTGCTGCTCGACATCGTTCGGGGCGATGCGCCTGCCGCCCTTGCCGATGACCACCGCCAACTCGCACTCAAAGTCCAGGCGCTGGCCCTCATGCGGATACATGATGGCCTGGCCGGGGCCGATGGCCGCGCTGTCGGGCTTCATGAAAGTGGCGGGTCGCTCGGGCAGCGGATGCCCCGTCTCCTGGGCATGAGCCGCGTAGTTGAAGCCCACGCCGAAGATGCGCGGCCGCTCTACCGGACACAGCAGGCGCACCTGTGCGTCCTCGTCGACCTGGTCCGTGGGCAGGATCTGCTCAAAGGGCGGGGCCTTCAGACGCCGCCACTGGGTGGGAGAAATTTTCTGGCCGTAGTGAATGTCTGCGCCGACAGCATAGCGCCCGATGATCATGAGGTGTCCTTGAGAAGTGGGGGGGATGGGTGTTCAGTCACCCGGTGGTCAATCGGCCAGCGCCTGCGTGATCTGTGCATCATCGAGCGTGCCGTCAAAGGCCAGCATGCGGCACGACAGGTTCAGGGGCTGGCCACCGGGTTCGACGCGCAAGGCCTGGTGCAGGCAGGGGTTGGCCGTCATCACGCCCCAAGGGCTGACGTACCAGTCAGGACGGCCCGTGCCCATGCAGGCGCTCAGGGCCACCCCGGCCACATGGCCGCCTCCGACCGCGCCCGTCGATACCTGCCAGGCCGGCGCAGCCTGAGGCGCGCTGGCAGGGGCGCTGCGGATTTGGCCACCGTGGAGGGGCGCCATGCCTGGCCCGATGCGGGCATTAAACCAAGCATGTCGCGTGGGACCGATGCTGACCGGATGGCCCACGGCAGACAGCTCGGATCGGATGGTCAGCTGGAAGGCACGGCAGTCGGCCATGTGGCGCACT
>JBILDR010000324.1:0-2925 GCA_044352515.1 Polaromonas sp.
TCAAGAGCGCCTCAATGTCATTGTCGAAGGCACCGTCGGCCACGCCGCTCTTGGTGGTGTGGGTAATGGCTCCACCCAACTCCTCGGCGCTCACCTCTTCATGGGTCACGGTCTTGACCACCTCAGGTCCGGTGACGAACATATAGCTCGAATCCTTGACCATGAAGATGAAGTCGGTCATGGCCGGGGAGTACACCGCACCACCGGCGCTCGGTCCCATGATCAGGCTGATCTGCGGGATCACGCCCGAGGCCATGACGTTGCGCTGAAACACCTCGGCATAACCGCCCAGCGAGGCCACGCCCTCCTGGATACGTGCACCGCCGGAGTCGTTGAGCCCGATCACCGGCGCGCCGACCTTCATGGCCTGGTCCATGACCTTGCAGATCTTCTCGGCGTGCGACTCGGACAACGCGCCACCGAAGACGGTGAAGTCCTGGCTGTAGACGAAGACGAGGCGGCCGTTGATCATGCCGTAGCCGGTGACAACGCCGTCGCCGGGAATCTTGTTGTCCTCCATGCCAAAGTCCGTGCAGCGGTGCTCCACGAACATGTCCCACTCTTCGAAGGTGCCAGCGTCCAGCAGCACTTCCAGGCGCTCACGCGCGGTGAGCTTGCCCTTGGCGTGCTGGGCCTCAATGCGCTTGGCACCGCCGCCTAGGCGGGCTGCGGCGCGCTTTTTTTCGAGTTGTTCAAGAATGTCTTGCATGGGGTCCTTCTTTGAAAGGCTTGGGGAAAATAAAGCAAAGGCTCAATGAATATGAGCGGCGAGAAGTTGACGGGCGGCGGTCGAGGCGGGCAAGCGGCCCTGCACGACCTCGGTGGTGATGCCAGGAAGCAATTGGCTAACAGCCGGGTTCTGCCGGAAGGCGAGCTTGAGGCCAGCATCCACACGCTCCCACATCCAGGCCAGCGACTGCTGTTGACGGCGTTGGGCCAGCTGTCCGTTGGCGGTCTGCAAAGCGCGGTAGCGGCTCACGGCTGTCCAAAAGTGGTCTACCCCCTGGGCATGCAAGGCGCTGATCTTGACCACCTGGGGATGCCACTGCGCCTCGTTGTGATGGGCGTGGTCCGGATTGCCATGCATACCGAACAGGCGCAGTGCGCTGGTGATCTGCGCTTCAGCGCGTGTGGCGGCGTGGGAATCAATGTCGGCCTTGTTGATCACCACCAGATCGGCCAGTTCCATCACGCCCTTCTTGATGGCCTGCAGGTCATCGCCGGCATTGGGCAGTTGCATGAGCACGAACATGTCGGTCATGCCGGCCACGGCGGTCTCGCTCTGGCCTACACCCACGGTTTCGACAATGACCACGTCGTAGCCGGCAGACTCGCAGACCAGCATGGCCTCGCGGGTCTTCTCGGCCACGCCGCCCAGCGTGCCACTCGACGGGCTGGGCCGAATGTAGGCCTTCTCGTGCACCGAGAGATGCTCCATGCGCGTCTTGTCACCCAGGATGGAGCCGCCCGAGATGGTGGACGAGGGGTCGATGGTCAGCACCGCCACCCGGTGGCCCAGGGAAATGAGGTACAGGCCCAGCGCCTCGATGAAGGTGGACTTGCCCACGCCGGGCACGCCGCTGATGCCTAAGCGAAAGCTCGTGCCCGTGTGCGGCAAGATGGCAGTCAGCAGCTCGTCGCCCTGGCCGCGGTGGTCAGCGCGGGTGGATTCGAGCAGGGTGATGGCCTTGGCCATGGCTCGCCGCTGCGCCGCTGATGGGCCGTGCAGCAAGGCTTGGACGATGGCCTCAGGCGTCACGCCGGGTACCCCACCCTGTGACCGCTCCGGGTCGCAGCTTCAACGCAATGCCACTTGCCGCAGATGCGGCCACAAGCCAGGCGCAGATCCAAAAATATCACCTCTAGCCCTCAGTGAATCAAAAATGACCGCCCATCGGGCAGCCGGTACCGCGAGAAATCGCGCACGTCCATGGTCATCACGTTGAGCGTGTTGGTGTCCTGCGCCAGCCAGACCAGCGAGGCATCGGCCAGGTCCATTTCGGTGCGCGGCGGTGCGGTGTAGCGGGCCATCAACTCGGCAAACTCGGGCAGGTCGGAGACATCGAAGGGATACACCACCACACCGCCTTCGGCCACCCAGCGCAGGTAGCGCTGCACGGCGCGGGCGCCCAGGAAATGCGTGACCTCGACCACGCAAGGCCAGGTGGTGGTCAGGTGCCAGCCCTGGGCCAGCAAGCCGGTGTAATGCCGGTGGCCGATGTCGCTGTCGTCAAACAGCGCGACCATGGGCCCGGTATCAATCAGGGCCAGGCTCACGGCGCGTCCTTGTCCGCATCCGGCTGCCAGGCCCGCCCGGCCTGCTTGGCCTCCTGGAAGGCCAGCCAATCGGCCCGGCTGGCATCCTGCTTGGCCTTGAGCTTGGCTCGGATCGCGGCCTTGGTCGGCGAGAGGTATTCGCTGCCTTCGGGCAAGGGCTCGCGCACTTCGGCCTGCACCTTGAGCAGCAGTTCGTAGGGATTTTGCCGGCCGAGTGCCTTCTCCAGGGCCGAGACGATGAACTGCGACTTGGTCACCCCCAATCGCTTGGCGGCAAGCTCCAATTCCTTTTCGAGCAAGGGTTCAAGGCGAACAGAGACAGCCATAGAAGACTCCGAAAAAGCAATACAGTATTACTGTATCACGCTCTTCATGCCAGTGCCTTCCTGATTTGCTCCAGCACATCCTTGGCGCTGGCCGGAATCGGCGTGCCTGGGCCGTACACGCCCTTGACGCCGGCCTCGTACAAAAAGTCGTAGTCCTGACGCGGGACCACACCGCCAACAAACACGATGATGTCATCGGCGCCCTGCTTCTTGAGCTCGGCAATGATGGCCGGCACCAGGGTCTTGTGGCCAGCGGCCAGGGTAGACACGCCCACGGCGTGCACGTCGTTTTCAATCGCCTGGCGGGCACATTCCTCGGGTG
>JBILDR010000126.1:0-10023 GCA_044352515.1 Polaromonas sp.
CCGCCAAAAATGCCCAACAGCGCCAGCAGGCTCTGGAAGACATTGAACACGCTCAGGTAGATGCCCAGGGTGGCGCTGATGTAGTTGGTTTCGCCGCCGTCGACGATGCGCTTGAGGTCGTACAGGATGAAGGCCGAGAAGATGGCCACGGCCATCATGCTGATGACGATCATGCCGGTGGAGGAAGCAACGAAGACGTTGATGATGGCGCCGACCATCAGCACCAGCGCTCCCACCGTCAGCCACTTGCCCATGCCCGACAGGTCACGCTTGATGACGGTCGACAGGCTGGCCATCAGCACGAACACGCCGGCCGTACCGCCGAAGGCGGTCATGATCAGGTCAGAGCCATTTTTCATGCCCAGCACCATGGCCAGCATGCGCGAGAGCATCAGGCCCATGAAGAAGGTGAAGGCCAGCAGCACTGGCACACCAGCGGCCGAGTTCTTGGTTTTTTCGATGGCAAAGATAAAGCCGAAGGCGCCAACCATGAAGACCACCAGGCCCATGATGCCGCCCAGGGCGGCAGTGATGCCGGTGGCCACGCCCAGCCATGCCCCCAGAACCGTCGGCACCATGCTCAGGGCCAGCAGCAAGTAGGTGTTGCGCAGGACGCGGTTACGCTCTGCCGCCGAGGGCAGGGCGTCGATGTAGTCAGCGGTTTGGAAGGGTTGGTTCATGTGGATCTCCTTGAAATCCGGACCAGGGAAACGCTGCAGTGTCTGAAGGCGCTGTAGCGGTCTGACCGTGGGTGTAATTGTAGGGATGGGGCGAAAAAGTCAAGACCTCGTCCTATTTTTTTTGCGGGTTTAGCCCCTGCGCTTAGGCGGCTGCGGGGGTGGGCGCGGGCGCTAAACTTCCTCGCTTGCCCCCACTTACATTTTCCCAGGATAGATTGATGAAGAACAAACCCACCCTCGAGTTGGCTGACGCCAAGATGATCGCAGCCGCCGCCGAAGCTGAGGCCCTGAAAAACAACTGGGCAGTGAGCATTGCCATCGTCGATGATGGGGGTCATTTACTGCACCTGCAACGCCTCGATGGCGCGGCGGCGGTGTCGGCCCACATTGCTCCGGCCAAGGCCCATACCTCGGCCCTGGGCCGGCGCGAGAGCAAGGTCTATGAAGACATCATCAACGGGGGGCGTTATGCCTTCCTGACGGCCCCGGCCGTCGAGGGCCTGCTCGAGGGCGGTGTGCCCATCATGAAGGACGGGCAATGCTTGGGGGCGGTCGGTGTCAGCGGCGTTAAGTCCAGCGAAGACGCCCAGATCGCCCGGGCCGGCATTGCAGCGCTTGGGCTCTGAGGCGCCATAGCCCTGACAGCACAGTGATAGTCCAGGGTAAAAGCTGGAGGAGCATTGGTCTTGCTCGAACGTGAGCGAGTGGGAGGCCTAACTGGCGGGGCTGCTGATTAAGCGCTGCATCGCTGCGAGGGCGCAGCTCCCACACTTGCCTCGATCATCGCAGCCTGCCTGCTGCCCCCATACTTTCCTTGAATCGCCGGCTGGCACTGTGGGAGCGGGAGCGCCGCCCCGGCGCGATGGGGGCTACTCGCAGGCTCTTGCCCGTCTTTACTTGAAGCCGACCCGGTCGAGCATCTGCTGGACCTTGACCTGGTTCATGCCGACGATGCTGGTGGCGATCAGCTCGCTTTTGAAGCTGCCACCGCTCATGGCCTTGAGGGCGGGGTTGTCCAGGCTGACCCCTTTGGCTGCCGGCCATTCGTTGTTGCCATTGGCAAAATGGTTTTGCGCGACCGGGCTGGCCAGGTACTCCAGAAAGCGAACCGCGTTGTCCAGGTTCTTGGCGTGGCGGGCCACCGCACCGCCGGCGATGTTCACATGGGTGCCCGAAGTCGATTGGTTGGGAAAGACGACGCCGATTTTCTCGACCACCGCCTTGTCGGCAGCACTGTCTGAGCGCATCAGGCGGGCCAGGTAATAGGAGTTGCTGACGGCGACCGTGCATTCGCCGGCGGCCACCGCTTTGATTTGGTCGGTATCCCCGCCTTTGGGACTGCGGCCCATATTGGCGACCAGGCCTTTGAGCCAAGCTTCGGTCTTGGCCGGCCCCAGGTGCTCGGTCATGGCGCCAAACAGGCTCAGGTTGTAGGGGTGTGAGCCCGAGCGTATGCACAACTGACCCTTGAACTTGGGGTCGGCCAGTTTTTCATAGGTGTCCGCATCGCCAGCGTTCCAGCGGCTCTTGTTGAAGACGATCAGGCGAGCGCGGGTGGACAGGCCGAACCAAGCGGTGCCTTCGGCGCTGGGCTTGGCGCGCAGCTGGGCGGGAATCGCGTTGTCCAGCGCTGATGATTTGATCGGCCGAAACAGGCCGTCGACCTCGGCGCGCCAGAGCCGGGCGGCGTCAACCAGCAAGATCACATCGGCTGGCGAGGCCGTCCCTTCGGCCCTCAGGCGGGCCAGGATGCCGGCGTCGTCGGCGTCGACCCGGCGGATCTGTATGCCGGTGGCCTTGGTGAAGTCGCTGTAAAGGGCCTCGTCGGTCGGGTAGTGGCGGGCCGAGTAGATGTTGAGCACCTTATCCTGGGCCAGGGCGCTGCAGGCCAGGGCTAGCCCGGTCAGGCCAGCCAGGATATTGGAGAAGGTTTTGCGGCGGTTCATGGTGAGGCTTTTGTGCGGTTCGAAGCCTGCAGTATAACGCTAATGAGAATCGTTCTCAACAAAACCAATCGCATTTGAGCTGCGCGCTTCAAGCAAAGAATGGCCGGTAGCCCCACGGGCTTGAGCCGCAGATGGCGGGGGCTCAAAGCGCTGCCGAGCTCGAAGGCCTATCAATAAATCAGCCGCTCGGGCCGTATCTCTTGCAAGATGGTGGTGGCGATTTCTTCGATGGACTTGGTGGTGGTCGACAGCCAGCGTATGCCTTCGCGCCGCATCATGGCCTCGGCCTCATGGATTTCCTGGCGGCAGTTTTCGAGGCTGGCATAGCGCGAGTTGGGTCGGCGCTCATTGCGGATCTGCGCCAGCCTTTCGGGTGCGATGGTCAGGCCGAAGATTTTCTTGCGGTGCGGCACCAGGGCCGGCGGTAGCTGGCGGCGATCGAAGTCCTCCGGAATCAGCGGGTAATTGGAGGCCTTCAGGCCGTGCTGCATCGCCAGGTAAAGTGAAGTGGGCGTCTTGCCGCTGCGGCTGACGCCCACCAGGATCACGTCGGACTGCTGCAGGTCGGTGTTGCTCTGGCCGTCGTCGTGCGCCAGCGAGAAGTTGATGGCCTCGATCCGGTCGTCGTATTCCTTGCTTTTAGACGCGTCGGAAAAACGCCCCACCCGGTGGTTGGACTTGATGCCCAGCTCGCCTTCGAGCGGCTCGACGAACATGCCGAACATATCGAGCAGCATGCCGTTGCTGCCCTGGATGACCGCCAACACGTCCATATTGACCAGGGTGGTGAAGACGATGGGGCGCTTACCCTCGAGCTCGGCGGTGTGGTTGATCTGCCGCAGCGCCTGGTGGGCTTTGTCCACCGTGTCCACAAAGGGCAAGCGCACATGGCGCGGCTTGATCTCGAACTGGGCCAGGATGGCGTTGCCGAAGGTCTCGGCGGTGATGCCGGTTCCGTCGGAGATGAAAAACACGGTGCGATTTGGCATGGGCGGGTGGGCGCCGCCGGACAGGGGCGCGAAGTGGGTCGACCTACAATCGCTGTAATTATCGAATTGATTGCCCATGGCCCGCCCCAGCCCCCTAGAAGAACAAAAAGGCTCGCCGCCGCCCATGGCCAGACCACCGGTTTTTAAACCTCCTGGAGTCTTGTCATGTCCCACCTGTTCGAGGCGACCGCCTTGGTCGTTGCGTTTGAAAACCTGAGGATGAGCGATGTCGAGGCCGTTGGCGGCAAGAACGCCAGCCTCGGCGAGATGATCTCGCAACTGCCCACCGGCGTGCGGGTGCCTACCG
Source organism: Polaromonas sp. (assembly GCA_044352515.1). Classification (GTDB taxonomy): domain Bacteria; phylum Pseudomonadota; class Gammaproteobacteria; order Burkholderiales; family Burkholderiaceae_C; genus Polaromonas. The sequence goes on from JBILDR010000126.1 coordinate 3,923, forward strand.
GTTTTGCCACCACGGCTCACGCTTTCCGCCAGTTTCTCGCCCATGACGGCCTGGCCACCCGCATCAAGGACAAGCTCGACACGCTCGATACCGATGATGTCAACGCGCTGGCGCAGGCCGGCGCCCAGATCCGCGGCTGGGTCGAGGCCCAGCCCTTTCCGGCCGATCTGGAGCAGGCCATACGCAGCGAATTTGCCAAGCTGAGTGCCGGCAATGCCCAGGCCAGTTTTGCGGTGCGTTCCTCGGCCACGGCCGAAGATCTGCCTGACGCCTCGTTCGCGGGTCAGCAGGAAACCTTCTTGAATGTGGTGGGCATCGACGAGGTGCTGCACAAGATGAAGGAGGTGTTTGCCTCGCTCTACAACGACCGCGCCATCAGTTACCGGGTGCACAAGGGTTTTGCCCATGCCGACGTGGCCTTGTCGGCCGGGGTGCAGCGCATGGTGCGCTCGGACTTGGGCGCCGCCGGGGTGATGTTCACCATCGATACCGAAAGCGGTTTCGAGGACGTGGTGTTCATCACCGCAAGTTACGGCCTGGGCGAGACGGTGGTGCAGGGGGCGGTCAACCCGGATGAGTTTTATGTGCACAAGCCCATGCTGCGCGCGGGCAACCGGGCTTTGATTCGCCGCAATCTGGGCTCTAAGCTGATCCAGATGGAGTTCAGTACGCCCGAGGAGAAAAAAGCCACCGGCAAGCTGGTTAAAACCACCGACGTGCCGGTGGAACTGCGCAACCGCTATTGCCTGAGCGATGGCGAGGTCGAGCAGCTGGCCGCCTATGCGCTGGTCATCGAGCAGCACTATGGCCGGCCGATGGACATTGAATGGGGCAAGGACGGCGTCGATGGGCAGATCTACATCCTGCAGGCACGGCCCGAGACGGTCAAAAGCCAGGCCAAGGGCCAGGCGGAGTTGCGCTACAAGCTCAAGGGCTCGGGCACGGTGCTCACTTCAGGCCGGGCCATCGGCCAAAAGATAGGCACCGGCCCGGTGCGGCTGGTGCGTCACATCGGCGAGATGGACCAGGTGCAGGCCGGCGACGTGCTGGTGACCGACATGACCGATCCCAACTGGGAGCCGGTGATGAAGCGCGCCAGCGCCATCGTGACCAACCGGGGCGGGCGCACCTGCCATGCGGCCATCATCGCGCGCGAGCTGGGCATCCCGGCGGTGGTTGGCTGTGGCAATGCCACCGACCGACTGAGCAGCGAGATGCTGGTTACCGTCAGCTGCGCCGAGGGCGATACCGGCCATGTGTATGACGGGCTGATCGAGACCGAGGTCACCGAGGTGGAGCGCGGCCAGATGCCGCCGCTGGATCTCAAGATCATGATGAATGTGGGCAATCCGCAGCTGGCCTTTGACTTTGCCCAGATGCCCAATCAGGGCGTGGGCTTGGCACGGCTGGAGTTCATCATCAACAACAACATCGGCGTGCACCCCAAGGCCATCCTGGACTATCCGGCGGTTGATGCCGACTTGAAGAAGGCGGTAGAAAGTGTCGCCCGTGGTCATGCTTCGCCGCGCGCTTTTTACGTGGACAAAGTGGCCGAGGGCGTGGCGACGATCGCGGCGGCCTTCTGGCCCAAGCCTGTGATTGTGCGGCTGTCGGACTTCAAGTCCAACGAGTACCGCAAGCTCATAGGCGGCTCTCGCTATGAGCCCGAAGAAGAAAACCCGATGCTCGGTTTTCGCGGCGCGGCGCGCTACCTGAGCGCCGACTTCGCCGAGGCCTTTGCCATGGAGTGCGAGGCCCTGCGACGGGTGCGCGAGGACATGGGCTTGACCAATGTGGAGGTGATGGTGCCCTTTGTGCGCACTCTGGGGCAGGCGCAAGCGGTGACCGAGCTGCTGGCGCGCCATGGGCTCAAACGCGGTGACCAGGGGCTGCGGCTGATCATGATGTGCGAGGTGCCGAGCAACGCGGTGCTGGCCGAGCACTTCCTGGCGTTCTTCGACGGGTTTTCCATCGGATCCAACGATCTGACCCAACTCACCTTGGGGCTGGACCGCGATTCGGGTCTGGAGATATTGGCCAAGGACTTTGACGAGCGCGACCCGGCGGTCAAGGCCTTGCTGTCGCTGGCCATTGCGGCGTGCAAGCGCCAGGGCAAGTATGTGGGCATTTGTGGGCAAGGGCCCAGTGACCACCCCGATCTGGCGCGCTGGCTGCAGCAAGAGGGTATCGATTCGCTCTCGCTCAACCCGGATACGGTGTTGCAGACTTGGAAGTTGCTGGCCGAGGCCTGAGCGGGTGCGGGAAATTACCAGGGGCCTGGCTGCCCTTGGGGCAGCGCCCAGGGTTTAAGCTCGCACAGTGTTTGGCGGCACCTGCTGTAGGTGTCGCCAAGCCCCAGTCCCTGTTCGGGGAAAAAAGGAGCGAGGGTGGAGTCCAGGGAGAACCGCCGTATCTATTGGCTGCGGGTTCAGCGCGTCACCGCCGTGCTGATGTGCATCTGGTTCGTGGCGGGCCTGGCGATTCATTTTTTCGCGCGTGAGCTGAGCTTTCGTTTTTTCGGCTGGCCTTTCTCGTTTTGGATGGCGGCTCAGGGCTCGCTGCTGATTTTTTTACTGATCGTGGTCTTCTATGTTTGGATCATGGAGAGGCTCGATCGTGAGCATGGTTTCGACCAGGATCCGCACTGATGTCTTCAAGGCCTGAGTCGGGCGCTTCGGCCAGCGCGTCCGAGCAACAGGCCTTGACGCGCGAACTGCACGGCCTGGTGAGCTGGTACACCGTGGGGGTGGTGGCCTTCATTGTGCTGTTGGCCGTTTTGGAGCAGCTGGGGCTGTCGCGGCTGTGGATCGGGCTGATCTTTCTGATGGGTACCCTGGCCCTGTATGCCACCATCGGCATCCTCAGCCGCACCACCGACGAGGTGGAATATTACGTGGCCGGGCGCCGGGTGCCTGCGATCTACAACGGGCTGGCCACCGGCGCCGACTGGATGTCGGCCGCCTCTTTCATCGGCGTGGCGGGCACGCTGTACCTGAGCGGCTACAGCGGCCTGGCTTTTATCGTGGGCTGGACCGGCGGCTACTGCCTGGTGGCGCTGCTGCTGGCACCGTATCTGCGCCGCTTCGGCCAGTTCACCATTTCAGACTTCCTGGGCGAGCGCTACGGCGGCGTGCTGCCGCGCCTGCTCGGAATCGCTGCGGCCATCCTATGCTCCTTTGTTTACGTGGTGGCACAGATCTACGGCGTGGGCATCGTGACCGCGCGCCTGACCGGCGTGGATTTCGAGGTCGGAATTTTCTTGGGCTTGGGCGGGATCTTGTTGTGCTCTTTTTTGGGAGGCATGCGGGCGGTCACCTGGACCCAGGTGGCTCAGTACGTGATCTTGATGATTGCCTATCTGGTGCCGGTGGTCTGGCTGTCGGTCAAGCAGACAGGGGTACCCGTGCCGCAGCTGGTCTACGGCTACCAGCTCGAGAAGGTCACTGCCATGGAGCAAAGCCTGATCGAAGACCCCCGTGAAATCGAAGTGCGCAAGGCCTACGCCCTGCGGGCCGAGCAGCTGGCTGAAAAACTCAAGGACCCAGCGCGCGCCTTGCGCCAGGACCGGCGTGCGGCCGAGCAGCAACTGGCTGTCTTGCGCGCCAATGCAGCGCCGGCGCGCGAAATTGCTGAGGCGGAAAAAGCCTTGGCAGCCCTGCCGCGCGATGCGCAGGCCGCCCGGCAGCAGTGGAGCCAGGCCCTGGCCCAGGCCGAGACCAAAAGCCGTCCCTTGAACGGCATGCCCTTTCAGGGGCAGGCGTTTGCCGGCGATCCTCAGGGTAGCCCAGCCGAGCAAGCGGAGTTCGAGTTATCACGCTTGAATTTTCTGGCCCTGGTTTTTTGCCTCATGGTGGGCACGGCAGCCTTGCCGCATATCCTGATCCGCTACTACACCGTGCCCTCGGTGCGGCAGGCTCGGCGCTCGGTGGCCTGGTCGGTGCTTTTCATCTTGCTGCTGTATGTCACAGCGCCAGCCTTGGCGGTACTTGTGAAGTATGAGGTGTTTACCTCGGTGGTGGGTACGCCCTTCAGTCAATTGCCGGAGTGGGTGGCGGCCTGGAACAAGGTGGATCCGTCGCTGCTGTCGGTGACCGACATCAACCAGGACGGGGTGCTGCAGCTCAACGAGATGACCATAGGCGGCGACATCATCGTTCTGGCCGGGCCTGCGATTGCCGGCCTGCCTTATGTGGTGTCGGCCCTGGTAGCTGCCGGCGCTCTGGCCGCGGCGCTGTCTACCGCCGATGGCCTGCTTTTGACGATTTCCAGCGCACTCAGCCATGATCTCTATTACAAGATGATCGATCCGGCCGCTTCTACAGCCCGCCGGGTGACGATCGCCAAGGTGGTGCTGCTGGTGGTGGCGCTGGCGGCAGCCTATGTTGCGGCGCAGCGGCCGGCCGACATCTTGTTTTTGGTCTCGGCGGCTTTTTCTTTTGCCGCCTCGGCGTTTTTCCCGGCGCTGGTGCTGGGCATCTTTTGGAAGCGTGCCACCGGCCTGGGCGCTTGGCTGGGCATGCTGTCGGGCCTGGGTCTGACCCTGTACTACATGGCGGTCAATCAGCCCTGGATGCGTTCAGTGCTGGGTATCACCCGGCCGGTGGACCTGTGGTGGGGCATACAGCCTATATCGGCCGGGGTGTTTGGCGTCCCGCTGGGTTTTGCGGTGATCATCTTGGTCAGCCTGCTGGCGCCCGAGCGGGACAAGGGGGCGGCAGAGTTGGTCGAGCGCATCCGCTATCCCGGGGCTTGATGCCCCGCCGGGGCTGACCTGGAACTGCTTGTTCGATCAAGGCGCTATACTAGCGGGCTTTCCTTGCTGCACCCCCATTTCCTGACGCGGGGGGCAGCTTCCAACCCACAAGGAGTTTGCATGCGTCACTACGAGATCATTTTGCTGATCCATCCGGATCAAAGCGAGCAGGTTCCCGCCATGCTCGAGCGTTACAAGGGCATGATCACCGCCGGCGGTGGCAAGGTCCACCGCGTCGAAGATTGGGGCCGCCGCCAGCTGGCCTATCTGATCCAGAAGCTGGGCAAGGCCCACTACATCTGCATCAACATCGAAGCCAGCCAAGCGGTGATGGACGAAATCGAGCACGCCTTCAAATTCAACGACGCCGTCTTGCGCCACCTGACCGTGGTCAAGAAAAAGGCCGAGACCGCGCCGTCGGTCATGATGCGCAGTGTTGAGCGCGAGGAAGCGCGCAAGGCCCAGCAGCAGGAGGCCGCTTAAAGCAGCCTGCGCTTGAGCGCCTTGGCGTTCAGGTCGGTTTAACCTTGAATCAGATCGAATTGACGGCGCGCATCGCAGAGATCAGCTCTCTGCGCTACACGCCGGCCGGCGTGCCAGCGACCAACGTGGTGCTCGAACATGAGTCCGAGCAGCCTGAAGCAGGCAGCCAGCGGCAAGTCAAGCTGTCGATCAGGGCCGTGGCCTTCGGGACACTGGCCGAGCAACTGGCCCGGTTCGAACTGGGACGTCATTGCCAATTCAAGGGATTCCTGGCCAGCGCCCGAACCAATAAAAGCATCGTTTTTCATATCCAAGAACTGAACCCCCTGTAAGGAGTCCATCATGCCCGGACCGAAACGTTTCAACAAAGACAAGCGCCCCAAGCGCAATACCCAATCCCTGCTGTTCAAACGCAAGCGCTTTTGCCGCTTCACCGTGGCCGGCGTCGAAGAGATCGACTACAAGGACATTGATGTCCTGCGCGACTTCATCGCCGAGAACGGCAAGATCATTCCCGCTCGCCTGACCGGCACCCGGGCCATCTATCAGCGTCAGCTCAACACCGCCATCAAGCGCTCGCGCTTTCTGGCCATGTTGCCCTACAGCGACCAGCATCGCACCCTCTGAGGAGCCCGGACATGCAAGTTATTTTGCTCGACAAAGTCGTCAACCTCGGCGCCCTCGGTGAGGTCGTCAAGGTCAAGGACGGTTACGCCCGCAACTTTCTGATCCCCTCCGGCCGTGCGCGTCGCGCCACTGCCGCAGCGGTCAAGGAATTTGAGGCCAAGCGCGCCGAACTCGAAAAAGCCGCTGCCGCCAAGCTGGCCCAGGCCCGGGCCGAGGGCGATAAGCTCGCCGGCACCAC
>JBILDR010000353.1:0-2910 GCA_044352515.1 Polaromonas sp.
CCAAAGCAGCCCCCAAAGCAGCCCCCAAAGCAGCCCCCAAAGCAGCTCTCAAGGTAGCTCCCAAGGTAGCTCCTAAAGCAGCTCCCAAAGCAGCTCCCAAAGCAGCTCCCAAAGCAGCTCCCAAAGCAGCTCCCAAGGCAGCTCCCAAAGCAGCTCCCAAAGCAGCTCCCAAGGCAGCTCCCAAAGCAGCTCCCAAAGCAGCTCCCAAGGCAGCTCCCAAGGCAGCTGCGAAAGGAGTGGCTAAGGCCTCTGCCAAGTCCGCACCCAAGGCGATTGCCCAAGCGCCAGCCAAAGCAGCGCCCAAGCCAGTTCTTAAGCCGGCTCCTAAGCCAGCCGCCGCTAAGCCCACCGCCAAGCCAGAGACCAAACCTGCGCCTAAGCCGGCGCCTCAATCGTCCGCCAAGCCTGCGCCGCAAGACTCGATCAAAGCCAGCGCCGAGCCGGTGGTGGCGAAGGCGGCGGCGCCTGTTGTCAAGACACCCGCGCCCGCGCCTAAGGCTGCGCCCGCCATGCCCCCGGCGCCCCCAGCGCCTTCCGTACCCGAACCCACCCGCAGATCCAAGAGCCGCGCTGCGTTGGCGGTGGCTCCTGCGCCCGTGATTCCGACCCATTCGCCTGATGCCGCCAAGGCCAGCTATGTGTCGGCCACCGAGCGCACGATCGCACCTCCGCCGACTGCTGCGGTCATACGCAAGGACCCTAAATTGGCCAATAACTGGAAGACCAAACGCCCCGAAGACCTCACTGACGACGAGGTCAAGGCCATGCCTGACAGCGAGTACATGAACGACACCCAGCTCGCGTTTTTCCGCCTGAAGCTGTTCAAGCTCAAGCAGGACATTCACAACAGCGCTGGCGAGACCACCGAGCACTTGCGCGAGGAGACGGTGGTGGTGCCCGACCCGGCCGACCGGGCGACCATCGAAGAGGAGCATGCGCTCGAATTGCGCACCCGCGATCGTGAGCGCAAGCTGCTCAAGAAGATCGAGCAATCGATCGGCCGCATCGACGCGGGCGATTACGGTTATTGCGACGAGACTGGCGAGCCCATTGGCGTCGCCCGCCTGATCGCCCGCCCCACCGCCAGCTTGTCTTTGGAGGCGCAGCAGCGGCGCGAGCTCAAGCAAAAAATGTTTGGCGATTGAGCGCTGAAAGGCCTCATCCGTTTGCTCTGTGGCCCGCTTGCGGGCCACAGCTTTTTGGGCCTGCCCAGCCGAGGGCTGCTGGACCGTTCGGCGGGCCTTACAAGCCTTTTTTACAGCGACCGCAGCAGCCTCGCCGAGCCCTGCCTTCACAAAGCACTTTCACAGCCTACGCTAAGTGCTTCATTTTCAAAGGCTTTTAAAAGTCAGGTGACATTCCAAAATCGGCTCTAAGTGCTTGATTTCATTGGAAAAAGTTTACTCTGACCCCTTGATTCCTGGCGCTTTCCTGCTAAAGTGGTGAAAAGTGCATTTTTGTGGGATTTTCTGGGTCAAGGGGGCTTCGGGTGTTTCAGGGCGCGTCTTCCATCGTTCTCGACAGCAAGGGTAGGCTGGCCGTGCCGACCCGGCATCGTGACGTGCTCAGCGCCACCGCGGCCAGCCTGCTGACCATCACCAAGCACCCCCATGGCTGCCTGATGATCTTCCCGCGCAACGAGTGGGAAAAGTTCCGCGACCGCATCGTCGCCCTGCCCATGCAGGCGCAGTGGTGGAAGCGGATTTTTCTGGGCTATGCGATGGATGTCGAGATGGACGCCAGCGGCCGGGTGCTGGTATCGCCCGAGTTGCGCAGTGCCGCCGGCATCACCCGCGAGTCGGTGCTCTTGGGCATGGGCGCCCATTTCGAGTTGTGGGATGCGGCCACCTACGCCGCTCAGGAGGCCGAGCAGATGAAGGGTCAGATGCCCGACGTCTTCAAGGATTTTTCTTTCTGACCACATGCAGGGCCCATGGGAACATCACACCGTCCTGCTCAACGAGGCGATCGAGGCGCTGCAGTTGCGCCCCGAGGGCAGCTATATCGACGCCACCTTCGGTCGCGGTGGTCACTCCAGGCTCATCTTGTCGGCACTGTCGCCCCAGGGGCGCTTGCTGACCTTCGACAAGGATCCGCAGGCGGTGGCCGAGGGCCAGCGACTGGCGGCGCAGGACACACGCTTTTCCATTCGTCACGCTGGCTTTGCGCAACTGTCGGACATGCCGGCCGCCAGCTGCGACGGACTGCTGATGGACCTGGGTGTGAGCTCGCCGCAGATCGACGACCCCAGCCGGGGCTTTTCATTCCGGCGCGATGGCCCGCTCGATATGCGCATGGACAGCAGCTCGGGCCTGACGGTGGCGCAGTGGCTGGCGCAGGCGCCGGTGCAGGAAATCACGGAGGTCATCCGTGATTACGGCGAAGAACGGTTTGCTGGGCCGATTGCAAAGGCGATTGATCGTCATCGCAGCCAGCACGGGCCCCTGGCCAGCACCGCAGAGCTGGCCCAGGTCGTGGCTGGCGCGGTCAAGACCCGCGAGCCTGGCAAGGACCCCGCCACGCGGACCTTCCAGGCTTTTCGGATTTTCATCAATGCCGAGCTCGAAGAGCTGCGGCAAGCGCTAGAGGCATCGCTGCATGTGCTCAAGCCTCAAGGTCTTTTGGTTGTGATCAGCTTTCACTCGCTCGAAGATCGCATCGTCAAGCAGTTCATGGCTGGCCATGCGCGCCAGGTCTATGACCGCCGCGCGCCCATGGCCGCGCCCCAGCCCATGAAGCTCGAGCTCGGCCCTCGCCTCATGCCGTCTGCCGCCGAGATCGCTGCCAACCCGCGTGCGCGCAGCGCCGTCATGCGGGTGGCCCAACGCACCGAGGCGGCCTGATGCGCACCAACCTCCTGCTCACGCTGGCGGTCATGGCCACCGCGCTGTACTTGGTGCATGTGCAGTA
>JBILDR010000325.1:0-2905 GCA_044352515.1 Polaromonas sp.
GCGGCCAAGCGCCTGTGCCAGGTCACCTACGAGGCCATGTGGCACGGCATTGCCAAGGTCAAGCCCGGCGTGCGCCTGGGCGATATCGGCCACGCCATTCAAGTCTTTGCCGAGCGTCAGGGCTACAGCATCGTGCGCGAGTTCTGCGGCCACGGTATCGGCAAGAAGTTCCACGAAGAGCCGCAGGTGCTGCATTACGGCCGCCCCGGCACGCTCGAAGAGCTGCGCGCCGGCATGGTCTTCACCATCGAGCCCATGATCAATCTGGGCAAGCGCGACATCAAGGACGGTCCGGAAAAAGACGGCTGGACCATCGTCACCCGCGACCATTCCCTGTCGGCCCAATGGGAGCACACGGTGCTGGTCACCCCCACTGGCTATGAGGTGCTCACCGTCTCTGGCGGCAGCCCGGCGGTGCCCGACTTCGTATCGGCCCCGGCCCTGGCCGGCGCCTGAGTTAGACCGGTCAGGCCCAAGACCATGGCGCTGGCCCATCCCGAGCTGCAAGCCCAATGGCGCGAACGCTATCGGCGGGGCAAGGCCGAGCTGCTGGCCGAAGCTGGCACCGGCGCGTCGCCGCGCGGCGTACGCAAACTGCTGCAAAAACTGGCCCTGCACACCGACCAGACGCTCAGGCAACTTTGGCAGCAAGCTGGCTTTGAAGCAGGCTGCAGCCTGGTTGCGGTAGGAGGCTACGGCCGCGGGGAGCTGTTTCCCCATTCCGACGTCGACGTGTTGCTGCTCCTGCCCGAAGGGGCCGAGCTCAGTGCCGCTGGTGCCGACGGGCAGAGCCTGCAGCAGCGCCTGGAAGGCTTTATCAGCCTGTGCTGGGACTGCGGCCTAGAGATCGGCTCCAGCGTTCGCAGCCCCAGCGAATGCCTGCAAGAAGCGGCGCGCGACATCACCATTCAAACTTCGCTGCTCGAAGCCCGTCTCGTGGCCGGCTCGCGCAGCCAATATGCGGCCCTGCTGGAGCAGCTCACACAGCAACTCGATCCGCAGGCCTTTTTTGTCGCCAAGACGCTGGAGATGCGGCAGCGGCACACCAAATACGAAGATACGCCCTACTCGCTCGAACCCAATTGCAAGGAGTCACCCGGTGGCCTGCGCGATCTGCAGATCATCCTGTGGGTGGCGCGGGCGGCAGGACTGGGCCGCAACTGGGACGAGATGGCCGAGCAAGGTCTGCTCACCGAATTTGAAGTGCGCCGCATCAAGGCCAATGAGGCCCTGCTCAGCCTGATTCGGCTGCGCCTGCACCTGCTGGCCGGCCGCCGCGAAGACCGCCTGGTGTTCGACCTGCAGACCAGCGTGGCACAGTCCTTCGGTTACCAGGCTGAGCTCGATGCCGATGGCCGGCCGCGCAAAGGCAGCATGCGGGTCAGCGAAAAGCTAATGCGCCGCTACTACTGGGCGGCCAAAGCGGTGGCCCAGCTCAACCAGATTTTGCTGCTGGGCATTGAGGAGCGGCTGGCGCCGAGCGACTACCCGCTGCGGCGTATCAACGATGACTTCTGGGACAAGGCCGGTCAGCTTGAGGTGGCCAGCGACGACCTATACCTGAAAAATCCCCGCGCCATTCTCCAGACCTTTCTGGTCTATGAAACCGAGCCCGGCATCAAGGGCTTTTCTGCCCGCACCCTGCGCGCGCTCTACAACGCCCGCAGCACCATGGACGGAAGCTTCCGGCGCGATCCGGTCAATCGCGACACCTTCCGCCAGATCCTGCTGCAGCCCGAAGGCATCACCCACGCGATCCGGCTGATGAACCAGACCTCGGTGCTCGGGCGCTACCTCTGGGTGTTTCGCCGCATCGTCGGGCAAATGCAGCATGACCTGTTTCATGTGTACACCGTCGATCAGCACATCCTGATGGTGCTGCGCAATGTGCGGCGCTTCTTTCTGGCCGAACATTCCCACGAATACCCGGCCTGCTCCCAACTGGCCGCTGGCTGGGACAAGCCTTGGATCCTCTACATCGCCGCCCTGTTTCATGACATCGCCAAGGGCCGAGGTGGCGACCATTCCGAGCTTGGCGGGCGCGAAGTGCGCCTGTTTTGCCGCCAGCACGGCATTGCCCGTGAGGACGCCCGCCTGATCGAGTTTCTCGTGGCCGAGCACTTGAGCATGAGCCGCATCGCCCAAAAGGAAGACCTGAGCGATCCGGACGTGATCGCCAGCTTTGCCAAGCGCGTGGGCAAGGAGCGCTACCTGACTGCGCTCTACCTCCTGACGGTGGCCGATATCCGCGGCACCAGCCCCAAGGTCTGGAATGCCTGGAAAGGCAAGCTGCTGGCCGACCTGTACCGCTACACCCTGCGGGTCTTGGGCGGCCGGGCGCCCGATGCCGACGCCGAGGTTGAATCGCGCAAGCGCGAGGCGCTGACCATGCTGGCCCTGCACAGCCAGCCCTTTGAATCGCACAAGGCGCTGTGGGACACCCTCGACGTCGGTTATTTCATGCGCCACGACGCGGCCGACATCGCCTGGCATGCGCGCCAACTCTCGCGCCATGTGGGCCAGCCCAGCCCCATCGTGCGCGCCCGGGCCTCAGCGACCGGTGAAGGGCTGCAGGTGCTGGTCTACACCCCCGACCAAAACGACCTTTTCGCCCGCATTTGTGGCTATTTCGACCAAGCTGGTTTTTCCATCCTCGACGCGCGCATCCACACCGCCAACAACGGCTTCGCCCTCGACACCTTCCAGGTGGTCAGCCCTGATCTGGCCGAGCATTACCGCGAGCTGGCCGGCATGATCGAGGTCGAGCTGGCCCGCACCCTGGCCCAGCCCGGCGCCCTGCCCGACCCCAGCCGAGGCCGGGTCTCACGGCGGGTCAAGAGCTTTCCGGTGGCCCCCCGGGTGGAACTGCGGCCCGACGAAAAAGCCCAGCGCTGGCTGCTCAGCG
>JBILDR010000127.1:0-9964 GCA_044352515.1 Polaromonas sp.
TCGAACATGCCGCGCGCTGGGCACGCAGGCGTGCTCAATGAGACGCAGGTTCGCCATATCGTGGCTTTGCTGCTCGATCCCGCTTCGCCGGTCAACAAGTGAGCGGATTCCGAACCCGGCCTGGCCGGGTTTTTTGAGCATTCACATATCAGTCGAGGTTTATATATGGACCTGAGCAAGCGCGAATTTTTGCAAGTCATGACCGCCGCCGGCGTTGCCGGCATGGCCTTGGGCCGGCATGCCCAGGCCGACGCAAGCACCGCAGCCAATCAGCTCTATGAGGTGCCGCGTTTCGGTCAGGTGTCTTTGCTGCACATGACCGACTGCCACGCGCAACTGCTGCCGCTGCACTTTCGGGAGCCCAGCATCAACCTGGGCATAGGCAGCATGCGCGGGCAATTGCCGCACCTCGTCGGCGAGCAATTGCTCAAAGCGGCGGGCGTTCCAGCCGGTTCTGCGCAGGCCCATGCGCTGACCTACCTGGACTTCGAACAGGCAGCGCGGCGCTATGGCAAGGTCGGTGGCTTTGCGCATCTGGCCAGCTTGGTCAAGCGGCTCAAAGCCAGCCGCCCGGGGGCCTTGCTGCTCGACGGCGGCGATACCTGGCAGGGCTCGGCCACGGCCTTGTGGACCCATGGCCAGGACATGGTTGACGCCTGCAAGCTGCTCGGCGTTGACGTGATGACCGGCCACTGGGAATTCACCTTGGGCATGCAGCGGGTCAAGGACATCGTCGAGAAAGACTTTGCAGGCCAGGTCGATTTTGTGGCGCAGAACGTCAAGACCGCCGACTTCGGTGATCCGGTGTTCAAGCCCTATGTGATGCGTGAGATCAACGGCGTGCCCTGCGCCATCATCGGCCAGGCCTTCCCCTACACGCCCATTGCCAACCCGCGATACATGGTGGCCGATTGGGAGTTCGGCATCCAAGACCAGAATATGCAAGCCATGGTCGATGAGGCCCGGGGCAAGGGCGCGCAGGTGGTGGTGGTGCTCAGCCACAACGGCATGGACGTAGACCTGAAGATGGCCAGCCGGGTCCGGGGCATTGATGCGATCTTGGGCGGGCATACCCATGACGGCGTGCCGGTAGCCACCCTGGTGGCCAACCCGGGCGGCAAGACCATCGTCACCAATGCCGGCTCCAATGGCAAATTTCTGGCCGTGCTCGACCTCGAGGTCAAAGACAAGAAGGTCAGCGACTTTCGCTACAAATTGCTGCCGGTATTTGCCAGTATGCTACCGGCCGACCCGCAGATGGAAGCGCTGGTGCGCAAGATCAGGGCGCCGTATGAGTCCCGCTTGAGCCAAAGCCTGGGTGTGACCGAAGGATTGCTCTACCGTCGGGGCAATTTCAATGGCACCGGCGATCAATTGCTGCTCGATGCGCTGATGGAAGTCCAAGGCGCACAGATCGCGTTTTCACCGGGCTTTCGCTGGGGAACTTCGCTACTGACTGGTCAGGCCGTCACCCGCGAATGGCTGATGGACATGACCGCCACCACCTATTCTTTCGCCACCGTGACCGAGATGAGCGGCGAGATGCTTAAGACTGTGCTGGAGGATGTTTGCGATAACCTGTTCAATCCCGACCCCTACTATCAGCAAGGCGGTGACATGGTGCGTGTCGGCGGCCTGAGCTATGCCTGCGACCCCACCGCCAGCACGGGCCGGCGCATCAGCGATATGCGCCTGGGCGGCCAGCCCATCGATGCGTCGAGGCGCTACAAGGTTGCAGGCTGGGCGCCGGTGGCCGAAGAGGCCCGCAGTGCTGGCAATCCCCAGGTCTGGGATGTGGTCGAGCAGTGGCTCAAGGCCCAGGGTGGGCGCATCAAGCCACGCCAGCTCAATAGCCCCCGCATCATCGGGGCTCTGCCCAATCCCGGCTATGCCGCCTGAGCCCATCATGCGAGTCCCGACGAAGCTCCAGCGACGCCGGCTTCTGGGCGGCGCTGCCGCCTTGGCCAGTGCAGCACTGGTGCCTGAAGTCGGTTTGCTGGCACAGCAGACCAGTGACTTCATCATGGGCCCGCCGGTTCCTGATATTGCCCCCACCCGTCTGTCCGAGCGGGTGTGGATGATTTTCTCGCCCGATGGCTTTCCGACGCAGCAAAACCAGGGCATGATGGCCAACATCGTCTTCGTCACCACCTCCCAGGGCGTGGTGATTCTGGACTCGGGCAGCTCGCTACAGATCGGGCAGATGGCCATCCGCATGATCCGCAAGATCACCGACAAGCCGGTGGTGGCCGTCTTCAACAGCCACTACCACGGTGACCATTGGCTGGGCAACCACGCATTTGCAAAGGCCTTCGGCTCGCAGCTGCCGATACACGCGCTGCCAGGCACCCTAGAAGCCATACGCGGCGCGACCGGCAGCAGCTGGCGCGCCCTGCTTGAGCGCTGGACCAACCAATCCACCCTGGGCACCGAGGTGGTGGCCCCCAATACGCCGGTGGCCCATGGTCAGATTCTGCGCTGGGGCGACACGCAATTTCGGATGCACCACTACGGCACCGCCCACACCGCTTTTGACTTGTGTGTCGAGGTGGTCGAAGACAAGGTCACGGTGGTGGGCGACATCGCCATGGGCAATCGCATCGCCAATATGGACGAAGGCTCCTACCCAGGCACCTTCAAGTACTACGCTGCGCTCGCGCAGGCCGCTGGGTCGCAGCTGTGGGTGCCCGGGCATGGCCATGCGGCCCGGGATCTGCTCGACACCTATGGTCGCTTCATGGCTGGTATTTGGGAGCCTTGCCTGCAGGCGGTCAAGGACGGCAAGAATGAGGCCGAGGCCAGGGCCATGGTACTCGCTGATAGCCGGGTGGCTCAGCGCGCCGCCGGTATGCAGGGCTTCGAGTCCAATATCGGCAAGTACATCAGCCTGGCCTATCTGGAAGCAGAAAAAGAAGCTTTTTGAAGCCGGTGGGCCGTTCTCGCGACCGGCTTGGTGTTGTCGCACAATCGGGGTTTTGCATCCCTTTGCTATTCAACCATGGCCACTTCCGATTTAGCCGAATCCGACAGGCTCGTACTAGCCCAGTCTGATGAAGTCTTTGAGAAGGCGGCAGAAGTCTTCCGGGTCATGGCCGCGCCTATGCGCCTGCGCATCATCAGCAGCTTGTGCCACGGCGAGAAAAACGTTTCCGAGCTGCTCGCTGAGATAGACACCACACAGCCCAATATGTCGCAGCATCTGAACACGCTTTACCAGGCCGGCGTGGTCGAAAAGCGTCGCGATGGGGTGCAGATCTATTACCGCATCGTCAACAAGCAGGTGGTTCAGTTGTGCCGCGCCGTGTGTACCCAGATTGCGCTGGAGGATTAGGGTGAGCCAGGGCCACCCGAGCCGGCGCCAGTGCTTGTTAGGGACGGGCGCTGCCTTACTGGCCCCCTGGTGCCCGGTGGCCCAGGCCCAGCCGCATGCTTTGCCGCTTGCGCAGGATCTCGCCGCAGAAAGCAAACTGGCGGCACAGCGGGCTCAGCCACTGATCGTGCTGGTCAGCCTGCCAGGCTGCGTCTATTGCGAGCGCGTTCGCCGCAGCAACCTGCTGCCTCGTCTGGCCGAGGGGCAGGCCGTGGTGCAGGTCGATCTTAGAAGCAACCGAGCCGTGCGCGATTGGCAGGGTCAACCCAGCAGCCATGATGAGCTCGCCCGCTTGTGGAAGGTGAAGCTGGCACCGACCCTGCTGTTTTTCGGGCCCGGCGGGCTGGAGTTGGCCGATCGGATGGAAGGGGTGTATCAGCCCGACTTCTACGATGCGTATCTGGATGAACGTTTGAGCCGCGCGCGCCAGCGCCTTTGAATCGGCCAATTGTTTGCAGGATGTCCGGTCGCCACCGGACGTGAAAAAGCCCGCACGAGGCGGGCTTTGATTTGACGCAAAGAAAAATTACTTCTTCTTGCAGTCAGCGTGGTCTTTGTTCTTGGCGTCCTTGCAGTCCACTTTGGCAGCAACTTTGTCGCCAGCGGCCATTGCGGGCACAGCGATGAATGCGAAGGCGGCGATGATGGCGGAGATCACAACTTTCATGGGTCAACCTTTTAAAGTCAATTTGTAGGAAACGCAGATCGAAGGAATCAACGTTCTGCGGGCCCAAGGTTAATGCAGACTCAGCGCGGTGGATCTAAGGTTTGCCCTGAATTGTTGTAAGAATGCAATATCTGTAGCGATTTATACGGGTTATTACTTATTAGAAATCCCGCTCTCAGGATAGCAAGGCTTGCAGGCCGCCTTCGGGCTCAAAGCGGCCATTGCGAAATGTCATCCGGGTTGGACCCTCCCAGGCGGGCTCGCGCACCGAATGACCCGGATCACCCGGGTAGCACAGCACCCGCTGCCCGTCGATGTCATGGGGCTCGGGCAAGACCTGCATCGGCGCGCGGCTGCGGGCCGCCTGCATGACCTGCACCGCCCTTCGATACCGCCCGACCTGCATCAGCGTGAGCAACTGCACCGGCGCCAGCGTCAACTCGCCCTCCCAGTAGCGTTGCATGGCTTCGTTGGGCCGCAGCCACAAGGCTTCGGTGATTTCATGTTCGTCGTGGCGCGCTTGCTGATCGGCGGGCGCAATGGCCACGAAAAACCGGGTGTCGAAGCGCCTGTCCATCATGCTCGGGCGGCGCGGTGTGATCCAGCGCGACCAGGGCTGCAGCTGCAGGGTGGGTAGCGGTCGCAGATCGGCGTCTGCCATGGCCTGCAGGAAGGACATGCCGCTCGAAAGGCGCTCGCGCACCTTGGCGCGTGCCAGGTCCGCATCTTGAACGTCCCAATCGGGGCCGTGCAGCAAGAGGTCACACTCTTCGAAGGTTTCTCGCAGGGCGGCCACATGCAAACCGCAGGCGGTGGGCTCGTCGAGCCCGTCCTCGGCCAGGGCCTGCTGCAGTGCCGAAGGGGGCTGGTCGAGGTCGGCATGGGCAACCTGACTGTCGAGTTTGTCGAGCTTGCCGCCGGGAAAGACGAAGGCGCCGCCGAGCACATTGGATTTGCTGTGCCGCTTGAGCAGCAGCACCTGCATGCCCTCGGGCTTGTCGCGCAGCAGCACCACGGTCGCAGCGGGCACCGGCGGCGTCAGCACTTCTTTATGATTGATTTCCAGGGCCATGGCTGATTGTGTCCTGGGCCGCGCAGGGTGGTAATTTCACCCCTGTGCGTGCGGGTCACCTTTGCTACAGTGGCCTACGTGGAGAACAAACCGATGCAAACCGCTGCGCGTTTCTTGTCGCTACTGGCTCTGTTGTGGGCCGCTGCTACCCCTATGGCCTGGGCGCAGCCCTTCAAACTGCAGTGCGAGGTGGAGGGAAAGTATGCTGATGCCGAGGGCAAGGCCACCGCGGCGCGGGTCGGCGTCGAGTTACAGGTTATTGGCCGACACCTGTATTTCACCGTGATCGGCCCCAAACCCTTCGAGATGCGGGTCAGTACCTTGGTGACCGAGGAATATGAAGGCACCAATCTGACATCGGAGGCGGAGTTGGGCGCCCGTCGCAAACACCGCGCAAGTGCTCAGGAGACCAGTTTGCTGATCAAGCGAGGCTCGATGGAGTTGATTGCTTACAACGACGTTCCTGCGCAGGGCAAGTTGCAGCGCTTCAAGTACGCGGGAAAGTGCCGCCAGAGCGGGTCTTAGGCGATGTCTATCGTGTGTATGCCCCACTGGCCTTTGCGGCGATCGTCGAAGTAGCGCTCCAGCGTCTCGCGCACCGTCCGAAAGGCAATCTCGTCCCAGGGAATGGTGTCTTCCGTAAACAGCCGAGCTTCCATGGTCTCATGGCCGGGCTGAAAGTGGTCACTGAGCAGCCGGGCCCGGTAAAACAGGTGGACTTGGCCAACCCGCACCACATTCATCACGGTGAACAGTTCCTGCATCTCAATGCTGGCACCGGCTTCCTCGTCGGTTTCGCGCGCTGCTCCTTGGGCGGTGGTCTCGCCGAGCTCCATAAAGCCTGCGGGCAAGGTCCATTTGCCGCGCCGCGGCTCGATATTGCGTTTGCAAAGCAACACCTGCTCGCCGGTCTGGCCCCACCAGGGCACGGTGCCCACGACATTGAGCGGGTTCTCATAGTGGACGGTCTGGCAGGCGGTGCAGATGGCCCGCTCCCGTGTATCCCCGTCGTCGGGTAGCCGGTAGACCAGGTTGGCGCCGCATTCGCGGCAGTGCTTGAGGGCAGGGCGTTGCATGGTGTGGGGCTCAGGGCTTTGGTTTCAGACCACCTTGACGCTCAGGCTGCCCAGGCCGGTGATCCCGCCCTCCATCACATCGCCAGCCCCGACGGCGGCCACGCCTTCGGGCGTGCCGGTGAAGATCAGATCGCCCGCTTGCAGCTCCCAGGCTGCCGACAAATGCTCGATGGTCTCGGCCACATTCCAGATCAGCTTGTCGATCGTGCTGCGCTGCCGGTCCTGGCCGCTTACCTTGACATAGATTTCGGCCGTTTCGATGGGGCCGGCCTGGGCCAGCGGGGTGATCGGACCCATGGGCGCAGACTGGTCAAAGGCCTTGCCTATGCACCAGGGGCGGCCTTGCTTCTTCATTTCGTTTTGCAGATCTCGGCGGGTCATGTCCAGGCCGACCGCGTAGCCATAAATATGTTGGTGGGCATCGGCGGCGCGAATGTTCTTGCCGCCCTTGCCAATCGCCACCACCAGTTCAATCTCATGGTGAAAGTTCTGGGTCTGGCTGGGGTAGGCGATCTGCCCGGTGCTGCCCTGGGGCACCACCACCAGCGCATCGGCCGGCTTGAGAAAGAAAAACGGCGGCTCGCGTCCGGTAAAGCCCATCTCCTTGGCATGCTCGACATAGTTGCGGCCTACGCAGTAAATCCTGTGCACTGGGAACAACTGTGATGAGCCGACCACAGGGGCGGCGACCAGATCGGGCGGAGTATGGGTGTAATTCATGCGAGGTCAAAGGCCTTGTCGGGGGGCGGTAATGGCGCGGATGCTGGATTTAAACAGCTTTTGGGCAGCCGTGTCGATCGGGCCGGGCCAGCGTACTTTGTGGCGTCAGGTCCGGGGTGGCGGTGACTGCGCCTTAAACTTGTGCCTATGGCCAAGAGTTTTGATTTTGCCAAGGCACCCGCCCACCTGATACGACGTACCCACCAAATCGCGGTGGCCTTGTTCATGGAAGAGGCGGCCAGCTTTGGCGTCACCCCGGTGCAGTTCGCGATTCTCAATGCTTTGATCGACGAACCGGGGCAGGATCAGGTCACGCTGGCGGCCCGGGTGGCTTTTGATGCGGCCACTTCCGGTTCGGTCATCGGGCGCCTGGAGAGCAAGGCTTGGGTGCGACGCGAGCCCGATGCGCAGGACCGCCGTCGCAAGCGGCTTTGGATCACGCCCGAGGGCCGTGCGGTGGCCATCAAAATGAGGCGGGCGGCCAGTAACACCCAGCACCGCCTGCTTGCGCCGCTCGACGAGCCAGAACGCGCTCAAATGTCGGCCTTGCTGGCCAAGCTGGTCGCCGGCCATCAGGATTCTGCGCTCCCCTAAAAACACGAGGCTCTGACGCAGCCAAGGTCCCTGGCTGGCGCCTTGTCCAAGCCCTGGACTTGGTCTGAGACAATCGGGTGATGAGTTCAGACCTTTCCTTGCCCAGCGCTGGGGCCTCCCAGACCCCGCCTCGTGTCGGCTTTGCCAGCCTGGGCTGCCCCAAGGCGCTGACCGATTCCGAGCTCATCCTGACCCGGCTGAGCGCCGAGGGCTATCAAACCTCCAAGACCTTTGACGGCGCCGATCTGGTCATCGTCAATACCTGTGGCTTCATCGACGAGGCCGTCAAGGAGAGCCTCGATACCATTGCCCAGGCTTTGGCGGATAACGGTCGGGTCATTGTTACCGGCTGCCTCGGTGCCAAGACCGCCGACGGCGGCGATAACCTGGTGCAAAGCCTGCACCCGAGTGTGCTGGCGGTCACCGGGCCGCATGCGACCGACGAGGTGATGGACGCGGTCCACCGCAACCTGCCCAAGCCCCACGATCCCTTTGTGGACCTGGTGCCCCAGCCCATGGGTGTGGCGGGCATCAAGCTCACGCCCAGGCACTATGCCTACCTGAAGATCAGCGAGGGTTGTAACCACCGCTGTACTTTCTGCATCATCCCCTCGATGCGCGGCGATCTGGTCTCGCGCCCGATTGGCGATGTGCTCAAGGAGGCACAGGCGCTGTTTGAAGGCGGCGTCAAGGAACTGTTGGTGATCAGTCAGGACACCTCGGCCTATGGCGTGGACCTGCAATACCGCACCGGCTTTTGGGACGGCAGGCCGCTCAAGACCCGCACGCTCGAGCTGGTCCGCGCGCTGGGCGAGTTGGCCGCACCGCACGGCGCCTGGGTGCGTCTGCACTACGTCTACCCCTATCCCAGCGTTGACGAGATCATCCCCTTGATGGCCGACGGCCTGGTGCTGCCGTATTTGGATGTGCCGCTGCAGCACAGCCACCCGGATGTGCTCAGGCGCATGAAGCGGCCTGCCAGCGGCGAAAAGAATCTGGAGCGTCTGGCAAAGTGGCGCGAGCGCTGCCCACAGCTGGTGGTACGCAGTACTTTTATTGTGGGCTTCCCGGGCGAGACCGAGGCTGAGTTCGAGCACCTGCTCGATTTCATGTGGCAGGCGCAGATTGACCGGGCCGGCTGCTTTGCCTACAGCCCGGTGCAGGGCGCAGCTGCTAATGCCTTGCCCGACCCGGTGCCCGAGGCGCTGCGCGAGGAGCGGCGTGCGCGCTTTATGGCTGTGGCCGAAGAGGTCTCCACCGCCAAGCTGCGAGAGCGCGTCGGTCTGACCATGCAGGTGCTGGTGGATTCGGCGCCTGCGCTCGGTCGCAAGGGCGGTATCGGCCGCAGCTATGCCGATGCGCCCGAGATCGACGGGCTGGTGCGCCTTTTGCCGCCGCAAAAAATCAGCAAGACGCTCAAGGTGGGGCAGTTCACGTCGGCTCGCATCGTCGGCACCGAGGGCCACGATCTGGTGGCGCTGCCGATTTAAAGAGAATTTGAAGGAGGGCAACGGACCGAACGGGTTTCATGGAGTCCGGACCAAGAAAAAAGCCGCTGAGTTTTCAGCGGCTTTTTAGTTTGCTTGCTCGTCTTGCTACTCTTCTTCGCAAGAATCAAGTTATGAGATGGTGCCCAGGAGAGGACTCGAACCTCCACGCCTCTCAGCGCTAGTACCTGAAACTAGTGCGTCTACCAATTCCGCCACCTGGGCAACGGCCGGCAGTGTACCATTTACGTCAGCGGGTTTGCGCCTAGCGCTTAAATTTATCGGACACCCCGCTGTCCCAGTTCTGCTGGCTCTGCCAGTTCACGAGAGAAAACCCATCAAGACAAACCATTCCCCCACCGCTGCCGCAACGTCCCTGCTGACCGAATTCGAAGGCACGGTGTTTGGCCACCGTGACGGCCACGGCTTCGTGCAGCGCGACGATGCGCAGCCCGACATTTACCTGCCGCCCAATGAAATGCGCGCGGTCTTGCACAAGGACCGGGTCAAGGCCCGCGTGGTGCGCCTCGATCGCAAGGGCCGGCCCGAAGGGCGCGTGACCGAGATCCTCGAGCGCTCGCCCAATCCCATCATTGGGCGCCTGCTGCAGGAGGGCGGTGTCTGGCTGGTCGCGCCTGAAGACAAGCGCTACGGTCAGGACGTGCTGATCCCCAAGCATGCCATTGGCACGGCGCGCGCCGGCCAGGTGGTGGTGGTCGAGTTGACCGAGCCGCCGGCGCTGTTTGGACAGCCGGTCGGCCGGGTCAAGGAAGTGCTGGGCGAAATCGACGACCCCGGCATGGAGATCGAGATTGCGGTGCGCAAGTACGGCGTGCCCCATGAGTTCAGCGATGAGGCCCTGGCCCTGGCGCGGACCCTGCCCGACGGCGTGCGGCCGGGCGACAAGGCCGATCGGGTCGACCTGACCGATATCGCCCTGCTCACCATCGACGGCGAGGACGCCCGCGACTTTGACGA
>JBILDR010000326.1:0-2858 GCA_044352515.1 Polaromonas sp.
GCACGGCCGCGATGGTGTTTGAGTTGATGCTGCAGCTCGCCCGAGAGCAGGGCACCGCCTTTGTCGTGGTGACGCATGACGAGGCTCTGGCTGGCCGCTGTCAGCAGCGCCTGCGCCTGCTTCAGGGTCGTCTGGTGGCCGCCTGATCAGCTGGCCAGTTGCCGCCGCTGCGACCTCAGGCGATGCGGTTGAACCAAAGCATGGACAGGCCGGCCGACAGCAGGGCCAGTGCAGCGCCGACCAGGGCCAGCAGGCCGGAGATCTCGGTGTCTTTTTTCTGCATGGTGAGCTTGGAGCTCAGCGAGGTGTAGACCTTTTTGAGGTCCTGCGCAGTGCCGGCATAAAAATACTCGGCCTGCGTCTTGGCCGCGATGGCCTTGAGCGATTCCTCGTCCAGCCTGACCCGCATCGACCAGCCTTGAAAGCCTATGGTTTCGCCATTGACCGTGCCCACGCCCACGGTATAGACCCGCACGCCGTAGTCGGCGGCGAGCTTGGCCGCCTCCATCGGATCCACGCCGGTGGTGCGCTGCCCGTCGGTCAGCAAGATGATGGCCGTTGATCCATTGGAGCCGGGCGCCACCGGCTCATAGGTTTTTTTGGCCGCCTTGGCCTTGTCATCCAGGCTGGCGCCTTGCGGTCGGCTGCCGTATTGCATCTTCGACAGGTCGATGTCGGCATCGGGGAACAGCTCGGCCAGCGACATGACGATGCCATTGCCGATGGCAGTCCCGCGTTGCATCTGGAACTTGTCGATCGCCGCCACCAGATCTTCGCGGTTGACGGTGGCCGGCTGCACCACCGAGGCGGTGCCGGCAAAGGCCACGATCGCCACCTTCACCTGCCTGGGCAAATCAGCGAGGAAGGCCTTGGCCGCGTTCTGGGCCGCCACCAACCGGTTGGGCTCGACGTCGGTGGCCCGCATGCTGCCCGAGACATCCATGGCCAGCACGATGGTTTCCTGCTGCGAGGGCAGGCGGATGGTGGCAAAGGGCCGGGCCGAGGCCAGCAGCAGGGCGCCCAGGGCCAAAAGAAACAGCAGCGGCGGCAGGTGTCGGCGCCAGCTGCTGCTGCCCGCCATGGCCTCGCGCACCATGGCCAGGCTGGCATAGCGCAAGGCCGCTTGCCGCTTGCGCTTCATCAGCCACAGGTAAAGCAGTACCAAGGCTGGCAGGAGCAGCAGCAACCACAGGAGATCGGGCCAAAAGAAAGTCATGGGCGGGGGACGGGGTGTGGGTCGGACAGGGCCTTAGGCCGCTTGCAAGCTGCCGCCGGGTCCGCGCAGCCGGCGTTTGCGCAACTGGCAAAAACGCACCAGGGCATCGAGCAGGTCGTCGTCGGTGCGCAGCTCCAACGCGTCGACGCCGCTGCGCGCCAGCGCCAGCCTGAGGTTTTGCTCGCGTGCCTGGGCGAGCTCGGCAAAACGGCGCCGAAAGCGCTTGTCATGGGTGTCTACCCACAGGGTCTGACCGGTTTCGGCATCGCGCAGGGGCAGCAGACCGATGTCGGGCAGGTCCATCTCCAGCGGGTCATACAGGCGAACCGCCACCACATCGTGACGCTGGGCCAGCAGGCCCAGGGCCTGCTCCCATCCAGGCTCGCTGATGAAGTCGGACACCAGAACAATCGTTGAGCGACGGCGTATGCCTTGGGCTGCGGTGCGCAGCAGGTCATGCAGCCGGGTTGGGGCGCTGCTCACCTGAGCGGGGCGCTGGCGCAGCAGGTGCATCAGTTGCAACACCTGCGGCCGCCCGCCTCGGGCCGGCAAGACCGCGTCAACCTGCGAGCGGTAAATCATGGCGCCGACCCGGTTGCCCTCGCGGGTGAGCATGCGCGCCAGCACCGCCACCAGCTCCTGGGCCAGGTCGCTCTTGCGCTGCTGGCCTGAGCCAAAGTCAACCGAGCCACTGAGGTCGAGCAGGAACCAGGCGCTCATCTCACGGTCTTCGGTAAACACCCGCACGTGTGGCTGGTCCATGCGTGCGGTCAGGTTCCAGTCGATGTGCCGAACATCGTCGTGGTGTTGGTATTCGCGCAGGTCGGCCAAGTCCATGCCCTGGCCCCGCATCACGGTGCGGTGATGGCCCTGCAGCAGGCCGTCGAGGCGACGCAGCACCGTCCATTCCAGCCGGCGCAGCAGGTTTTCGGCGCGCTCGACCAAGGGCGCAGGCGCTGGCACCGGCGCAGGCGTCGGCGCAGCGCCGCGCAGCAGCTTAGGCAGCCAGCTTGTCATGCTCGAGTGGCTTGGCCGGCGCTGCGATCTTGGCCATGATGCGCGCGATCACCGTGTCGCTGTCCAGGCCCTCCGACAGGGCCTCATACGACAGCACCAAGCGGTGGCGCAGGACATCGGGCACCAGATCACTCATGTCTTCGGGCAGCACATAGCTGCGGCCGCGCAGCAGAGCCAGCGCGCGGGCGCCTTCGGTCAGGGCAATCGTCGCGCGCGGGCTGGCGCCAAAGGTGATCAGCCGCTTGAGGTCAGCCAGATCATGGCGTTGCGGGTAGCGGGTGGCCGAGACCAGCCGCACCGCATAGTGCAGCAGCGAAGGATCCACATAGACCTTGCGGCACTCTGCCTGCAAGGCGGCGATTTGCTCAATGCTGGCCACCGCGCTGACCTCCACCTTGGGGCCGATCATGCGCTCGACGATGACGTACTCCTCCTCATCGCTCGGGTAGTCGACCAGCACCTTCATCATGAAACGGTCCACCTGCGCCTCGGGCAGCGGGTAGGTGCCCTCGGTCTCGATCGGGTTTTGGGTGGCCATCACCAGAAACGGGCGCGGCACCGGATGGCTTTGGCCCGCGATGGTGACCTGCCTTTCCTGCATCACCTCCAGCAGTGCGCTTTGAAC
>JBILDR010000128.1:0-9819 GCA_044352515.1 Polaromonas sp.
CATGCGCGCCATCAAGGTCGAAGGCCCCGGTCTGGAGACGCGTCTGCAGCCGCAGGCCATCAGCTCGGACATCGTCAAGATGCGTCCGGGCACGGTGATGGTCACCGGGCGCGATCTGGACGTGTCCTTGAACGACCAAACCGTGATGGGGGTCAGCACCCGCGATGGCAAGCTGGCCTTCACCCGGCGCGGTGATTTGCAAGTCACCAGCACGGGGGTGTTGCAAAACGGGTCGGGCTATGTGGTGCGCGGCGAGGACGGGCAACCGGTCACCGTGCCCTCGGGCAGCAAGGTCTATGTGAACCCGGACGGCAGCATTTTTGCGGTCAGTGAGGCGCAGATGGCCGATCCGGGCGTGCAGGTGGGCCGCATCATGATGCGCGACGCCAGCCAGGCCCAGCTCGAGCGCCGCGAAGACGGCCTGTTTCAGGTGATCGGCAGCGAGGGTGCTGACATTACCAATGGCACGCAGCGTCCTTGGCTGACCGCCAAGGCGCTCGAAGGCAGCAATGTCAATGCCATGGAATTGATGATCAAGCTGATGGACCAGTCCCGCAGCTTCGAGCAGCAGGTGCGCATCATCAAGGAAAGCAAGACCGGCGACGAGCAAGGGGCATCGATGCTCAAGCTCGGCAGCTGATGGCGATGAATTTTGAATACTTAGGAAGGAGCTGAACATGGATGCATCGATGTGGGTGGCCAAGACGGGCCTGGATGCCCAGCAGACCCGGATGAACGTCATCTCGAACAACCTGGCCAACGTCAATACCACTGGCTTCAAGCGCGACCGCGCGGTGTTTGAGGACATGCTCTACCAAAACGTGCGGCAGGCCGGCGGCCAGACCGACGCCAACTCCCAGGCCCCCACAGGCCTGATGCTCGGTACCGGCGTGCGGGTGGTGGCCACCGAGAAGATCCATGCTCAGGGCAATATGGTGACCACCCAGAATCCGCTGGATCTGGCCATTGCCGGCGGCGGCTTCTTCCAGATTGCCCAGGCCGACGGCACCCTGGCCTACACCCGCGACGGTGGTTTCAAGCTGTCCAACACCGGTCAGCTGGTGACCTCCAGCGGCGCACTGCTGCAGCCGGCCATCACCGTGCCCCAAAACGCCTCGGCCCTGACGGTGGGCCGCGACGGCACCGTGTCGGTGGAGCTCAACGGGGGTGGCAATCAGGTGCTCGGCCAGATTCAGATCGCCCGCTTCGTCAATCCGAGTGGCTTGCAGTCTCTCGGTCAGAACCTGCTGCGCCAAACCCCCGCCTCTGGCGCGCCCCAGGTGCTGGTGCCCGGGCAGGGCGGCGCCGGCACGATTTTGCAGGGTTCGATGGAAGCATCGAACGTGAACGTGGTCGAAGAAATGGTCAGCATGATCGAGACGCAACGTGCCTATGAAATCAACTCCAAGGCCATTCAAGCGGTCGATGGCATGTTGAAGTTCATCAACAACAACCTCTGACCCCAAGGCCTTGTCATGAAAATACTCTTCGCTTTGTCGACCTTGGCCCTGCTCGGCGGCTGCACCGTGCTGCCGCCGCAGCCCTTGACCCACAGCCCCGACTTTGCCCCGGTCATCCCGGTGGCGCAGGACAGGCCCGTGGCCGTCACCGGGGCGATCTATCACAGCCGCATCAGCGACAACTTTTTTGGCCGCGGCCGCAAATACCAGGCCGGCGATGTGATCACCGTCTTGCTCAACGAGTCCACCCAGGCCGCCCGCACCGCCAATACCGAGGTCAACCGCAAGGGCAGCAACGATGTGGTGCCCTTGGGCCTGACCAGCAGGCTCAGGAACCTGGGCGTCGGTGGCATCGATGTTCGAAACGCCAACATCGCCTCGTCCGGCAAAGGCACGGCCGACCAGCAAGCCAGCCTGGAGGGCTCGGTGGCGGTGATGGTGGTGGAGGTGCTGGCCAACGGCAATCTGGTGCTGCGCGGCGAAAAGCAGCTGGCCCTGACCGAAGGCGCCGAAGTCATCCAGGTTGCGGGCGTGGTACGCCCCGACGATGTGGCGCCCAACAACACCGTGCAATCGCGCCGGCTGGCCAACGCCCAAATCACCTACCGCGGCACCGGCGATCTGGCTGCTGCCTCCAAGCCGGGCTGGGCGACCAGCGCCTTGCTCAAGCTCTGGCCCTTCTAAGGACACCGACATGAAACGCTGGATCTCCACCGTCCTGGCTGTCGCCGGCTTGGCCATGGCCTTGCTGCCGACCACTGCCCGCGCCGACCGCATCAAGGATCTGACCACGGTGGCGGCCAAGCGCACCAATCAGCTCATTGGCTACGGCCTGGTGGTGGGCCTGCAGGGCACCGGCGACGGCGCCGATGTGTCCTTTACCGCACAGAGCATGAAGGCCATGCTCGGCCGCATGGGCGTGGCCCTGGAGGGCGCGCTGGCTGACTTCGAGACGGCCAGCTCCGGCGGCAAGATGGACATCAAGAACGTGGCGGCGGTGATGGTCACCGCCGAACTGCCGGGCTTTGCCAAGCCGGGCCAGAAGATCGACATCAATGTCTCGGCCATCGGCAAGGCCACCGCCTTGCGCGGTGGTAGCCTGCTGCTGACCAGCTTGCGCGGCGTGGACGGCGAGGTGTACGCCCTGGCCCAGGGCGCGCTGACGGCCACCGGCATTGACGCCGCCGCCGCTGGCACCAAGGTCGCCATTGGCGTGCCCACTTCGGCCCGGGTGCCCGGTGGTGCCACCGTCGAGCGCATGGTCGACAGTCCCTTTGCCACGGCCGAGCAGCTCATTCTCAATATCCGTGAGGGCGACTTCACCACCATGTCGGCCATCGTCAATGCGATCAATTCGCGCTTTGGCGCGGGTGTGGCGCAGGCCTTAGACAGCGTGTCGGTGGCGGTACGCGCACCGGCCGATCTGAGCCAGCGTGTGGCCTTCATGAGCATGGTTGAAAACATCGATGTGCAGCCGGGCGAGCCGCCGGCGCGGGTGGTGGTCAACTCGCGCACCGGCACGGTGGTGATCAGCCGCAATGTGCGGGTCTCGGCCGCTGCGGTGTCGCACGGCACGATTTCGGTGGCGATTTCGGCCACCAATGAGATCTCGCAGCCTAACCCCTTGGCCGGTGGCCAGACTGCCGGCGTGCAAAACGCCGAGGTGGCGGTCAATGAGCCCAACAAGCCGATGTTCCTGTTCCAGCCCGGGGTGGACCTGCGGCAAATTGTGGACGCGGTCAATCAGGTAGGCGCATCGCCCTCGGCCCTGATTGCCATCCTTGAAGCCCTCAAGACCTCAGGCAGCTTGCGCGCCGAGCTGCTCGTGATCTGACGAATTAATACTGGAGCGTCTTCATCATGGAACCGGTCAACAACGCCAACGCCCGCTCTTACCTGGACTTCCAGGGCCTGGGCGAGCTCAAGGGGCAGGCTGCGCGCGACGGCAAGGCCGCCCTGCGCGAGACCGCTCAGCAGTTCGAGGCGATGTTTCTGCAGATGATGATGAAGTCCATGCGCGAATCCATCGAAAAGAGCGATCTGGTGGACAGCAAGCACACCGAAACCTTCGAAGGCATGTTCGACCGCGAGGTGTCGGTGGCCATGGCCAAGCGCAATTCCATGGGCCTGGCCGACATGCTGGTGCAGTCGCAAGAGCGGCAGATGGGCAGCCTCAGCACCGCTGAGGCCCTG
The DNA here is from genome assembly GCA_044352515.1 of Polaromonas sp. GTDB lineage: Bacteria > Pseudomonadota > Gammaproteobacteria > Burkholderiales > Burkholderiaceae_C > Polaromonas. Next base: position 3,654 of record JBILDR010000128.1, read on the forward strand.
CAGGCCCGTGAAGCGGGCACCTCGGACAAAGCCAGCGTACGCCGCCTGGATGCGCCGGTGCTGCCTATGTCCTTGCAGGGCGCGCCGCAGGTCTTCGATCCGCTCAAGCGCCCGGGCGGGCCGATGGCCATTAACCCGGCCAAGCTGGGTCTGGGAGTGAGCCGGTGAGCGATTTTCTGGGCATTGCCGGCAATGCGGTGACCGCCTACCAGCTCGCGCTGGGGACGGTCAGCAACAACATTGCCAATGTTTCCACCGACGGCTACACCCGGCAGTCGGTGGAGATCAATGCCGGCACGCCCCGTCAGCTCGGTACCGCCTATATCGGCAGCGGCGTGGTGTTTGACCGCGTCAAGCGTCAGTACGACGCGTTTGCCGAAGGCAATCTGCGCACCAGCACCAGCGAGCTGGCCAGTCAGCAGCCGATGGTCGACTACGCCAACCGGGTGATTGACATCATGGGCAGCGACAGTGCTGGCCTGACCAGCTCGCTCGACCAGTTTTTTGCCTCGGCCCGGGCCTTGACCACAGACCCGGCCTCCACCGTCTTGCGCGGTGAGCTCTATCGGGGGGCTGAGGCGGTGACCGCCCGTTTTGGGCAGATCTCCAGCCAGCTCGACATGGTTGATACCGAAACCCGCGAGGTGGTGATCGCCGGCTTGGGCGAGATCAACACGCTGTCGAGCCAGCTGGCTGCGGTCAACGGGCAACTGGCCAAGGTGAGCCTGGCGTCCAAGCAGCCCTCGGAGCTGCTCGACCAGCGCGACCGGCTGCTGCGTCAGCTGTCTGAGCTGGTGGGCATACGGACTTCGTTTTCAGCCAGCGGCGCGGTCAATGTTGCCCTGGGGGGGACCGCCGACAAGGATCTGATTGTTTCTGGCGTCAACGCGATCCGGGTCGACTACACCTCCAATGTGGCCGCGCCCGAGCGCATCGGTCTGATGCTCGACCCCTATGGCGCCAAGCCGGCGCTCTTGTCCAGTGTGACCAGCGGCAAGCTCGCCGGCCTGCTGACCTTTCGTGATCAGGTGCTTGAAGCGACCCGCGGTGCGGTCAATTTCATTGCCCGTACCTTTGTCGACGAGGTCAACCGCCAGCACCGCAGCGGTATCGACGCCTATGGCCAGGCTGCCGGTGATCTGTTCAGGATTGACCCGGCCGCGCAAAACCCGGCCGGTGCGGTGAGTGTGGCCATCGACGATCCTATGCGCATTGCTGCGGCGGCGCAGTTTCGGGTGATTGAAAATTCTCTCAACACCGGCCTGGCCGATGCCACCGTGAGCTTCAAGGAGCCAGCGCTGGCCGTACCGCCACCGCTCAGCGATGTGTTGGTCAACAATCCTCACCCTTCAGCGGCCAGGACGGTGGAGCTGGGCAGTGCCGCTCCGCTGGCCGCGGTGACCACCGTGCAAGCGGGCATGAAGGACGTGACCATCTACCTCAATGAGGCCAGTGGGGACCAGCAGTTGCAGCTGATCACCCGCGACGGCCGGCATTTGCTGGGCGCGCCGCTGTCGCAGAGCCAGCAATCCATGCTCATGGGTCAGCCGGCCATGGTTGCTGGCGCGACTTACAGCGATCAGTACCTGGGCGCCTCTGGTGCCAGTGGCTATAAGGACATGCAAGTGTTTTACGGCGCCAGGGCGGAGCAGCGCAGCCTGCAGCGCTTTGACGCCCTGGGCAATGCGGTGACCGGTGATTCCAGTGCCGACCGAGTGGCCAGCGGCTTGACCGGCCTGCCGGCTGGTGCCCTCAAAATCAATGGACAGACCTTGCCTGCCCTGGTTCCTGCTGGGGCGACGGTGCAGGCCACCGATGTGGCCGCCTGGATCAATGACTGGGCCAGCGCGCAGACGCCTTCTCAGGGTATCTCGGCACGGGCCTATAACGACATCAGTGTGCCTGCTGCCAACCTGAAAAACAGCAACACGCTGCAGATCAATGGCATCAACATCGACAGGCCTGCCCTGGGCTTGGCCAGTGCAGATGCCTGGGTGCACAAAATCAATGCCCTCAGCGCCCAAACCAAGGTGGTCGCCCAGGCTTCGGCCAGCGGCGAACTGCTGCTGGGCAACCTGAGTGGTTATGAGGGGCGGGCGATCACCCTGGGCCCGGCCGGTAGCGACAACGCCCTGAGCCTGGAGTCCAAGACCTATGGCGGGCAGGTGGAAATCGTGCGCGCGGTGGGCAACCCCGCGGGTGGTACCGCTGTCGATATCGGCTATGGTTCTGGCAAGCCCAGCGACCTGGCCAAGCTGGGCATCACCATCGCGCCCGAGCCCGCACCGGCGGTGCTGACCGGGGGGAGGCTGGCGGCCGACTTCGCAGGGCTGAGCGCTGGAACCCTGACGCTCAATGGTTTGCCGCTTCCCGCCTTGAGCCCGGCTGGCGCCAGCGTCCAGGCCGACGAGGTGGCCCAGTGGATCAACGACTGGGCCTCTGGCCTGGTGCCCGCGCAAGGTATTTCAGCCCGCGCCTTTACCGAAATCCGGGTGCCTGGCGTCAACCTCAAGAACGCCAATTCCTTGCAGATCAATACCGTGCCAGTTCTCAGGCCCTCGGTGGTGCCGGCCACGGCCGAGGCCTGGATGGCGCAGATCAACGCGGTCAGCTCGCAAACCCAGGTGCTGGCCCAGGTCTCGCCCGAGGGCGAGCTGGTGCTGAGTAATATCACCGGCCAAGAGGGCCAGCCTATTGCCATCGGTCCCTTGTCGGGCAACAACGCGCTGGGCATCGAGGCCAAGAGCTATGGCGGCCAGATTGAAATCACCCGCGCACTGGTCAATGCCCAGGGCGCTACCTCCCTCGAATTTGGCTTTGGCTCGGGAACACCAAGCGACTTGGCCAAACTGGGCATACGCACCGCGGCCTATTTGCGCGGTACGGTGGCCGACGATGTGGTGGTGTTTGCCAGCGACACCGCAGGCAGCCGGGCCAAGGTCTCGGCCGCTTTTGCTGGCCAGCCTGCGGCGCTGGCGCCCTCGCTGCGTACGCAGCCCATGGAAGTTGAGATCATCGCCGGTGGCTTGGCCGGCATGCTGCGTTACCGCATCACCGACAAGACCACCGATACCGTGATGGCTGAGCGCGAGCTCAACCCCAATTTGCTCAGCGCCGAGCAGCCCGGCGGCGGCATTGTGTTTAGAGGCCTGGCCATTAGCCTGAGCAATGTGCCCAAGATCGGCGACCGCTTTGTGCTCGACGGTAACCAGGACGGCGCCGGCAACAACGACAACATGCGCGCCCTGGCCGGCCTGGAAAGCTTCAAGATGGTGGGCGGCAGCAAGACCATAGGCGCGGCCTACATCGATCACGTCAATGAGATGGGCAATATCTCGCGCCAGGCTGTCATTGCGCAGGAGGCACTGACGGTGGTGCGCGACCAGGCCGCTGAGGCACGCGACAAAGTCTCGGGCGTCAACCTGGACGAAGAGGCTGCCAATCTGATTCGCTTTCAGCAAGCCTACCAGGCCTCGGCCAAGGTGATGCAGACGGCGTCGCAGTTGTTTGATGCGGTGCTGCAGATCGCCTGATCGGAGAGACTCTCATGAAGATTTCTACATCTTTGCTCTTTAACCGTGCGGCCGACAAGATGAGCACGGTGCAAGGTCAACTGGTCAAATCGCAGGCTCAGTTGGCCACGGGCAGGCAAGTGGAGAAGCCCAGCGATGCGCCCAATCAGGCGGCTGCCATCGCCAGGCTTAACTCCTTGCAGGTCCGACATGACAGCTACCTCAGCAATATGAACCTGATCAAGACGCGTCTTCAGTTGGAAGAGGGCGGGGTGGCCAATTCGGTCAATCTGCTGCACCGTGTCAAGGAATTGGTGGTTCAGGCCAGTAATGACACTGTCAGCGCCTCAGACCGGCTGTCCATTGCAGCCGAACTCAATGGGCTGCGCGAGGAGTTGCTAAGCACCGCCAATACCCAGGACACCACTGGCAACTACCTGTTCGCAGGCAGCCGGGTCGGGCAGCCGCCATTTGTTCCACCGGAGGACGATCCGCAAGGCACGCCCCTCTATCAAGGCGATCAGACCCTGATGGAGGTGATGGTCGGCGATCAGCGCTCACTGCCTATTAATCGTCCAGGCTCGGAGGTGTTTGTGCGGGTCTTGCGCAGCGATGGTGGGGAGCAGAGTCAGGGTGTGGGCTTTTTTGAAGCCTTTGACGACATCGTTGATGCAATTAAAAGCTCTGACAAGGTAAGGATGCAGCGAGCCAACGGTGAGGTCGAACAGATGCTCGATGGTCTGATTCTGGCTCAAGCCAATATTGGGTCTGACCAAGCCATTCTAGATCGCCAAAGTACCATCGCAGAAGACATCCTGCTCACTCTCAAACAGACCTTGTCTGGCGTACAGGATCTGGACTATGCCAAGGCCATCAGTGCTATGAATAAACAGATGTTGTCTTTGGAGGCCGCGCAGAGCAGTTTCAGCAAGGTGTCGCAGCTCAGTCTATTCAACTATTTGCGATGAACTGGCGTGACTCAAGTTTATCAGCGTCGCGTCGAACACGAATGAAGCGTTTTTTCCCGAGGCAATCCCGTGACCATCAATTCCTCTAGCATCGTCTCTTCCCTCGGTGCTGGCTCGGGCATCGACATCAAGTCACTTGCCGAAAGCCTGATAGAAGCTGAACGCAAGCCATTCAAGGACAGGATTGACCAGAAGGTTCAAAAGTCCGAGGCCAAGATCTCGGGATATGGTGCAATTTTGTCTTACCTCAGGCCATTGCGGGCCAGCATGGAAAAGCTGGCCAATCCTGAGAGCTTTGGGAGCCTCGCTGTATCCAGCAGCCAGCCGGCTGCACTGACTGCTGTCGCGCAGAGCGGCGCCAGCGTGGGTAGTCATTCTGTGAGCGTATTGAGTTTGGCCAGTCCACAGCTCAGCAGGAGTGCGGGATTTGAAAGTACGACTCAGTCCATTGCCGATGGGCCCTTCAAGTTGGAGTTGAAACAGGGCAATGGCCAGCCGCGATTGATCGATGTGAGCACGGCAACGCCACAGGCCATTGTGGATGCTGTGAACCAGGACGCGACGGCCAACAGCACTGGAATCAGTGCGCAATTGGTACGCGTCAATACAAAAGGGGTTTCTCAGTACGTGATCGAGGTACAGGGGCCAAAGGGCAATGACCAGGCCTTCACCCTGGCGATCGATTCATCGACCTACCTGTCTTCTCAAAACCCCCCTGCGCAGCCGCCTGTATTGCAAAAGGATTTCTTGGCCGAGGCGGCTGATGCGCGGGTAATGGTGGACGGGCAGTTGATTACACGGCCCACCAACAGCATTACCGGCGCCATCAGCAACGTGACCCTGGAGCTCAATGGTGTGACGAGTTCACCCGCAAAAATCAGCCTCACGAGAGACGTTCAGGTCGCCAAAGACAATATCAATGCGCTGGTGTCCAGCTACAACGATTTCGTCGAAGCGCTGAAGGAGTTGGGCAACAGTAAGAGCGAAGTAGAGACCTTGGGGGGCTCGCTGGCCGGTGATGGACTCTTGCAGACCGTGCGCAATCAGATCCGATCGGCCCTACAGCTTTCAGATAGGGACAACGCCAGCGTTAATGCCATTTCTTCCATGGGAATCTCGGTTGGACTCGACGGGCGCATGACCATCAAATCCGATAGGGTGCTGACCCAGAGGCTAACGGAAAACTTTGATCAAGTGGTACGTCTTTTTACAAGCAGTCCGGCCAGTACCAGCAAGAAGGGGTTGGCTGGTGATACCTTGGCTGCCATCGACGTCCTCATGCCGAAATACGGTAAGGGAAGAATTCAGAATCAAATCGACGCCAGCACCAAGGAAGTCACGCGTTATAAGGACCAGTTGATCCAGTTGGAGACCAGACTGGCCAAGTCGCTGGAGCGGTATATGAGCCAATTTAGCATCATGCAATCCATGGTTGGCGACTCCAACAATGTCCGGGCCGGCCTGAAGAACAGTCTGGGCTTCAACTCCAACCAGTAAAGTTCTAGGGAAGGTCTGCATAAGTCCACTCTTGTCATTGCGAAGGAAGTGAGCAATCTAAAAACCTTTGTGAGTCAAAGGCTTATGGATCGCCACGGCCCGCCACGTCGCGAGCTCCTTCCGGCTAAAGACTGCTGCTTTCGAAGACGGGATTTTGCAGAGCGATATTAGTACCTTGAAATTAAATTT
>JBILDR010000327.1:0-2848 GCA_044352515.1 Polaromonas sp.
GCCACCGGAACAGGGCTGGCTGCTAGCGCATGCATGACGCGAAATTCGCGCTCAATGGCATGGGCCGAGGGCAAAAGCTTGGCCGCAGGCCCGGGCTTGGACCGCATCACATAAGACCTGCTGGGTGTGCTGAGCTTGTAGGTGGGGTTGGACTGCCCGCCCTTGAAGAGCTCGGCCTGCAGCGGGCCGGCAAAGCCGGGCAAATGTGCTTCAAGATACCGTGCCAGGGCCTGCAGGTCGATCTGATGCTGCGCACTCACCGGCTTGGTGCCGCTGTAGCTGTCTTGGTGGTTCATGGCTGGCAAAGTTCCCCTGGCGTGCTCTGGCTGACGGGCACGTCTTGCGCGCTCGCGAACCCGGCCCAGCGGCTATGTGTTGGAGGATTCAGCGCTCGATCTCGGCTTCGCCGATCCGTGTCAGCGCCTGCCGATCGCGCACCACCAAGCCGGCCGGCTCGATGCGGATGATGCCCTCGCGCTCCATGGTCTTGAGTTCCTGATTGACCCGCTGGCGCGAGGCTCCCAGCAATTGCGCCAACTCTTCCTGAGCCAGTTGCAGGCCGATGCGGGTATCGCTGCTGTCGGACAGGCAGGGCACGCCGTAGCTGCGCACCAGGTGTACCAGTTGCTTGGCCAGGCGGGCGCGCAGGGGCAGGGTGTTGAGGTCTTCGACCAGACCGTAGAGTTGGCGGATGCGGCGGGCATTGAGGCGCAGCATGGCCTGGTAGAACTCGACGTGCTGGGTCAGCACTTTCTGAAAGTCGGCGCGGGCCACGCACAGCAAGGTGGTCTCGCCATGGGCGTAGACGTCGTGGGTACGCGCATCGCCATCGAAGATCGAGACATCGCCAAACCAGATGCCCGGCTCGATATAGGTCAGGATGATTTGCTTGCCCGTTACCGAGGTAGAGCTCACACGCACCGCTCCCTTGGCGCATGCCATCCATTCCTGGGGCGTGTCGCCGCGAGCGGCGATCAGGTCGCCGTCTCGGTAGCGTTTGACGTAAGCGCATCGAAGAATGTCGTGTCGCAGGGAGGGTGAAAGCGAAGAAAACCAGATGCCGGCATTGATTGCCGACCTTTCTTCTATCGTAAGAATGGGATCGTCCATGGCCTGTCGTTTCGGTGACTGGTTTGAGCTAAGAGGGGCCTGTGCCTGACGCCCCGGCGACTCTATTGAAAGCGGGCAGATCGTTTTTCGAGAAACGCGCTGATGCCCTCGCCGGCGTTGTCGTGAACCAGGTTGCGCATGAACAGCTCACCCTCCTGAACCAGGTAGGTGCTGAAGTCCTGATTTTCTGCTGTGCCGACCAGTTCCTTGATGCTGGCCATCACATTGCTGGCACGGCTGTTGAGCTCGCTGGCCAGTGCCAATGCGCTGCCCAGCGCCTGGCCGGGGGGAACGAGTTGGTGGATCAGGCCGTGACGGGCCAGCAGGTCAGCGTTCAGCCGGGTGCCGCGCATCAGCGCGTCGGTGACCAGGGCCCGGGGCAGGGCGCGCGCCAGTTGCCAGGCACCACCGCCGTCGGGTGAAAGCCCGACTTTGCTGTGCGCCATGAAAAAGTAGGCGTTGTCGGCGGCCACCATGTAGTCGCAGGCCAATGCCAGTGAAAACGCGGCACCGACGGCCCCGCCCTCGACCGCTGCAATGACGGGCTTGGGGAAGCTGCGTATGCCCTCGACCCAAGTGCTGAGGCTTTCCAGGGTTTGGCGCTGCAGGTCTAGCTGGCCCTGCCGCACCGCCTGCAGACGTCGCAAATTGCCGCCGGAGCTGAACAGGCTGCCTTCGCCGGCGATCACCACGCTGCGTACATCGGGGTTGTTCTCGGCCGCGTTGATGGCCTCCACGCCGGCCGCATAAATGTCAGGCCCCAGGGCGTTGTGCTGCTCGGGATTGCTGATGGTCAGGATCAGAGTGGCACCGTCGCTGGTGCTCTTGAGTGAGGCGGCCATGGCTTAACTTTCTTCCTGCAACAAGGACAGGCCAATGGCGCCGCGGCGGCGCAGCCAGGGTGAGGGGCGGTAGCGCGGATCGCCATAGACGGTCTGCATGTTAAAAAGGACCTCCAGCACATTGGTCGGGCCCCAGCGGTTGCCCATGGCTAAGGGGCCCAGCGGGTAGCCCAGGCCCAGGGTGACGGCGGTTTCCAGATCGGCCGGGCTGCAGATGCCTTGCTGGCACATGTCGCTGGCGATGTTGACGATGGTGGCCACCACCCGCTGGCTGACGAAGCCGCCGCTGTCGCGGATCAGGCTGACCGGTTTGCCGTCGCGGGCGAACAGCGCATGGGCTGCGGTCTTCATGTCAGCGCGCGTGGCCGGGTTGCTGGCCAGCACCCGTCTGCGGGTGGCGGCGTCTTCGATCAGCATGTCGATGCCTACGGTGCGGGCCGGATCGAGCCGCTCAACCACCGCGACGGTGGTGACATCAAAGCCCAGCGGCGCCACCAAACTCAAGGCCTGTGCCGATGGGGACTGTCCGGTCTCGATCTTGGCACCCAGGTCCTTGAGCAGTTGCAGCAGTTCGGCTCGCCGTGCCGCACGGGTGGAAACCCAGACCGGCGGCATGTCGCTGACTTCGGGCGCGGGCGCTTCTGCGGGCACTTGTGCCTTGCCGTCGACATAGTTGTAAAAACCCTGGCCTGTTTTGCGACCGAGCACGCCGCCGGCCAGCCGCTGCGCGGTGATGACGCTGGGGCGGTAGCGGGGCTCTTGGTAGTACTGGTTGTAGACCGACTCCATCACCGGGTGAGAGACGTCCAGGGCCGTCAGGTCCATGAGTTCGAAGGGCCCGAGCTTGAAGCCGACCTGATCGCGCAGGATGCGGTCTATGGTGGCAAAGTCGGCCA
>JBILDR010000129.1:0-9807 GCA_044352515.1 Polaromonas sp.
GACTGGTCGCACCTGAAGGTCTCGCTCGGTGGCGGCATGGCGGTGCAAAGCGCGGTGGCCCAGCTCTGGCTGGAAAAAACCGGCTGCGCGATCTGCGAAGGCTATGGCCTGTCGGAGACCTCGCCCTCGGCCAGCTGCAACCCGACCACCAGCCGGCAGTTCACCGGCACCATCGGCGTGCCGATACCGAGCACCTGGTTCAAGCTGCTCGACGACGAGGGCCATGAGGTAGCCCCCGGCCAGACCGGCGAGATCGCCATCAAGGGCCCCCAGGTCATGGCCGGCTACTGGCAGCGCCCCGCCGAGACCGCCCAGGTGATGACCGCCGACGGCTACTTCCGCTCCGGCGATATCGGCATCATCGACGAGCAGGGCTTCTTCAAGATCGTCGACCGCAAGAAGGACATGATCCTGGTCAGCGGCTTCAATGTCTACCCCAACGAGATTGAAGACGTGGTCGGCAAACTTGCCGGCGTGCTCGAGGTGGCCTGCGTAGGCGTGCCTGATGACAAGCAGGGCGAGGCGGTCAAGCTGGTCATCGTCAAAAAAGACCCGGCGCTGACCGAAGAGCAGGTACGCGAACACTGCCGCGCCAACCTCACCGGCTACAAGCAGCCCAAGGTGGTCGAATTTCGCACCGATCTGCCCAAGACCCCGGTCGGTAAGATCCTGCGGCGCGAGCTGCGCGATAAGAAATAAGGGGCAAGGCCGCAAGGAGGCGGCTCCCCCATCTTCTTGCTGAGCAGGTGGGAGCGCCGCCCCGGCGCGATGCGGCCTTCAATCGGGCTGCGGCGCCTGATCCACAGCCCCATCGCTGCGAGGGCGCAGCTCCCACATAGTCACTGGCCCGCCTAAAGTAGGTAGGAGCGCCGCCCCGGCGCGATGCGGCCTTCAATTGGGCCGCGGTGCCTGATCCACAGCCCCATCGCTGCGAGGACGCAGCTCCCACATAGTCACTGGCCCGCCTAAAGTAGGTAGGAGCGCCGCCCCGGCGCGATGCGGCCTTCAATCGGGCCGCGGCGACTGATCCACAGCCCCATCGCTGCGAGGGCGCAGCTCCCACATGGTCACTGGCCTGCCTAAAGCAGGTGGGAGCGCCGCCCCGGCGCGATGCGGCCTTCAATCGGGCCGCGGTGCCTGATCTACAGCCCCATCGCTGCGAGGGCGCCGCCCCCACATAGTCACTGGCCTGTCCAAAGCAGGTGGGAGCGCCGCCCCGGCGCGATGCGGCAGCCATCCAATGCGGCTTCCCCTGATAATCCCCGGCCATGCAAGAGCGTTGGAAACCCAGTGTCACGGTGGCTGCCATCATCGAGCGCAAGCTCGGTGGGCGCAGCCAGTTCATGTTGGTGGAGGAGCTCACCCGCGACGGACTGAAGCTCAACAACCCAGCCGGCCACATGGACCCGGGAGAAAGCCCGATCGAGGCTTGCGCCCGCGAGGCTCTGGAGGAAACCGCCCACAGCTTCGTGCCGACCGCGCTGGTGGGCATCTATCTTTCGCGCTTTGAGCGGCCCCTTGCCAGCGGGTCCATCGAAGACATCACCTACCTGCGCTTTGCCTTCTGCGGCGAGCTCGGCCCGCTGCACAGCGAGCGCGCGCTCGACGAGGGCATCGTTCGCACCCTCTGGATGAGCCCCGAAGACATCCGCGCCAGCCAGGACCGTCACCGCAGCCCGCTGCTGCTGCGCTGCATGGAAGACCATCTGGCCGGCCGGCGCCAGCCTATGGATTTGATCACCACCGATCCCAGCGTTTACCTGATCGGCCGCTGATTGCCGGCCCCGGGCGGCGTCGCTGGTCCAGCCGTGCGCGTCCGGGCCTTGCCTGCTGTCACGAAGAATTAATGTGACGGCCGAATAATCTTCGGGTGGATCTCCTCACCCCTCCGGCTTTCAGCCGCACGCCCGGCCTGCAGCGATCATGTCCAGCACACGGGTAGCCGCTTTAGGCCGCTGGCCCAGCCGCCTGGCCCCCTGGCTGGCTTCGGGATATCTGGCTTTGCTCACGGTGATGTTGCCGCTGGCGCCCTTGGGAGCCAGTTTGCTGTTCGGGCGTTTGAAGTACCTGCGTGATTACTTCGGTTTCATCCGTCGCATGCGGGTGCATATTGCCGCTCTGGCCGAAGGGCCGGCTCGGCACTACTTCGAAGATGTGATGGGCCGCCAAGACAAGGTGCCGGCCGAGATCGCAGGCTCCTGCGTTCAGTGCGGCAACTGCTGTATGAACAAGCGTTGCGCCTTTCTCGAGCCTATCGCCGACGATCGTTACCAGTGCGGCATCTACCATTCTCCGCTTCGGCGCTGGTCCAACTGCGGCTCGTTTCCGCTTCATGCGCATGACATCGCCCGTTACGCCTGCCCGAGCTATTACTTGGTCCGATTGGTAAGGCCGGGGGATGGGGCTCGGCAAGTCAGCCCGGCTCCAAGTGGCTCCCCGTCACAGACGATACCTGAGCGCTAACTGCGCTGAGCAGTCCCCTCCTGCAACTTCTGTGAGCACCTTCAAGATGAATCGCTTCACACACCTGCGCCGCGCTGCCGCCACCATCGCTTTGATGCTGGCCGTGAGCCATCAAAACCTGTTTGCACAAACCGAGGTGCCCGCCGTGCTGGCCGGTCATGCCTTGGTGCCAGCCTCCACCACCGTGGCAGCACCCGCGAATGCGGGCCCCTTGTTTGCTACCGCCGGCAAGTTCACCGCGGGCAATCGCCAGCGCACGGACTCCATCAAAAGCCTGCCCGGCGTGACCTTCGTCGGTGACCCCAAATTTCCGCGGCTCTCAGGAGGCTCGCTGCCCATCACCGGGCAGTCGGTGCAAGGTTTTTCCGGCATCGTCTCCCTGGGGCAAAGCCGATTTTTGCTGCTCACCGACAACGGATTCGGCAACAAAATCAACTCCCACGATGCATTGCTGATGGTGCACACCGCCAAGGTGGACTGGAGCAGCGGCAAGGTCGAGTTGGAGCGCACCACCTTTTTGCATGACCCCGACCGCAGCCTTCCCTTTGTCATTGCCAATGAAAACACCAAAGAGCGCTACCTGACCGGCGCGGACTTCGACCCCGAGTCCATCCAAGTGGTGGGCGACGAGTGGTGGATAGGTGATGAGTTTGGCCCCTATGTGTTGCGCACGACGCCGCAAGGCAAGGTGCTCGGCTTTATTGACACGGTGGTCGCTGGTAAAGCTTTCAGAAGCCCCGACCATTACCTCAATGGCCGCATCGCAGCCAACTATCCGGCCGAAGCTGTCTTTGAGGCGCGGCGCTCCGGGGGCTTTGAGCCCATGGCCAAATCCATAGACGGCAAAAGCGTCTACCCCATGTTCGAGTGGCCCCTGTGGGACGCTCAAGCCAAAGCGCCTGAGTCGCATGGCGGCAGACCCTACACCCGGATCTTGCATATCGATGTTGCCAGCCTGCGCTATACCGAGCGCCAGTGGAAATACAAGTTCGAGGCGAGCGGCAATGTGGCCGCAGATTTTCAGATGATCGGTGCCCACACCGGTCTCGTGATCGAGCGCGACGACATGACTGAGGGTGCCGCACCCGCCTGCCCGGATGCGCCTCGCACCGACTGCTTTACCCGGCCGGCCCGGTTTAAGCGCATCTACAAAATCGATATGTCCCAGACCGATGCCGACGGCTTTGTCAAAAAGGTGGCCTACATCGACCTGACCAAAATCAGCAACCCCAACAGATTGGCCAAAGCCGGGCCCAACGAAGCCACATTTGTGCTCCCCCACCTGGGCCCAGAGGGGATGACTTTGGTCGATGCCCAACACATCGTGGTGGTCAATGACAACAACTTCCCCTACTCATCGGGCCGCACCATAGGCCAGCCGGACGACAATGAACTGACCTTGATCAATATCAAGGCCTTGATCGACGCCCAATGAACGGGCGCGGGGTCAAGGCCGCCGGCGCAGCACCATCGCCTCGCGGCTGATCTCGACGTCAAACTGCTTCAAAAATGATTGCCCGAGCAGCGCCTGATCGGGCGCCATACCGCTGAGCCCCACGCTCACGCTGGCATCGTTGAGCACCAGGTCGCCCGCCCGCACCGGCACGCCGCGCACCAGTTGGCCGGCGCGCTGGCCGTTGGCGGTGTTCAGCGTGATGGCAGTGCCCGCCGGCAGACCGGCTTGCTCGGCCAGTACCTGACTGACCGCCACATGGCTGGCGCCGGTGTCCACCAGAAACCTCACCGGCTGGCGATTGACCTCGCCCTGCACATAAAAATGCCCGTCCCGCTGCCGCGGCAGCACCAACTCGCCCGAACCCCGGGTGTAGGGCTGCAGCTTGGCCTGCCGGCTGCGCTCCACGTATTCAAAGCCCAGGTACAAAACCCCGGCGATGCTCAGCCACACGGCAGCGATGGCGATGGCGCCGAAGCGGGCGGTTTTCTGGATGTCGGGCATGGGGTGTAGGTGGGGATCCATGATGCAGCCTGCGCCGCAGTGCGAGCTTACAGCCTGAAGCAATCCCCTTGGGCGGCCGCCTTCATGACGCGTCCGCCTCAAGCCCGCAAGTCGGATAATCGTTCCCATGTCAGCCGTGAAAAAAATGCGTGTGGTGGTCGGCCTCAGTGGCGGCGTGGACTCGGCCGTGACTGCCCACCTGCTCAAACAGCAGGGCCACGAGGTCGTCGGCATCTTCATGAAGAACTGGGAAGACGACGACGACAGCCAGTACTGCTCGTCCAACATCGACTTTGTTGATGCCGCAGCTGTGGCCGATGTGATCGGCATCGAGATCGAGCATGTCAACTTCGCGGCCGACTACAAGGACCGCGTGTTTGCCGAGTTCCTGCGCGAGTACCAGGCCGGCCGCACGCCCAACCCCGACATCCTGTGCAACGCCGAGATCAAATTCAAGGCCTTTCTGGACCATGCCATGCGCCTGGGTGCCGAGAAGATCGCCACCGGCCATTACGCCCGCGTGCGCCTGAATCCGGCCACCGGCTTGCATGAGCTGCTCAAGGGCCTGGATCCGGGCAAAGACCAGAGTTACTTTCTGCACCGCCTGAGCCAGGCGCAGCTGGCCAAGACCTTGTTCCCAGTGGGTGAGCTGCACAAGACCGAGGTGCGGCGCATTGCCGACGAGATCGGCCTGCCCAACGCCAAGAAAAAAGATTCGACCGGCATCTGCTTCATCGGCGAGCGGCCCTTCCGTGAATTTCTCAACCGCTACATCGCCAAGCTGCCCGGTCCGATCAAGAACGACAGCGGCCGCACCATCGGCGAGCATGTGGGCCTGAGCTTTTATACCTTGGGCCAACGCCAGGGCTTAGGCATAGGCGGGGTCAAGGCCAAGGGCGCGCAGCTCAAGGCGCTGCAGGCCCAGGGCCTGCGCGGCGCTGGCGAGCACGAACCCTGGTTCGTGGCGCGCAAGGACATGGCCCACAACACCTTGTGGGTGGTGCAGGGCCACGACCACCCCTGGCTGCTCTCGCAGCGCCTGCATGCGCAGGACTGCAGCTGGGTGGCCGGCCAGGCGCCGCGCCTGGGTGCCATGGCGGCCAAGACCCGCTACCGCCAGGCCGACGCGCCCTGCGAGGTACTGCAAAGCAGCAAGGCTACCTGCGCGCTCCACTTCAGCCAGGCCCAATGGGCGGTCACACCCGGTCAGTCGGCCGTGCTCTACGACGGCGAGGTCTGCCTTGGCGGCGGCGTGATCGACGCCTGTGATGCGCTGACTCCCGAGGCCTTCCAGAGCCTGCAAGCCGCATGAGCCCCGAAGACGAGGAGCTTTATCAGTGCGTGGGCGTGTGCATGGTCGATGAGGACAGCGGATTGTGCATGGGCTGCGGCAAGCCGGTGCAGGAGCCGGCCCGGCCCGAGCCACCGAGAGGTGTTCAGCGGCCAGGCCCTGCGCAAGCTTAGGCCAGCAACTCTACGGGTGGTACCAAGCTCAGGCGCTTTGCCCGTTTTGCCAAGCCTTGGTCGAAGGTCGTGAAGGAGGCGGCACGCGCACTGCGGCTCAGGTGCAGTGCATCGGCGAAATCCAGACCTTGGTCTAAGCCGTCCAGTGCGGCCAGAACCGCAGGGCGGTCTTCCAGGGTGATGTGCTCTATGCCCGCCAATGCGCGTAAGACACGAGACACATCTTTGTGGGGCAGGGCATAGAAACCCCTCAGTACCCACTCCAACTCCAGCAGCACGGTCACCGAAACAAATGAGCGCTGTGACAGGGCCGCAATCGCCGCAGGCCGCTGCTTGGCGGCCTGCGCGTCGTCAGGATCGTCAACGAAGAATCGGGCCAGCACATTCGTGTCCAGGGCCTTCAAGGCTTGCCCCTGGCAGGGCGTTTGAGGAGCGAGGCTGGATCGAAGTCCTCCAGCCGGCGTGGAGCGCCGCGGGCTTTAGCCTGGACCATGCCGGCCAGGGCGCTCACATCGGTGTGGGTGACCGCCCGCACGAGCCGCAGTTTCAGGCCATCCGATTCCTCAAGCACTTCGATTTTGGCGCCAGCCCCCATTCCCAGCCTGCGCCTGAGCGCGGCCGGCAGGACGATCTGGCCTTTGGATGAGACAAGGATGGTTGAAATGGCTAACTCCACTCAGAATGCCGCTCTCGATCTTAAAATGACTTACTCAGTAAGTCAAAAAGCCCGCGCTCTGCCTTTGACCGTCAGCGTGCGCAGGCCGCAAAAAAGCCCGCGTAAAGCGGGCTGGGTGGCCGGTTCAAGTTCTAAGGCTCGAAGGGCGAGTCTTAAAACGGAATATCGTCGTCCATATCGTTAAAGCCGCTGCTCTTGGCCGGTGCGCTCGCAGGCGCTGCGCCGGCAGCACGGGCGGCCGGGGCGGGGCGGCTGTAACCGCCGCCTTCTTCGCCGCCGCCGGGTCCGCCCATGCCTTCACGGCGGCCGAGCATTTGCATTTGGTCGGCGCGGATCTCGGTGGTGTACTTTTCCTGGCCTTGAGCGTCGGTCCATTTGCGGGTGCGCAAGCTGCCTTCCACATAAATCTGCGCGCCTTTGCGCAGGTATTCGGCCGCGATGTCGGCCAGGCGGCCGTTGAACACCACCCGGTGCCATTCAGTGGCTTCCTTGGCCTCGCCGGTTTGTTTGTCTTTCCACTTGTCGGTGGTGGCGAGGGTGACATTGGCCACCCGGTCGCCGCTGGGGAAGGTGCGCACTTCCGGGTCGCGGCCGAGGTTGCCGACGATGATGACTTTATTGACCGATGCCATGGCGAATCTCCTGTTGGCTCAAGTTTAACGGGCTGCGCTGCTTGCCGCACCGGCGCCGCGCCCGGAGCGGGCCGGCGCGCGCATGGGCCAGGCGGCGGCCAGCCACAGCAGCATCAGGGCGCTGCAGGCGGCAAACACGCCTTGCGGGCCTTGTGTGCGCAGCAGCCATCCTCCCAGAGCGCCGCCGATAAAGAAACCCAGGGACTGCAAAGTATTGAAAACCCCGAGTGCGGTGCCGCGTGCGTGCGCGGGCGCCGCCCGCGAGGCCATGCTGGGCTGGCAGGATTCGAGGATGTTAAAGCCGCAGAAAAAAACAAACAGCAGCCCGGTCAGAAACGCCAGGCTGGGCGCGGTCGACCACAGCAGGCCTACTTGCACCAGAGCGATCAGGCCGACCGAGACCAGAAACACCGCCCGCAGGTAGCCGCGGCGTTCGAGCGGGTAGAGCGTGCCGCGCAGCACAAAAAACGAGGCCAGCACGGTCGGCAGATAGACCTGCCAGTGATCGTCCTTGGCCAGGCCGGCTTGCACCAGCATGGCCGGCAGGGCCACCCACATGGCCAGCTGCACCGCATGCAGGGTGAACACGCCCAGGTTCAGGCGCATCAACTGGGCGTCGGCCAGCACCACCTGCAGCCGCCCTTTTTGCCGCGCCTCGATCTGCGCCGGCTCGGGCGGGGTGAGCTTGAGCACCACCGCAATGCCCGACAGGGCCATCGCCCCGGTCAGGGCGAACAGGCCCGGCAGGCCGATGTGGGCGTTGAGCAGGGGCGCGATGATCAGCGAGAGCGCGAACATAAAACCGATGCTCACCCCCAGCAGGGTCATGGCCTTGGTGCGCACCTCGTCGCGGGTCTGGTCGGCCAGCAAGGCAGTCACCGCCGCCGAAATGGCGCCTGCCCCCTGTATCGCCCGGCCCAGGGTGAGACCGGCGAGGCTGGTCGCAGCCATGGCGATGAAGCTGCCCAGGGCGAACACGATCAGGCCGATCACGATCACCCGCTTGCGCCCGTAGCGGTCGCTGGCCATGCCAAAGGGAATCTGCAGCAGGCCCTGGGTCAGGCCATAGATGCCCATGGCCAGCCCCACTCGGGCCGGATCGTCGCCACCGGGCAGGCGCGCAGCCTCGAGCGCAAACACCGGCAAAACCAGAAACAGCCCCAGCATGCGCATGCTGAAGACAGCCGACAGCGACAGGCTGGCGCGCAACTCGGTGCGCGTCATGGGTATGTCTTGATCGTCGGAATGCACGGTAGGCTAAAAATGGGCAGGCCCGTCCCGTAGCGGGGCAGGCGGGCAAAACCGTCATTGTCGGTCATGCGGCGCCGCGAGGTGTTGGCGCTGGTGCAGGTCTGAGGTGGCGCTTTCGACCCCGATTCCCAGCCCGAGTGCCTTAGACCGAACGAGGCAGGTGCACCACGAACATGGCGCCGCCGCCCAAGGCCTCCTCGCAAGCGACGCTGCCGCCATGGCGCTCGGCGATGGTCTTGACCAGGGCCAGGCCCAGGCCTGCGCCGCCAGACTGCTCGCTGCGGCCGCTCAGGCGGTAGAAGGGCTCAAAGATGCGCTCGCGCTCGGCCGGCGGTACGCCGGGGCCGTGGTCGCGCACCCGCAGCACCCACTGCGCACCCTGCCGCTCGATGGATGCGGTCACCTCGCCCTTGCCGTGGCGCTGGGCGTTTTCCAGCAGATTGCGCAGCAGCCGACGCAGCAGCCGGGGCGAGCCCTGCAGCAGCATGCCCTGGCCGACATCGGCCGGCTCAATTTGCAGCTGCGCGCCGCTGCGGGCACATTCTTCGGCGGCCAGCCCCATCAGGTCCACTTCTTCAAAGGGCTCGGCATCGCCTTGCCGATCGAGCCGACTGGCCAGCAAGATCTCATCGATGAGCTGATCGAGCTCGCGGATGCTGCGTCCGATCTCCTCGCGCTGGGCTGCCGGCCCATCCTGGCCGAGCAGTTCCAGGCTCATGCGTATGCGCGCCAGCGGCGAGCGCAGCTCATGCGAGGCATTGGCCAGCAGCGCCTTGTGCGAGCCCAGCAGCTGCTCAATGCGCTCAGCCGCTTGGTTAAAGCGTTCGGCCAGAAAAGCCACCTCGTCCTTGCCTTCGACCTGCACCCTGGTGCTCAGATCGCCCTGGCCCCAGCGCTCGACGCCGGCCTGCAGTGCCTCCAGCCGTTTGGTCAGGCGCCGAATCACCGGATAAGCCCCCAGGGCCACTGCCACCGCCACTATGGGTAACAGCCAGAAAAAACCCAGCGGTCCGCGCAAGGGCCAAAAGTCGAGCAGGCCGCTTTCGGGTGGCCCCCGGTGCGGCGGACCGCCGTGGGGTGGGCGGTCGTGAGGCGGGCCAGCGTAGGGGGGACGATCGTGCGGCGGACCTTCACGCGGCGGCCCGGCTGGCCGAGGCGGCCGCGACATCTCGAGCTGCCATTGCTGCCCATCGACCGTGGTGAGCTCGTAGACCAGGGGCTGGCCGGGCCTGCGCTGTGGCGCGGACTGTGCGCGCGCGATCACCTCGCCGGCCTGGTTGCGCAGCACAATCTCGCGCGTCGGCGGCTCCGGTGCCGAGGCCTCGCGCGAAGCGCGCCAGGCCCAAGCCACCGCCAGGGTGAGC
>JBILDR010000328.1:0-2834 GCA_044352515.1 Polaromonas sp.
GGTCGGCACCGGCCGCGTTGAAGTAGCGCAGGCAGACGGAGCGCAGACCGTAGGCCTTGTCGCAATCGGCCAGCACCTGTTCGACCATCCACTTGCTGCGGCCGTAGGGGTTGATGGGCTGCTGCGGTTGCTTTTCATCGATGGGGCTGTACTGCGGCTGGCCGAAGGTGGCGGCGGTCGATGAGAACACCAAGCGCCTGACATCATGGGCCTGCATGGCTTGCAGCAGCGTGAGCGTGTGGGCCAGGTTGTTCTGGTAGTAGGGCAGGGGCTGGCTCACCGATGCACCGACTTCAATAAAGGAGGCAAAGTGCATCACCGCGCTGAAGCGGTGGCGCGAAAACAGGTGCTCGAGCAGTGCCGCATCGCCGAGATGGCCTTCGACCAAGCTACCCCAGCGCACGGCATCGGCATGGCCGCCCGAGAGGTCGTCGAGGGTGGTGAGCTGGCAGCCGGCCTGAGCCAGGCGCTTGAGCATGTGCGAGCCGATGTAGCCGGCGCCGCCGACAACGAGGATATGGGCAGGGGTATGGGCAGGGGCAGAGAACTTGCTGGTGACTAAGGCCATGGCAGGGTGAGCGCAAAGCCTGTGGGCCAAAGCGCAGGGCAATTGGGCTCCACAGCCTAGGCCGGTGCCCCTGCTGCGTCTGTCAGACAGCCGCTCGGCAGAGCCCGGGCGGAGGCCTTTTCTGCCCGTCCTGCTGCGTTTTTCGGGTTTACCCGCGCTTGTGCCCGCTGTGTAGGCGGGCTTATGATCGTCTCTTTAATGAATCAATGATTCATAGATGAATCAAAACCCCGCCTCCCTTATGAACGAAGCTGCCGCGATTGAATTCATCGGCGTGGACAAGCGCTTTGCTGCGCGCGGTAAGTCGGCCGAGGTGTTGGCGGTGCGGTCCATCAACTTTCGCATCGCGCGCGGCGAGGTGGTGTCCATCATCGGGCCTTCAGGCTGCGGCAAGAGCACTTTGCTGAATATGGGTGCCGGCCTGTCGCGGCCCTCGGCCGGACGGGTTTTGGTCGGAGGCGAGCCGGTCACCGGCCCCAACAAGCATGTGGCCTTCATGCTGCAAAAAGACCTGCTCATGCCTTGGCGCACCATCGCCGAGAACATTGAGTTCGGGCTGGAGTTGCGCGGCGTGGCAGCGGCCGAGCGCCATGCGGTTTCGCAGCGCCTGCTGCAGCAATGTCATTTGCAAGGCTTTGACAAGCACTACCCCAATCAGCTCTCGGGCGGCATGCGCCAGCGGGCCGCCATGGCGCGCACCCTGGCGGTCGACCCGCTGGTGCTGTTGATGGACGAACCGTTTTCAGCGCTCGATGCGCAGACCAAGATGATCTTGCAGCAGGACCTGGCCAAAACGGTGGCCAGCGCTGGCAAGACGGTGGTCTTTATCACCCACGATCTGTCGGAAGCGGCGGCCCTGTCCGACCGCATCCTGGTGATGAGCGAGCGCCCCGGCACCTTTGTGGAAGAGATCGTGGTCGATATGCCCGACCGCGACAACCCCATGCAGCGGCGCAAGCACCCGCGTCTGGGCGACCTGGTCTCTCAGCTCATGGGCCTGCTCAAGCTCGACGCGCAGGCCGATGTGCATTGATGTTTTGCCGACCCTCAGATTTTTCCCTGCCCCTCAATCTTTCAAGGAGTTCCGCATGAAAATTTCCATCCTCAACACCTCCAAGCGCTTGAGCTGCGCCACCTTGCTCGCAGCCGCCATGCTGGCCGCAGCGCCGGTGGGCGCGCAGCCCCTGCAGGAGATCACCTATCTCCTGCCTGCGCCCGCTACCTTGCCGGCCTTCGGCCCCTGGATGCTGGCCCAGGCCAAGGGCTACTACAAGGCCGAAGGCCTGGATGTGAAGTTCGTCGCGGCCCGCGGCGGGGTGGATGTGGCCAAGCAGGTGGGCGCTGGCAATGCAGTGATCGGCGGCGCCATCGGCGATACGCCCATCATCGCGCGCGCGCAGGGCATTCCGGTCAAGGCGGTGGCGGTGCTCGGCGCCGGCTCGCTGATGCAACTGGTCAGCCACAAGGACGAGCGCATCGAGAGCCCGCGCGAGCTCAAGGGCAAGACGGTCACGGTGCTGGCCTATACCGACACCACCTATTACGCGCTGCTGGGCATGCTCAGCAAGGTCGGTCTTACCAAGAACGACGTGAACATTCAAGCCGCAGGGCCAGCCGGTGTTTGGCAGCAGTTTGCCGCCAAGAAGGCGGTGGCCATGGCCGGCGTGCCCGACTGGACCGCTTTGGTGATCGAGCAAGGCGCCCAGGTCGATATTTTGCCGGCCGATGTCTACTTCAAGAGCATGGCCCAAGCCATTTTGGCTTCGGACGAGACCATACAGAAGAACCCGCAACTCATCCAGAAGCTGGTGCGCGCCACCCTCAAGGGCATGAAAGACATCATGGCCAACCCCAAGGCCGCCGCCGAGGTCTATGCACAGCATGTGCCGGTACACAAAGGCAAAGAGGCCAGCGTGCAAAAAGCCTTCGAGATGTTCAACCAGTACGTCTATGCCAAGCAAAAGCAGCCTGGCCTGATGGACGAAGCCCGCCTCGCCGAATTGCAGAAGTTCTATGTGGGCAATGGCGTGGTGCCCAAGGAGGTGCCGGTCAAGGAGCTCTACACCAACCAGTTCATCGGCAAGTAAAGCCGCTTGCCTGAGCACGCACGCATGAACCGCGACAAACTCCTCACCTACGCCTGGAGCCTGGCCCTGCTGCTGGTCTTTGGCCTGGCTTGGGAGTTTTTGCCGGCCTGGTTCGGCGTGCCGGCCTTCGTGCTGCCGCCGCCCAGCCAGGTCTGGAGCGAGTTTGTGCGCCTTTGGGG
>JBILDR010000130.1:0-9741 GCA_044352515.1 Polaromonas sp.
GGCGAGCCGTTGATGACCCAGTCTTTTTGCTCCTGGGTGAGCTTGTACCAGGGCGTGTCGCGCGGAATGCCTGCCGTCTCGGCATGGCGCATCAGGTCGTCTTGCGCCTCTGACCAAGCCGGCGTCTGCATGGGCTTGATGGCGCCCATGCGCAAGGTGAGCTTGTCGTTGGGGATGACCAGGCCGAGGTCGACGCCAATCACCCGGCCAAAGCCACGGCAGGTCTCGCAGGCGCCCATGGCCGAGTTGAAGGAAAAGAGGGACGGCGTGGGCTCGGTGTAGCTCAGATTGCTCTGCGGGCAATGCAGGCCGGTGGAGTAGCGCCAGAGCGTCTCGGGCTTGTCCTGGCCCTGCACAAACACATTGAGCCGGCCGCCGTGCTTGAGCGCGACCTCGATGGCCTCGATGGCGCGGATTTTTTCAGTGCCCTGAATGCGAAAGCGGTCGGCCACCACATGCACGCTACCGGCTTCCTTGAAGGCGCCTTCGGCCGGTTCGTGCACGCGCGTAAAGCCGCTGGCGGCCAGCCATTGCTCGAGCTGCTCGGCACTGGTCCCTTCGGGCAGTTGCACCGGGAAGGTGACGATCAAGCGCGGGTCGTCCTGCGCGGTGCGCGCCATCAGCTCGGCGTAAATCGTCTCGGGCGTGTCGTGCCGCACAGCTTGCGCGGTGTTGCGGTCAAAGAGCTGGGTGGCACGGGCGAACAGGAGCTTCAAGTGGTCGTTGAGCTCGGTCATGGTGCCCACGGTCGAGCGCGAGGAGCGCACCGGGTTGGTCTGGTCGATGGCAATGGCCGGGGGCACGCCCTCAACCTTGTCGACCGCTGGCTTGTCCATGCGGTCCAGGAACTGGCGGGCGTAGGCCGAGAAGGTCTCGACATAGCGCCGCTGGCCCTCGGCAAAGAGCGTGTCGAACACCAGCGAAGACTTGCCCGAGCCGCTGGGGCCGGTGACCACGGTCAGTTCACCCGTGCAGATGTCGAGGTCAAGGTTCTTGAGGTTGTGCTGCCTGGCTCCGCGGATGCGGATCAGTCCTTGCGTCATGGCGGGCCCTTCTGAGGTGAGGCCCGACATTCTAGGGAGCGGCGGCCAGCAAGCAGGCCGCCGGGTTATCCGGGGCGGCTCGGCTGCGCTCACCCGCCACAGGCTACTGGGCGGGACGCGAAAAAGCGCGGGGGCTTACTTGGCGGCTGAAGCGGGCGCGGCCGGGGCCGATGCATCGGCCGCAGGTGCCGACGCCGGTGCGGCAGCCGCCGGTGCCGGACCGTGGTCGCCACCGTGCTTTTCGCCGCTCATGTCGAGCGTGTCGCCACCCTTCATGATGACGAAGAGCGAGAGCGCCGCAAAGAGGATGAAGGCAATGGCGATTTTCATGATGAGGGGTCCCCCTGAGAAGGCAGTAGCGAGATGGTCAACAAAAGGCCCGCAGCCTTTGGGCTGCAGGCCTTTCAGTGACGATCCCGGGATCAGTCTTTGGCGTAGATGTCCACGTCCTTGGTCTCACGCACGAAGATCAGGCCGATCACGAAGGTGACGGCGGCGATCGTGATGGGATACCACAGGCCGTAGTACATATTGCCGTTCTGCGCCACCATGGCAAACGCGATGGTCGGCATCAGGCCACCGAACCAGCCATTGCCGATGTGATAGGGCAGCGACATAGAGGTGTAGCGGATGCGTGTGGGGAACATCTCCACCAACATCGCGGCGATCGGGCCGTAAACCATGGTCACATAAATCACCAGGATGGTCAGAATCACGATGATCACAAACTTGTCCACCTTGGCCGGGTCAGCCTTGGCGGGATAGCCCGCTTCCTTCAAGGCTTCGGAGATTTCCTTCTTGAAGGCGGCGATAGCAGCAGCGCTCTCGGCCGTGAACTTGGAGTTCTCGACCTTGCCCACCGGCGCGGTAATTTCCTTCTCACCGATCTTGATCACGGCGGGGCCAGCAGCGGGCGCCACGGCGTTGTCGTAGCTCACAGAGTTCTGGGCCAGGAAGCGCTTGGCGATGTCGCAGGACTTGGTGAAGTCGATCTCACGGGCCACCGGATTGCCCTGGAAGGAGCAGTCGCCGGCCGCAGCCGTCACAGAGACCTTGGCAGACACCTGGGCCTTGGCCAGGTCCGGGTTGGCGGCCTTGGTCAGTGCGTTGAACAGCGGGAAATAGGTCACCACGGCCAGAGCCAGGCCGGCCAGGATGATGGGCTTGCGACCTATCTTGTCCGACAGGGTGCCGAAGATCACGAAGAATGGGGTGCCGATGATCAAAGAGGCTGCCACCAGGATGTTGGCAGTAGCGCCGTCGACCTTCAAGACCGAAGTCAGGAAGAACAACGCATAGAACTGACCCGAGTACCAGACCACGGCCTGACCGGCCACCAGGCCGAACAAAGCCAGCAGCACGATCTTGAGGTTTTTCCACTGCCCAAAGGATTCAGACAACGGAGCCTTGGAGGTTTTGCCTTCGGACTTCATCTTCTGGAAGGCGGGCGACTCGTTCATCTGCAGGCGGATGTAGACCGAGATGCCCAGCATCACGATGGACAGAATGAAGGGAACACGCCAGCCCCAGTCGGCATAAGCAGCCTCGCCAATGATGGTGCGGGTACCCAAAATCACGATCAGCGATAGGAACAGACCCAGCGTGGCCGTGGTCTGGATCCAGGCGGTGTAGGCACCGCGGCGGCTGGACTATGCGCGCGGGCTCTGACCGCGCCCTGACGCGAAACTTGGCGCCGGCTTACAACTGCGCAGCAGAAGAGCTGACGCGCAGCCAGCGAACCTGCTCAGCCTGTCGCGTCAAGTCAGGCCATGAGCTCAGGCCTTGGCGCTGCCAATGCGGCCAGGCCTTGAGCAGCAACTGGGCGGTGGCCCACACGTCAGCAGCGGCCTGGTGCCTGCGCGCGCACTGCACGCCGAGCGCGCGCATCCAGGCATCGAGGCTGCGGGCCTCGAGCGCAGGAAAGGCTGCTGGCAAGGCATCGGCCAGATCGAGCCAGCGCCAGCGCGGCTGGCGCATGCGCTCGATCTGATAGGCACGGCGCAGCACTGCGCGGTCAAAACCGGCGTGATAGGCCAGCACCGGCGCGGAGCCCACCCAGTCTTGCAAACGCTGCAAGGCCTGGGCCGCCGGCATGCCCTGGCGCTGCTGACCCCAGCCAATGCCGTGCAGCAGCACGTTGTCGTGCGAGGCGGCCATGACCTCTTGCCGCAGCACAACTTCAAAGCTGTCCTGTGCACGCAAGCTCGGGCCTTCGTCGCCGAAGTGAACCGCCAGCGCGGCCACGCACAGCAGGCGGTCGCTTTGCGGATCGAGCCCGGTGGTTTCCACATCGAGCACGATCCAGCGCTGCGCGTCAGGAGCAGCGCCCAGTCGCGCTCTCAAGCGTCCGGTCAGCCAGTTGCGCAAGCTCATCATGGCCTAGCGCACATAGTCAAGTTGCAGGCGCTGCTGGAGGCTACGGATCGCTGCAAAGCTGGCCTTAAGCACCTGCCGGTCCACCTGGTTGAGCCCATCGAGCCGCAAGCTGTTGGCCTGGCGCGGATCGAGCCCGGGCTGGAGTTGGTGGCGCAGGCGCAGCAGTTGTAAATAGTCGAAGGCTGTAACCCAGCCGCGGTATTCCGTCTCGGGGATGCCCAGCCGTGCGCTGGCCCGCTCCAGACGATCAACCGTCGAGACCGCATCGATGCCTTGGGCAAACGCCAGAATGCGGGCGGCATCGACCAGCAGCGCGGTACCCGACAGCTTGATGTCGATCACCTCATGCCCATCGGCATCGCGGCGGGTGTCAAAACCGCCATGCCAATTGAGCGGCACCGAACGGGCCAGATGGTTGCGCGCCCACTGCGCCATAAAGCGCGGCGTCTGCAGGGTCTGCTGGCGCACTTCCTGGCCCAGTTGAGCGAGCCAGTCGGCGCGGCCGGCCAGGGCACGAAAGTCGAAGAATACGCTGGCCTTGAGCAGGTCTTCGGGGCTGCCCTGCTCGATCCACTGGGTAAAGCGTGCGCCCCACTGCGCCAGCGTCAGGCAGCACGGCGCATTGCAGGCCATCACACCGCCGGTGCACAGCGGATAGCCGCAGGCATCGAGCGTGTGGTTGACGTCTGCAGCAAAGGCCAGCCAGGCCGGCTGGTCTCGCGCTGGATCGTCAGACTCGAAAATCAAGGCGTTGTCCTGGTCGGTGGCAATCGTTTGCTCGCTGCGCCCCTCCGAGCCCAAGGCCACCCAGCACATCCGCTGCGCGCTCAGACCGTGGCGCTGCAAGGCCAGAGCGATCACCCGCTCAGTCAGGCTGTCATTGAGTTGGCTGATCAAACGGGTCAGCGGCCGCGACTGCACGCCCTGGGCCATCAAATGCGCAGCAAAGCTGCGTATGCGCGCGGCGGCGTGCTGCAACTGCTCCAGGCTCTGAGCCTGCCAGATCGCGCCGCTGACATGCTTGATCGACTGGTTTTGCAGCGCAAACAGGTCGCGCTCTGAAAGGATGCTGAGCAAACGCCCTTGGTCCATCACCGGCAGATGGCGCAGACCGTGGCGAGACATCATCAGCGCGGCATCAAACACCGTGCGGTCGGCCTCGATGGTCAGCACCGGCTGGCTCATGATCTGCGCGGCCGGGGTATGCAGCGGCAGCCCGGCCAGCGTCACGCGGCCGAGCACATCGTTGCGCGTGAGGATGCCGCTCAGAGCCCCCTGCCCGTCGGTCAGCAGCACCGAGCCAATTTTTTGGGCGTGCATCAAGCCCAGCACCTCGCTCAATGGGGCAGCGGCGGGCCGGCTGATCGGCTGGCGCAACGGTAACTCGGCAATCGGGCTTTCGAGGTTGCGCTGCTGCTGCATCTGGGCCTGTAGCTCCTGGCCCCAGCGGCGGCGGGAGTCGTCCAGAAAAGCGAGCATGCGCTGGTTCAGGAAATCGGCCCACGGCGCACTTGCGCCCATCAGGGCACGGGCTGCCGCCCAGGGGATGAACAGGCAAAAGCAGTCATCGAGCGCGCTGTAGCCGCTGCTGGCCGGCCGCCCGGCTAGCAAGGCGGCCACCGGGAAGAGGCTGCCGGCTTCCACCTCGAACACGTCATGCACGGCACGGGCGCGCCGACCCAGCGCGCGGCCTTGGCGCAAAAAAATCAGATGCTCAAGCGGGGCGGCCGGCGAGACGATGACCGCATCGGGTGCAAAGTAGCGCTCGTGCGCGGCCAGCGCCAGCTGTTGCACATGGGCGCGCTCCATGCGGGCAAAGGGCAGATGAGCCAACAAGGACACCACCCAATGCTCAAGCAGCTGATGCGAAGGCTGTACGCTCATGGACCAACCATAACAAGGCCAAGCCCGCTAGGCAACAGAGCGCAAGCAGTGTGGGGCATCGCCCAGCAGCGCCTTGCCCGAGCGCAAAACCTAGGGTAAGCCTGTAGAACCAGAGCACTGAGGTCCTGGGGTTTGCCCCAAGCTTGCGCCTTGAATGCCCCTTCAGTAAGCTTTGAGTCAGGCCCGCTGCCAACAGTGTGGACACTACGTAGAAACTGGGTCGGAGACAGGCCCGAAAAACCCGTGCTGCAAGCTCTCAACATCGCGCAACTGCTGCTGTACATCGGCCTGCTGGCCCTGCTGGGACAGGGCTTGCTCTTTCTTTTGGCCGGGCAGAAACGCGACACCAATTTGTTTTATCAGTTGTTTCAGGTGCTCAACCGCCCCTGGATGGCGCTGGCCCGACTCATCTCGCCGGCCCGGGTCGACCCGCGACACCACGGCTGGGTGGCCTTCTTTGTGACGGCCGTGCTCTACATTGCGGTCACACTGGCCAAGATCGAGCACTGCATCAGTGCGGGCATGGAGGGCTGTCGATGAGCCGCTGGACGTATTTCAGCCTTAAATGGCAGGCCATCGTCTGGATCCTGATCGGGCGCCAGGCCCCTGCTCTGATCTGCTTTGACCGCATGCTCGCCCTCGACGGCCAGGACGCCTACGCCCTGGCCAGCCGCGCCCATCTGCGCGCCCAACTCGGCGACAAGCCTGGCGCCTTGCAAGACTACGCACGCCTCAATGCCTTGCCCGGCGCCAAGGCGGCAGACTTCTTCAATCAGGGCTTTTTGCAGGAATCGGCAGGCCAACTGCAGGACGCCGAAGTCAGCTTTCGCCGCGCGATCGCGCTCGATGACACGCTCGATCGTGCCTGGTTCGGCCTCGGGCTGGTGCTCATGCGCCTGTCTCGGCTCGACGAGGCCATTGCCGCGCTCAAGCGCAACACCCAATTGCAGCCCATGAGTCCTCACGCCTGGTGCGAACTGGCGCGGATTCATGACAAACGCCAGGAGCCCGAGGAGGTGGTGAAGATCATTCGCCATCTGCAAGGGTTTGAGCCCAAGGTCGCCGCCCAACTGGCACGCGAAACCGGGGTCAACGTGAAAGCGAACCCGGTCTAGTTGCGGTCTGGCTGCAAGGTGAAATGAGGGCAGTCATTTCACCGGATCGCGCGTTGGTCTGCCCCTCGGGGTCGGGAACAAAAGGAGACAGATGTCATGCAATTGACTGAATCGCACCGCCAGTATTGGCAAAAAAACCTGAACATCACGGCAGTTTTGCTGGCTGTGTGGTTCGTGGTGACGTTTGTTGTGGGCTTTTTTGCCCGCGACTTGAACTTCAACTTCTTTGGATGGCCCTTCAGCTTCTGGATGGCCTCTCAAGGTTCACTGATCGTCTACGTGGCGATCATCTGGTATTACGCCCATTACATGAACAAGCTCGACCAGGAACATGGCGTGGCTGAAGCCGAGGAGGACTGATCATGGCCGGAATGACACCTGACACCGGAGGCGGCGTTTTTTCTGCCTCCAGCAACGCAGCTTTCAAAAAGCAACTCAACAAGGTCTATGCCTGGTATACCGGCGGCTTTGCCATCTTTGTGGTGGTGCTGGCTATCCTCGAACAGATGGGCCTGCCGCGCAACTGGATCGGCTACCTGTTTCTGGCCGCCACCGTGTTCTTGTACGCCGGCATCGGCGTGATGAGCCGCACCAACGACGCCGCTGAATACTATGTGGCCGGGCGCCGAGTGCCCGCTATGTATAACGGTATGGCCACCGGCGCCGACTGGATGAGCGCGGCCTCCTTCATCGGCATGGCCGGCACGCTCTACCTGACCGGCTACGGCGGTCTGGCCTTCATCATGGGCTGGACAGGCGGCTACTGTCTGGTGGCGCTGTTCCTCGCGCCCTACCTGCGCAAATTCGGGCAGTTCACCATTCCCGACTTCCTGGGCGCACGCTATGACGGCAATATTGCCCGCTTCGTGGGCATCATCATCGCCATCTTCGTGTCCTTTGTGTACGTGGTGGCGCAGATCTACGGCGTGGGCCTGATCACCACCCGGCTGACCGGCGTGGCTTTCGAGCTGGGCATCTTCTTGGGCTTGGGTGGCATCTTGGTGTGCTCTTTCCTGGGCGGCATGAGGGCTGTGACCTGGACCCAGGTGGCGCAGTACATCATCCTGATCATTGCCTACATGATTCCGGTGGTCTGGCTGTCGGTCAAGCAGACCGGCGTGCCGATTCCGCAGGCCATCTACGGCTACCAGCTGCAGAAGGTCACCGAGAAGGAGAAAGCGCTGATCGACGACCCGAAAGAAAAAGAGGTTCGCGCCATCTTCAAGGCTCGCGCCGACGAATTTGACGCCAAGCTCAAGGACGTCAAGGCCGCGCTGGAAGCCGACAAGGCCGCCGCCGCCAAGAAGATCGAAGACCTCAAGGCTGCCAACGCGCCTGCTGCAGACATTGCTGCTGCCGAGAAGGCTCAGGCCGCACTGCCCAAGGATGAAGAGGCTGCCAAGAAAGCCTGGACAGCAGCCAAGGCCGCCAATGCGGCACGCACAGCACCGCTGGCTGGCATGCCGCGCCATGCGACGCAATTTGCGGGCGACCCCAATGGCGACCAGAAAGCCAAGGACACCTACGACACCTCGCGGCGCAACTTCCTGGCCCTGGTGTTCTGTTTGATGCTGGGTACCGCCGCGCTGCCGCACATCCTGATGCGCTACTACACCACGCCTTCGGTCAAGCAGGCGCGCAGCTCGGTGACCTGGTCACTGTTCTTCATCTTCCTGCTCTACTTCACCGCACCGGCCCTGGCAGTGCTGGTCAAGTACGAGGTCTTCACCGTGCTGGTGGGAACACCGTTTGACAAGCTACCGGCCTGGGTGGCGCAGTGGGCGTCCGTCGACCCCACCTTGCTATCCGTGGCCGACGTCAACAAAGACGGCCTCTTGCAGCTCGGTGAAATGCGCATAGGCGGAGACATCATCGTGCTGGCCACGCCCGAAATCGGCGGCCTGCCCTATGTGATCTCCGGCATGGTGGCCGCAGGCGGTTTGGCAGCTGCGCTGTCGACGGCTGACGGCCTGCTGCTGACGATCGCCAATGCGCTGTCGCACGACCTGTACTACAAGATGATCGACCCGAACGCGCCCACCGCGCGCCGGGTGATGCTCTCCAAGATCTTGCTGCTGGTCGTGGCCCTGGCCGCTGCCTACGTGGCGGCGCAAAAACCTGCTGACATCTTGTTCCTGGTCTCTGCCGCGTTCTCGCTGGCTGCCGCCGGCTTCTTCCCGGCCCTGACTCTGGGCATCTTCTGGAAGCGGGCCAGCAAGTGGGGTGCCATTCTGGGCATGTCAGCCGGCTTCGGCGTCACCTTCTACTACATGGCCACCACGCAGCCCTGGCTGCGGAGCATCTTCGGCGTGACGTCGCCGGTCGAGCTGTGGTGGGGCATCTTGCCGATCTCGGCCGGTGTCTTCGGCGTGCCGCTGGGCTTTGCGGTCATCATCATCGTCAGCCTGCTGACTCCGGCTCCGCGCCGCGAGATCCAGGAGCTGGTCGAGCATGTGCGCTATCCCAGCATCGCAGGTGATATCGACACCCGCGCAACCTGATCCCTGGCCTGATGCTCAGCTCATCTGCCCGGTGAGCTGATGGCAGCAAAACGCCCACTTCGGTGGGCGTTTTTTTTTGACGCCGGCAAGACAGGCGTCAATAGCTATCCTTTGCTTGAGCTCAGGTGCGTTGCACCCCGACCGGCAAGTTCGCTGCATCGTTCCAGGCTGTCCCTTGAAACCAAGCGCCCCCCAGCAGATGGTCGCGCAGCATGGGCAAGGCATCGAGCCCCCAAAACAGCTTGCCCTCGAAGGCCAGCGTCGGCACACCAAAAACGCCGGCGGCAATCGCCTGCTCAGACGCGGCTTTCAAGCGCTGTTTAACCTCATCGCCGGACGGGTCGAGCACAGGCTGCAGGCGCTCGACCAATTGGGCCAGCCGATGCGCATCGTTGGGGTCACCCCCTTCGGCCCAAACATGACGAAAGATGTTCTCGCAAACCCAGCGGTTGGGATGGCCGTCATGGCTGCAGGCCAGTGACAGGCGCAAGAGCGCCAGCGGGTTGAAAGGATGGGTCGCCGGCATGACCATGGGCGTGCCCTGGGCCTGAGCCAGCCACGACACATGACGGTAGGTCCATTCGCGCTTGGGCTTGAGCTCGGCCGGCCCCAGATTGCCGTGCGCCTTGAGCATGCTGGCAAACAGCACCGGCTGGTAACTGAGCGCATGGCTGATGCCCTCGAGCGCCAGCGGCAGCCGCTCAAAAGCCAGGTAGGCATAGGGCGAGATGAAGTCGAGGTAAAACGTCAGGCGCTTGAGTGACATGGGCAGGCTCCTTTGGGGCAGCGCCTCAATGCGGCGCAGCAGCGCGCTCGCCTATG
>JBILDR010000329.1:0-2820 GCA_044352515.1 Polaromonas sp.
TGCTGTCAAAGCTGGCGGCGTTGTTGCTGGTGTTGACGAAAAAGCCTGCGGTGGCCGAGTCCGGATCGCTGGTGCGGGCCATCGCGATGCTGGCTGCGCTGTTGCTCAGCGTGCTGCTGAGCGTCGATTCCAGCGTGATCGCCGGCAGGGTGCCAGGCTTGGCGAGGTAGGTGCTCCCCGTATAGGTGTAGCCACCCCCTTGAACCACATTGACCCCGCTTTTGAGGAAGCGATGAAACACCGTCTGATCGTAAAAGCCCTGGTTCACGTAGCGCAGGAAGTTGGCCACGGTATTGGGCGCCTTGGCCGGCTCGAGCAGCAGCACCGATTCGTAGCTGTTGGCGCCAGTGCCGGTCAATATGCAGACCGCGCTCTTGGTGGTGGCCAGAGCCTTCAGGGCGGCATAGGCGGCGGCGCTGCAGGTCTTGCCCGGCGTACTCACGCTGGCATGCCGGCTGACGGTGTTGCCGCTGAGCCGCCAGGTCGTGAAGGTCACACGCTGGGTGTTCGATGGGGTGATGGTTTTTTCCTGCACCAGCAGTGTGGAGTCGCTGTCGGCAAAACAGGCGTCACTGGCCAGGGGCTCAACCGCGTCTTGCCGGATGCAGTAGCGGCTGTCCGTGCTGCCAGTGCCGCTGAGAGTCAGGCGGATTTTGTTGTCGGCCGTGGCTTGGGCGGTGAGCGCGGCTGCAGCGGCTGTGGCCGCTGGGGGCGAGGTGTTGTCGCTGCTGGAGCCGGTCCCGCCGCCGCCACCGCCACAGGCAGACAAACAAAGGGCCAGCGCGGCGCACAGAAAGTAGGGATACATAGTAGGTCTATTTTATGCATCGGCCTTTTGAGTCTGGTGGAGAGTCTGCTGGTGCGTCCCCCTGTGTGCCTGCTGGCCAGTCGGCCGTACTGCGGCCATGCGCCTGCATCAATGGCCGCCCAGATGACCCACCTACACTTGCGCGATGGCCAAAACGACTTTCAACTGCAGCGAGTGCGGGGGCACCAGTGCCAAGTGGCTGGGCCAGTGCCCGCACTGTCGCGCCTGGAACAGCCTGATCGAGACGGTGGCCGAGCCCGCCGGCAGCGGCAAGAACCGCTTTGGCGCCCGGCCGGGCCTGACACCGGCCTCGCCCCTGATGACGCTGGCCAACATCGAGGCCAGCGATTTTGAGCGCACGCCCAGCGGGCTCGACGAGCTGGACCGGGTGCTGGGCGGCGGCATGGTTGAAGGCGGGGTGGTGCTCATAGGCGGCGATCCGGGCATCGGCAAATCGACCTTGCTGCTGCAGGCCCTCGACGCCTTGCAGCGACGCGGCCAAAAAACACTTTATGTGACCGGCGAGGAAAGCGGCGCGCAGGTGGCGCTGCGCGCCCGGCGCCTGGGGCTCGAAGGCTCGCAGGTCCAGGTGCTGGCCGAGACCGAGCTGGAAAAGATGCTGAGCACCCTGCAGGCCGAGCGCCCCCATGTGGCGGTGATCGACTCCATACAGACGGTCTACTCCCAACAGCTGACCAGTGCGCCCGGCTCGGTCGCCCAGGTGCGTGAATGCGCCGCTCATCTGACACGGGTCGCCAAGAGCGAGGGCGTGACCATTGTGTTGGTTGGTCATGTCACCAAGGAGGGCGCGCTGGCCGGCCCGCGGGTGCTCGAGCACATGGTCGATACCGTGCTTTACTTTGAAGGCGATACCCATTCGAGCTTTCGTCTGGTGCGTGCCATCAAGAACCGTTTCGGTGCGGTTAATGAGATCGGCGTGTTTGCCATGACCGAAAAAGGCCTCAAGGGCGTGAGCAACCCCAGCGCCATCTTCTTGTCCCAGCATGCCGAGCCGGTGCCGGGCAGCTGCGTCATGGTCACCCTGGAAGGCTCGCGGCCGCTGCTGGTGGAGATTCAGGCCCTGGTCGATTCGGGCGGCCCCAGCCCCAGGCGACTGTCGGTGGGCCTGGACCGTGACCGGCTGGCCATGCTGCTGGCGGTCCTGCACCGTCATGCGGGCGTGGCCTGTATGGACCAGGATGTGTTCGTCAACGCGGTCGGTGGTGTGCGCATCAGCGAGCCGGCGGCCGATCTGGCGGTGCTGCTGGCCATCACCTCCAGCCTGCGCGGCCGGCCCCTGCCCAAGGGCTTCATTGCGTTTGGCGAGGTCGGTCTGGCGGGCGAGGTGCGGCCTGCCCCGCGCGGCCAGGAGCGCCTGAAAGAGGCAGCCAAGCTGGGCTTTTCCGTGGCGGTGGTGCCCAAGGCCAATGCCCCCAAAAAGCCGATTGAAGGCCTGACTGTTCACGCGGTTGAGCGGATTGAACAGGTGGTCGAAGCGGTGCGCGGGCTTTGAACCGGCGCTTGCACAAGGGGTGCACCCAGCCTCGCAAGGCTCGTGGGAGCCGCGCCTTCGCGGCGATGCGGCCTTTATGTGGGAGCCGCGCCCTCGCGGCGATGCGGCCTTCAAACAGGCGCTGCGCCTGATCGGACGCCGCATCGCGCCGGGGGCGGCGCTCCCACAAAACTCAGCATGCTTTCGGGGAAGGGCTGTAGGAGCCGCGCCCTCGCGGCGATGCGGGCTTCAAACAGGCGCTGCGCCTGATCGGACGCCGCATCGCGCCGGGGGCGGCGCTCCCACAAAACTCAGCATGCTTTCGGGGAAGGGCTGTAGGAGCCGCGCCCTCGCGGCGATGCGGGCTTCAAACAGGCGCTGCGCCTGATCGGACGCCGCATCGCGCCGAGGCGACGCTCCCACAAAACCCAACAAGCCTTCAGGGAAGGTGTGTAGGAGCCGCGCCCTCGCGGCGATGCGGCCTTCAAACAGGCGCTGCGCCTGATCGGACGCCGCATCG
>JBILDR010000330.1:0-2805 GCA_044352515.1 Polaromonas sp.
CAGGAGAGGTACCACTCGGGACAGCTGGCAATGCCCATGCCAGAGCCTCCGGAAAATTGTTGCTGGCAATGCGACCAGATACAGATGTATCTCAGTATTTGACGCGCCACCCCTTGAAACGCCGAACTGCGAAGACCATTACCACGAGCAAGCAATTTGCGCTTGAACTCGCCAAGATCCGTGCGGATTGGTATTCCACGGAAATTGAAGAATACGAGGTGGGTCTGTCGTGCATGGCAGTGCCAGTCGGGCAGGTTCCATCGCTTCACGCGCTGGGCATTTCCGCACCAACGGCACGCTTCCTCCAAAACCAGGAGGCCTACCGGAAACAGTTGCAAGTGATAGCCGGGCGCATGAAGAGATAGAGTGTTGGCGGTGGCGCCGAATTGCCCCAATCCGCTGATTGCCACTGACCCACCGCATCACTCGGTAGATCGGTGCGGGGCAACGATTTCATGGTGTTCAGCCCTGGAGTAGTCAATCACGGCAGCTTGGGTCAACAGGTCATCAGCCGCAACAAGCACCCGTCGGATCGAGTTCGCTTTGCATAGGTCAACGATGCCGCAACCAATGCTCTCCGGGACGTACCTTCCAATGGCGGCCTCAGGATATGAGATTGTGCAGGTCGAATGACCCTTGGTACGAAAGTCTACATACCACCGTCACTAAACACGACTGAACTCGATTCAAAAAAAGCTCGTTAAACGCAATTGCGCTACCGTTTACGACTTTAGAAATCCGTCTTGAATCTCTAACAGCCACCAAGCCCGAATAGATTCTGAAGGGATTTTCGGACTTAAATCAAGAGAAATTCGTGACAGTTTTTATCTCAATTTACAGTTCTTATCTACACGATCACCCCCGAACCGAACTACTCCACGGTCACACTCTTGGCCAGGTTCCTCGGCTTGTCCACATCCGTGCCCCTTGCGCAGGCGGTGTGATAAGCCAGCAGTTGCAGGGGCACCACGTGCAGCAGGGGTGAGAGTTCGCCGTAGTGCTCGGGAATGCGGATCACGTGCAGGCCCTCGCTGCTTTCCAGCCGGGTGTCGGCGTCGGCCAGCACATACAGCACGCCACCGCGGGCGCGGACCTCGTGCATATTGCTTTTGAGCTTTTCCAGCAGCGCGTCGTTCGGCGCCACTGTCACCACCGGCATGGCGGCCGTCACCAGTGCCAGCGGCCCGTGCTTGAGCTCGCCGGCCGGGTAGGCCTCGGCGTGGATGTAGCTGATCTCCTTGAGCTTGAGCGCACCCTCCAGGGCAATCGGGTAGTGCAGGCCGCGGCCCAGAAACAGCGCGTTGTCCTTGGTGGCGAAGTCGTCGGCCCAGGCCATCAGCTGCGGCTCCAGCGCCAGCACCGCCTGCAGCGCGGCCGGCAGGTGGCGCATGGCCTTGAGGTGGCGCGCCTCTTCGGCATCGCTTAAATGGCCGCGCGATTGCGCCAGCGCCAGCGTCAGCAAAAACAGGCCAGCCAGCTGGGCGGTGAAGGCCTTGGTGCTGGCCACGCCGATCTCCACCCCGGCGCGGGTGATGTAGGCCAACTCGCATTCGCGCACCATGGCGCTGGTGGCCACGTTGCAAATGGTCAGGGTGTGCGTCATGCCCAGGCTTTGCGCGTGGCGCAGCGCGGCCAGGGTGTCGGCGGTTTCGCCCGACTGGGTGATGGTGACCACCAAGGTACGCGGGTTGGGCACCGAGTCGCGGTAGCGGTACTCACTCGCCACCTCCACCTGGGTCGGAATTTTGGCGATACTCTCCAGCCAGTACTTGGCGGTGCAGCCGCTGTAGTAGCTGGTGCCGCAGGCCAGGATCAGTACCGAATCAATGCCCTTGAAGACACGCGCTGCACTCGTTTGGCTGCCATCAAAAAGCTCAGGCGCGATGCCCTCCACGCCCTCCAGCGTGTCGGCGATGGCGCGCGGCTGCTCAAAAATCTCTTTTTGCATGTAGTGCCGTTAGGGGCCCAGCTCGGCGGCACCGCTGTGGGCCAGCACTGTTTTCACCGGGCGTTGCGCTGGCGTGAGAGGCTTGTGTGCCTTGTCCACCAGCCAGTATTTGCCCAGCTGCAGATCGACCACGTCGCCCTCTTCTAGGTACACGATCTGGTCGGTCACCCCGGCCAGGGCCATGGCGTCGCTGGCCAGAAAATGTTCAGTGCCACCCTGCCCCACGCCCAGGATGAGCGGAGAGCCGGCGCGCGCGCCTATCAACCGGTGTGGCTCGTCCTTGCAAAACACCGCGATGGCGTAGGCGCCTTGCAACTGACTGATGGCGGCCTTGACGGCCTCAAACAGGTCGCCGTCGTACAGACTGTCCACCAGATGAGCAATGACCTCGGTGTCGGTCTGGACGGATAACGGATAGGAAATTCAACCGCATGAGGCCAAGTATCGCAGGGGTTTTTGGGCGATCTGACCTCGTTGAAATCTGCAGGTTGAGCGCCAACAGCATCCAAGAAGCGAGGA
This sequence comes from Polaromonas sp., assembly GCA_044352515.1. Taxonomy (GTDB): domain Bacteria; phylum Pseudomonadota; class Gammaproteobacteria; order Burkholderiales; family Burkholderiaceae_C; genus Polaromonas. The sequence continues at coordinate 2,468 of JBILDR010000330.1, forward strand.
TGCCCCAAGCGAGTTGGCTGCACAGTCGCCGCGCGCGCAGCCCCCCACAGCGGCCCATGGGATATGCCGTTTTGGTCACCAACTGACGCGCTGATCGACCTCATAGTCCGGTGTCGGTTGCGCCACCAGATCCCAATCCGACCCGGTCTGACTGCCTTCACCTGCCAGCGTATCACAGCGCTCCCATAAAGGCGGCCCGCGAGCTGGGTAAATGTGCGGGGGCTCGCAGGCGACACCGATGTGATCCAGGATGTACCGGATATCGGCACTGTGCGTGATAAAGGCGATGATGCGCATCTGCCCACCGCACAGCGGGCACAAAAGCGGGAACACCTCGT
>JBILDR010000017.1:0-30868 GCA_044352515.1 Polaromonas sp.
CGCTGAAATGCCCGCAGCCGATGAAAGGTCGCGGCGGGCGCAAGGCCGAAAGGGGCGAGGGATGGTTGGCGCTCAAAAGCAGATGCCGGTCCGGCAAACCGGCCAACTGTGCTTGCGCTGCCGCCCCCCAAGCCATGAAGGCGGCCGGCTGCGGCCGCTCCATCACCGCCCCCAAGATTAAGTTAGTTAGCACTTCCCACCCTTGGCCAGCATGACTGTCGGGCTGTCCTTGCTCCACCGTCAGTACGCTGTTGAGCAGCAAGACGCCCTGATCGGCCCAGGGCCTGAGGCTGCTGCGCAGGCCGGGACTGACGGCCAGCCCCAGGTCTCGGGACCGTTCGCGCAAGATATTGCGCAAGCTGGGCGGCTGCGGCACGCCCTCGGGCACCGAAAACGCCAATCCCTGCGCCTGGCCTGGCCCGTGATAGGGGTCCTGACCGAGTATCACTACCCGCACCTGAAGCAGCGCGGTCAGATCCAACGCCCACAAGGGCTGGGCCGGGTAGATCACCGCTTCGGCAGCGAGCCGGCCGGCGACGAAGCGGGCCAGGCCCTGGCCAGCGCTGGAGCTCAAAAAGGCTTCGATCAATGGCCGCCAATCGGCAGCCACCGACCAGCTCTGCGGCGACCAGGCCTGCAGCGCTGAAGACGCCGGGCCCACATCAAGGCCGTCAAGCGTGGCCTGAGCGGGGTCCAAGCCCCGAGACAGCGCCGGCCGTCGCGCCATCGCCAACTCAGGCGAAGAGTTCGGCCAAGACCTGGCCCGGCTCGGGGGCGCGCATGAAGGCCTCGCCCACCAGGAAGGCGTGTACGCCAGCGCGGCGCATCAGTTGCACATCGGCCGCGCTGCTGATGCCCGACTCGGTGACCAACAGGCGGTCGGCCGGCACCCGGGCCTTGAGGTCCAAGGTGGTTTGCAGGCTGACCTCGAAGGTCTTGAGGTTACGGTTGTTAATGCCCAGCAAGGGCGTCTTGAGGACCAGCGCACGATCGAGCTCGGCACCATCATGGACCTCGACCAGCACCGCCATGCTCAAGGACAGCGCCAGCGCCTCCAGATCGCGCAGCTGAGCGTCATCCAGGCAGGCGGCAATCAGCAAGATGCAGTCCGCCCCGGCCGCGCGCGATTCATAGATTTGATAGGCGTCAACCATAAAGTCTTTGCGCAAGACCGGCAGGTCGCAGGAGGCGCGAGCCTGCTTGAGGTCATCGATGCCGCCCTGAAAGAACTGCCTATCGGTCAGCACCGACAGACAGGCCGCCCCATGCTCGGCATAGCTTTGTGCGATATCGGCGGGCACAAAATCGGGCCGCAACACGCCCTTGGAAGGGCTGGCCTTTTTGATCTCGGCAATCACCGCAGGCAGACCAGCAGCCACTTTGGCGCGCATGGTGCCCAAAAAGTCACGGCTGAGCACCCGCGACTCTGCGTCGGCGCGCACCACGGCGAGCGACTTGCGCTTGAGTGCAGAATGTACCTCCTGACGCTTGACCTCGACAATTTTCTCAAGAATATCTGCCACGATGTCGGTCTCCTTGGGGCCTCAGGCCGCTTTCAGGCGCGCGGTCGCGGCCACCAGTTCGTCGAGCTTGCGCCGGGCGGCGCCAGAGGCAATGGCGGCGCGAGCCATGTGCAAACCGCTTTGTATGCTGTCAGCCAGGTTGGCCGCATACAGGCCGGCGCCCGCATTGAGCGCGACGATGTCGCTGGCCGGCCCCGGTACGCCGTTGAGTACATCCATTAGCATCTGGCATGATTGCTCGGGCGCGTCGACCCGCAAGGCCCGGTTGCTGGCCATGGCCAGGCCAAAATCTTCAGGGTGAATCTCATACTCGGTGATCCGGCCGTTCTTAAGTTCGCCGACCAGGGTGCCGGCGCCCAGGCTGATCTCGTCCAAGCCGTCCTTGCCGTAGACCACCAGGGCGTGCTCGGCGCCCAGGCGCTCAAGCGCCCGCACCTGTATGCCCACCAGGTCCGAGTGGAAGACGCCCATCAGAATATTGGGCGCACTGGCCGGATTGGTCAGCGGGCCCAGGATGTTGAAAATGGTACGTACGCCCAGCTCCTTGCGAACGGGCGCGACGTTTTTCATCGCCGGATGGTGATTAGGCGCAAACATGAAGCCCACGCCCACCTCCTCGATGCAGCGGGCAATCGCCTCGGGCGTCAGATGAATATTGACACCGACCGCCTCCAGCACATCGGCGCTGCCCGACTTGCTGCTGACGCTGCGCCCGCCGTGCTTGCTGACTTTGCCACCGGCCGCAGCCACGACGAACATCGAGCAAGTGGAGATATTGAAGGTGTGCGAGCCGTCACCGCCGGTACCCACGATGTCCACCAGATGGCGGGTGTCGCTGACGCGCACGGGGGTGGCAAATTCACGCATGACCTGCGCTGCAGCGGTGATCTCGCCTATGGTTTCCTTCTTGACCCGCAGACCGGTAATGAAGGCTGCCGTCATGAGGGGCGACATCTCACCACTCATGATCAAGCGCATGATGTGCAGCATCTCGTCGTGGAAAATTTCCCGGTGCTCGATAGTGCGCTGCAGCGCTTCCTGTGGTGTGATTTGTATGCGATGGGTCATGGATTTCTCCGAATGGCGATGATTGTCGGTGATGTGCGGCGCAGGCCGGGTAGGCTGAACTTCGCACAAGCCAGGCCGCTGAAAGCGCCGGACTCTCAGGCTTGGCGCAGGAAATTTTTGAGCATGGCGTGACCATGCTCGGTCAAAATGGATTCGGGGTGGAACTGCACGCCCTCGATCGGCAGACTCTCATGCCTGATGCCCATGATCTCGCCGTCTTGGCTGCGCGCGGTCACCCGCAGGCAGGGTGGGCAGCTGGACGATTCGACGGCCAGCGAGTGGTAGCGGTTGACCGTGAACTGCTCGGGCAGCCCGGCAAACACGCCCTCGCGCGTGGTGGCAATTAGGCTGGTCTTGCCGTGCATCAGCTGCTGCGCGCGCACGATGCGCCCGCCAAAGGCCGCGCCTATCGACTGGTGGCCCAGGCACACGCCCAAAATCGGCCGCTGGCCGACAAAGTGGCGTATCGCCTCCACCGAGATGCCGGCTTCGGCCGGCGAGCAAGGACCCGGCGAGATCACCAGACGATCAAAATCGATGGCCGCCAACTCAGGCACGCTGAGCTCATCATTGCGCACCACCTGCACCTGGGCACCAAGCTCACCGAAGTACTGGACGATGTTGTAGGTAAAGCTGTCGTAGTTGTCGATCATCAACACGCGCAGCGGGTTTTGGGCCGCACTCATTGCAGACCCTCCTCAACCAATTCGCTGGCGCGCAGCAGGGCCCGTGCCTTGGCCTCGGTCTCCTTCCACTCCAGCTCAGGCACCGAGTCTGCCACCACGCCAGCGGCCGCTTGCACGTACAGGGTCTGGTTCTTGATGATGCCGGTGCGAATCGCAATGGCCACATCCATGTCACCGGCGTAGCTCAAATAGCCACAAGCACCGCCATACAAGCCCCGCTTGCTCGGCTCAAGCTGGTCGATCAGCTCCATGGCGTGGACCTTGGGCGCGCCGGTGAGCGTACCCGCAGGGAAGGTGGCCTTGAGCACGTCCATATTGCTCATGCCCTCCAGCAAAATGCCTTCAACGTTGCTGACGATGTGCATCACATGGCTGTAGCGTTCGACCGCAAAAGCCTCGGTGACCTTGACAGAGCCGATGCGGGCCACCCGGCCGATGTCGTTGCGCGCCAGATCGATCAGCATCACATGCTCGGCCCGCTCCTTGGGATCGGCCAGCAACTCCTGCTCTGCCGCCTTGTCCTTTTCGGGTGTGGCGCCGCGCGGCCGGGTACCGGCCAGCGGACGGATGGTGATTTTGGTGCCGTCCTCGGTGGCCTCCTGGCGAACCAGAATCTCTGGGCTGGCGCCCACCACATGGAAATCTCCGAAGTGGTAGTAGTACATGTAAGGGCTCGGATTGAGCGAGCGCAGCGCGCGATACAGCGACAGCGGCGACTCGGTATAGCGCTTGCTGATGCGCTGACCCACCTGCACCTGCATGAAGTCACCGGCAGCGATCAATTCCTTGGCCCGATCGACGGCAGCCAGATAAGCTTCTTTAGGAAATTCACGCTGGGCCGGATGACTCTGGCTGACGCCGACCTGGGGCGCGCTCACCGAATACTGCAGTTGTTGCTTGAGGGCGCGCAGACGCTTTTTAGCGTTGGCAAAGGCTTCAGGCTGGGCCGGGTCGGCGTAGACGATCAGATACAGCTTGCCCGAGAGGTTGTCGATGACCGCCAACTCCTCGCACTGCAGCAGCACAATATCGGGGCAGCCCAGGGTATCCGGGGGGCATGAGGCCTGCAGCTTCTTCTCGATGTAGCGCACCGCGTCATAGCCAAAATAGCCGGCCAGGCCGCCGCAAAATCGGGGCAGACCCGGCCGCAGCGCCACTTTGAAGCGCTTTTGATAGGCCGCAATGAAATCGAGCGGGTTGTCGGAAGAGGTCTCGACCACTTGGCCGTCGGTCACCACCTCGGTGCGCTGATCAGGGCCAAAGCCGCTTGAACGGATCAGCGTGCGCGCCGGCAAGCCAATGAAACTGTAGCGGCCAAAGCGTTCGCCGCCGACCACCGACTCCAGCAGAAAACTATGGCGACCGCCGTCCTGGCTGTAGGCCAGTTTCAGGTACAGGGACAAAGGCGTCTCCAGGTCGGCGAAGGCCTCCATCAACAAAGGAATGCGGTTGTAGCCCTGCTGCACAAGGCTCTTGAATTCAAGTTCGGACATCATGGCGCTGTTCTTTCTGAGGCAAGACTAGGCTTGCCAGCGGGGCCCAGGATCAGGCGAAAGATGCCGAATGCACGGCATCAGGGCGCAGCGCCAACCGAAGAAAGGGGTTGCCTAAAGGCGGGGCCGACCAGGGCCCGAGAAATGCTTCAGCCGCGCTGGGTCAGGCAGCGACGCCAGGGCCAAGCTCCCCGGTCTCCCGACCCCGTCAACATGATGCGGTGAATGAACATGCGCGAAGTGTAGCAAAGCCACAGGCGAAACCGTCCGGCCCGCCTGCGGCCAGCACTCAGCCGACCTCGGCCAGGTTGTGCTGGCTGTGCTCGTCCTGCTCAGGCAGGCCGGACTCGGACGAGCGACTGCTCAGCGCCTCCAGGCGATAGCCCAGGCTGTACACCGAGCTGAGCCGGTAGCCATTCTTGGGCCGCAGGTCGAGCTTGACGCGCAGGCGCGAGATATGGGTGTCGAGCGTGCGCGAGACCACATCGACCTGACCACCCCAGACGCTCTCCTGCAAGTATTTGCGCGAGAGCAGTTCGCCCAAGCGCGAGAACAACAGATAAGCCAGTTCATATTCACGGTGCTTGAGCTCGACCGGCTCGCCCTTGATGGTCAAGGTCTTGGACTTCTGGTCGAACACAAAGTCGCCCGATACCAGCACCTCGCCACTTTGCTCAGGGTAGGCACGGCGCAGCAGCGCATGCAGGCGCGCCAGCAACTCAGGCACCCGCACCGGCTTGCACATGTAGTCGTCGGCGCCAGCTTTGAGCGCCTCGACCAGGTCGCCCTCGTCCACATGGCTGGTCACGAACAGCACCGGCACCTTGGCTTTCAGGTTGGCTCGCACCCAGCGCACCACCTCCAACCCGGACATGTCAGGAATGTTCCAGTCCAGGATGAGCAGGTCAAAATTTTCGCGGCGCAATTCGCGCAGCAAAGCTTCAGAGTTGGCAAAAGGGTGGCTGACGTGCCCCAGGGCCAGCAAGAAGGAATTCATCCAATCGCGCTGGCTGTCGTCGTCTTCCAATATGGCAATACGCATGTTCGGACTCCGTAAATGGCAGAAATGCTGCCTGGAGCCAGATCTTAAATTTCCGGAGCCACTTTGTTAACTTATTACTTGCAATTCTTGGTAAAAAATGGCCTTGTTTTTCAATATTTAACAAATTGGACGGATCAGACAGATCACTCTAACTAGGCTTTGGTGGCCAATTGCACCCGCATGCTGTCAATGACTGCTTTGTAATCGGGCCGGCCAAATATCGCGCTGCCGGCCACAAAGGTGTCCGCGCCCGCTGCGGCCACGCGGGCAATGTTGTCGGCCTTGATGCCGCCATCGACCTCCAGCCGAATGTCCTTGCCCGAGGCCTCAATGCGTTTTTTGGCCTGCTCGATTTTCCGCAGCGCCGAGTCGATGAAGCTTTGCCCGCCAAAGCCGGGGTTGACGCTCATGATGAGGATGAGGTCGATGTCCTCGATCAGCCAATCGAGCACATCGAGCGGCTGACCCGGATTGAAGCTCAGCCCCACCTGACAGCCGGCGGCCTTGATGGCCTGAACGCTGCGGTGCGCATGGGCCGATGCATCAGGGTGAAAGCTGATCAGGTCGGCGCCGGCCTGCGCAAAAGCTGCGGCCAGCGCATCGACCGGCTGCACCATCAGATGCACGTCAATCGGCACCGCCTGGCCACCAGGCGTGAGCGCATGCGGCTTGAGCGCGCTGCAGATCATGGGGCCGAAGGTCAGGTTGGGCACGTAATGGTTGTCCATCACGTCAAAGTGAATCCAGTCGGCACCGGCGGCGATGACCTCGCGCACCTCCTGACCCAAACGGGCGAAGTCGGCCGAAAGAATGGAAGGGGCGATGCGATAGGTCATGGTCGGATCCACCAAGCGATGTGGGACTCAGATTGTGCAGCAGCGCCGGCCGGGCAAGGCCCCCGACGCACAACGCGACACGCTTGTGGCTAATATGTGAACTATGAGCCGCTATCAAATCGCCTGCACCGTGCAGCCGCAGTTCCTGCCCGATCAATCCGCGCCCCATGAGGGCATCTACAGCTTCGCCTATACGGTGACAGTCACCAACACCGGCGAGGCGGCGGCGCAGCTGATTTCGCGGCACTGGATCATTTGCGACGCCAACGGGCTGCGCGAGGAGGTCAAGGGCCTGGGCGTGGTCGGCCAGCAGCCCCTGCTGCGGCCGGGCGAATCGTTTCAGTACACCAGCGGCTGCCGCCTACGCACCCGCAGCGGCACCATGCACGGCAGTTATTTTTTTGTGGCTGAAGATGCAACCCGCTTCGAGGCTGAGATTGCCCTGTTCGTGCTGGAGGAAGAATCCTCCTTGCCGCGCGTGATTCACTGACGCGGCCGCGCGAATTCGGGCGCTATGCTTGCGGCCCATGGGCGAATTTGATCTGATTGCACGCTACTTCACACGCCGGCCGCAGCGCGCGCTGCTGGGCGTGGGCGATGACTGCGCATTGCTACAGCCCCGGCCGGGCACGCAAATGGCCATCTCCTGCGACATGCTGGTCGAGGGTCGGCACTTCTTTGCCAATGTGGACCCGGAGAGCCTGGGCCACAAGGCGCTGGCGGTCAACCTCAGTGATTTGGCCGCCTGCGGCGCGCGGCCGCTGGCCTTCACGCTGGCGCTGGCCTTGCCTGAGGTCGACGAGGCATGGCTGTCGGCGTTTTCACGCGGCCTGTTCGCGCTGGCCGATGCCCACAGCTGCGAGCTGATCGGTGGCGACACCACCCAAGGCCCGCTGAACATCTGCATCACCGTCTTCGGCGAGACCGAAGGGCAGCCGCTGCTGCGCAGCGGCGCGCAGGTGGGCGACGAGATTTATGTCAGCGGCCAACTCGGCGACGCGCATCTGGCGCTGCAAGGTCTGCTCGGGCGCATCACACTGCCGGCCGATCTGCTGGCCCAGACGCGCCAGCGCCTGGAGCGGCCCGATCCCAGGGTGGCTCTGGGCCTGGCCCTGCGCGGCCTGGCCAGCGCCGCCATTGATGTGAGCGACGGCCTGGTCGGCGATATCGGCCACCTGCTCAAGGCTTCGGGTGTCGGCGCCACTTTGGAGGCCGCCGCCTTAGCGCCGCTCTTGGGCGCAGGCGCCCATCCGGCCTGGCCGGCTCTGGCCCAAAGTGCAATCGATCATGTGTTGGCCGGCGGCGACGACTACGAACTCGCCTTTACCGCGCCGGCCTCAGCCCGAGATGCCCTGACCAAGGTCAGCGAACACACCGGCGTGCGCCTGAGCCGCATCGGCCGCATTGAGGCCGAACCCGGCCTGCGGCTGGTCGATGCCCAAGGCCAGGCTGTGGACTACAGCGCACGCTCCTTTGACCACTTCGCACCTGCTCCATGATCAACACTCCGCCCGCTGCAGCAGCGCCCATGTTTCGGCCCCACGCGCGCTTTTTGCTCTCGCACCCGGCGCACTTCATCGCGCTGGGTTTTGGCTCAGGCCTCGCAAGCATCGCGCCGGGCACGGTCGGCACGCTGTGGGCCTGGCTCGCATTTTTGGTGATGGACCTGTTTCTCAGCCCAGCCGCTATCGGCTGGGTGATTGCGGCTGCCCTGCTGCTGGGCTGGTGGGCCTGCACCGTCACCGCGCAAAACATGGGGGTGGCCGACTCTGGGCATATTGTGTGGGACGAGGTGGTGGCGTTTTGGATCATCCTGTGGCTGCTGCTCCCAGCCGGCCTGGGGGTACAGATCGCTGCTTTTGCGCTTTTTCGATTTTTTGACGCGGTCAAATTCGGACCGGTCGCCTGGGCCGACCGGACCTTCAAGGGCCTAGGCCCACGCGGCGGTTTTGGCATCATGCTCGACGATCTGGTGGCCGCTTTTTGCACCCTGCTGGTCCTCGCACTGTGGAGCCACTTTCGATCATGAGTGATTTGCCCTTGACCCAAGAGGTGGCCGCCTTGCTGCTTGACCGTGGACTGATGCTGGCCACCGCCGAGAGCTGTACCGGCGGCTTGATCGCCGGCGCCTGCACCGACTTGGCCGGCTCTAGCCTGTGGTTCGATCGCGGCTTTGTCACCTACTCCAACGCCGCCAAGCACGACATGCTGGGCGTGGCGTCCGAGCTGATCGAGCGCCACGGCGCGGTCAGCGAGCCGGTGGCACGGGCCATGGCCAGCGGCGCACTACAGCGTTCGGCAGCGCAGGTCAGCCTGGCCGTCACCGGTGTGGCCGGCCCCGGCGGCGGCAGCGCCGACAAGCCGGTAGGCACGGTCTGGTTCGCCTGGGCCACAGGCGATCAGCTGCGCTCGGAGCGCCGGCAGTTTGAGGGGGACCGCGCAGCGGTGCGCGCGGCCACGGTCGAGCACGCGCTGCGCGGCGTGCTGGCGCTGGTCGGGCCAGCTTCAAGCCACTGAGTCGCTCGGCTCGCCCGCGTCGTCGATCGAGAAACGGTACTGAATCTCTCCCCGCACGGTTTGGCCCGGTTCGTAGATGCAAGGCCCCCAGAGGGGCTGGTTGGGCGCATCGGGCAGATGCTGCGGTTCCAGGCACAAACCCGCGCCGCTGCCATACACCCGACCGTGCTTACCGGCATGGCGCGGCAGGCTGCCGTCCATCGCCGCGCTGCTGAAAAACTGCAAGCCCGGCGCGTCTGACCAGACCTCCATCACGATGCCGCTGAGCGGCGAGCGCAGCCGCGCCTGGCGCTGCAGACCGCCGGCCTGTGCACTGACATAGGCATGGTCATAGCCGGGCACTGGGCCTAGCCTGAGCTGCGCATGGCCTTGCGCCAAAGCCTGGCGGACGAGCCGCATCTGGCGGAAATCGAAAGCGGTGCCGGCCACCGGCTCAAAATGACCCAGCGGTATGCGGTCTGGACCGACCGGCACAAAGTGCTCGGCATCGATCTGCAGTTCATGGCCCAGCGCACTGGGCGACGCATCGCCGTCGAGGTTGAAAAACGGATGACTGGTAAAGTTCAGCGGCGTGGCCGCAGCGCTGACCGTGGCGCTGTACTCAAGGATCAAGGCAGCACCCTCCAGCCGGTGATGCACCTGCAATTGAACCTGCCCCGGAAAGCCGTCATCGGCAAAAGTCCAACCCAGGCTCAGGCACTGGCTGTCGCAGGCCAGCACCTCAAACACCTGATGCCGGCTGCCCTGCGGACCGCCGTGCAGGCAGTGGGGCCCGTCATTGGTGGGCAGGTCATGGAGCTGACCGCCTTGGCTATAGCGGGCCTGCGCGATGCGATTGGCGAACCGGCCGATGAAGGCGCCCATCGAGGCCATGCCCCCCTGCAATTGCGCCAGGCTGTCGTAGCCGAGCACCACATCGCGCAGCCGGCCTTCGCGGTCAGGCACGATCAGCTGCAGCAGGCGCGCGCCGTGGTTGCACCAGGAGGCCTCGATCTGCGGCGAGCGCAGGGTGTAGAGGCCCACCTCGCGCCCACCGATCTGGCTGGCAAAGCGCTGCGGATCGAGCCGGCGCATCAGGTGATAGGCGCCGGGTTGAACAGCACCAGATCGTTGTGCAGCTTCCAGTGCTCGGCCCAGGTCTTCTTTCCGCTGGCGACTGCCAGCAGCAGTTCGAACAATTCCTGGCCGGCCTCCTCGATGCTCAGCTGCCCATCGGCGATGCGACCGGCATTGAGGTCCATCAGGTCGTGCCAGCGGCGGGCCAGCTCGCTGCGGGTGGCCACCTTGATCACCGGACACGCCTGCAGACCGTAGGGCGTGCCGCGGCCAGTGGTAAACACATGCAGGTTCATGCCGGCGGCCAGTTGCAAGGTGCCGCAGATAAAGTCGCTGGCCGGGGTGGCGGCAAACACCAGGCCGCGCTGCTCGGGTCGCAGCTTGTCGCCAGGAGCCAGCACATGGCTGATCGCCGCGCTGCCGCTCTTGACGATAGAGCCCATGGCTTTTTCGACGATGTTGGACAGGCCACCGGCCTTGTTGCCCGGCGTGGTGTTGGCGCTGCGATCGACCCGGCCGCGCTCCAGATATTGGTCGTACCAGGCCAGCTCACGCACGATGCCTTCGGCCACCTCGGGCGTGGCGGCGCGGGCGGTGAGTTGCTCGACCGCGTCGCGCACCTCGGTGTTCTCGGAGAACATCACGGTGGCGCCGGCGCGCACCAGCAAATCGGCCATGGCGCCGACGGCCGGGTTGGCCGTCACGCCCGAGAGCGCGTCGCTGCCGCCGCACTGCACGCCCACCACCAAAGCGCTGGCCGGCACCGTCTGGCGCCTGCGCGCATTGAGCCGCTCCAGATGCGGCCGGGCGCTTTGCACAATGGCCTCGATCATCGAGGCAAAGCCCACATGCTGCGCGTCTTGCAAGCAGACCTGGTGCATGCCCTGAGCGCTGGCAATCGGCAAGCTGCCTGCCGGCAGCAAACGTTCGGGCTGCAGCTTTTCGCAGCCCAGGCTGACCAGCAATACCTCGCCGCCAAAATTCGGATTGAGCGCGATGTGGCGCAGGGTGCGGATCGGAATTTCGGCGCCCGGCGCGTCTATGGCCACGCCGCAGCCATAGCTGTGCTCGAGTGCGACCACACCGTCGACCTGCGGGTACAGCGGCAAAAGCTCGCGCCGTATGCGCTCGGCCGCGATGTCGACCACGCCGGCCACACACTGCACCGTGGTGCTGATGGCCAGCAAGTTGCGCGTGCCCACCGAGCCGTCGGCATTGACATAGCCTTCAAAGGTACGGCCCTCGAGCGGGGCGAGCGAGGGCACAGCAGCGGTGGCCAGCGGCAAACCTTGCAGGGCCCGCGCCGAGGGCAGCTGCAGCACGCGCTCATGCACCCAGCTGCCAGCGGCGATGTCGCGCAGCGCATAGCCTATGACCACCCCGTAGCGCAGCACCGGCGCGCCCTGGGGTATGTCCACCAAGGCCAGCTTGTGCCCTTGAGGCACCTTCTCGCGCAGCACCAGGCCCGCGCCGACCACGCCCTCGGGCAGCACCGTTGCAGCAGGCAAGCCGCCGTCATTGCCGACGATGGCCACGTTGTCTTGCGCATGCATGCGCAGGGTGAGGGGCTGGGGCTGCTGCGGCTCGGTCACGGTCAATCGCAGCTTACTTGAGCAGGCCAGGCAGCCACAGCGAGAAGGCCGGTACATAAGTAACGGCCAGCAGCGTCATGCCCAGCGCGCTGTAAAACGGCAAGATGGTGCGCATCACCTGCCCGACTGAAATTCCGCCTATGGCGCAGCCCACAAACTGCACCGTGCCGACTGGCGGGGTGTTCAGACCCAGGGCGCAGTTGATCAGCATCAAGATGCCGAACTGCAGCGGGTCCATGCCGTACTGCATCGCGATCGGCATGAAGATGGGTGTGCAAATAAGGATGGTGGCGGCCATGTCCAAAAAAGTGCCCAGGATGAACAGCAGCACATTGATCATCAGGAAAATGATCCAGGGGCTGTCGCTCACCAGCCTCATCAGCTCGCCGGTTTTTTGCGGCACCTCGTAGAGCGCCAGGAAGTAGCCAAAGGCGCTGGAGATGCCAATGAGCAGCAGCACAACGCCGGTGGTCTTGCAGGCTTTGGCGCAGGCCTTGAGAAAGTTCGCCCAAGTCAGCGTGCGGTAGACCACGGCGGTGATAAACAAGGCCCAGGCCACAGCAATTGAGGCCGACTCGGTGGCGGTAAAAGCACCCGATAGGATGCCGCCCAAGATGATGACCACCACGAACAATCCCGGCAAGGCCGCCAAAAAGGCGGTGAGCACCATGGCCCAGCCGGGGAACTTGCCGTGGGTCGGGTAGCCGCGCTTGACCGCCACGTAATAGGCCGCCGCCAGATTGCACAGCGTCAAGATGATGGCCGGCACCAGCCCGGCCAGGATCAGCCCCAGCATGCTGACCGAGGCGATGCCCGCGGTGGCCAGGGTGAAGATGATCATGTTGTGCGAAGTCGGCATGATGGCGCCCACCAGCGATGCATGGGTGGTCACGTTGACCGCATAGTCGGTGTCGTAGCCCTCCTTCTTCATCAGCGGGATCATCACCGAGCCTATGGCCGACACGTCAGCCATGGGCGAGCCGGCCACGCCGCCGAAGATGGTGCAACCCAACACATTGCTCATGCCCAGGCCGCCTCGCACATGGCCGACCAGGCTGTTGGCAAAGCGGATGATGCGTTCGGCAATTCCGCCATAGAGCATCAACTCGCCAGCGAAGATGAAAAACGGAATGGCCAGGAAGGAAAACACCTGCATGCCGCCGACCATCTTCTGAAACACCACCGCCACCGGCAGGCCGGCGGCCAAAATGGTGGCCACCGAAGACAGGCCAATGGCAAAGGCCACCGGCACGCCCAGCACCAGCAGCAGCGTAAAACTCAACGCAAGAACCGTCAGTTCCATGCCGGCACCACTTCCTGGCCACGCGCCAAAGCCACGAGATGTTCGATGGAGAACAACACGATCAGCGCGCCGGCAATGATGATGGGCACATAGTCAATGCCGTCGGGCACCGGCAGCATGGGTTTTTTCTCGCCCCATTTGGCGTTGGCCCAGAGCCAGCCGCCTTTGACCATGAGTGCGCCGAACAAACCCACCAGGCCGTGGATCAGAAATTCAATGCGCCGCTGCCATTTTTCGGGCAGCAGCACCACCAGCGACTCGAGCCCGATGTGGCCCGCATCGCGCACGCCGACGGCCACGCCAAATGCGGTCACAAAGAGCACCAGCAGCAGCGCCAGGTTCTCGGCCCAGGTGGGTGTGTCGTTGAGCACATAGCGGCCAAACACCTGCCACTGCACACACAGGATCAAGATGATCAGCAGTGCAACAGCCAGCATCAGGCACAGCTTGGCGACGGTGGCGCAGAACTTGGTCAGCATGAAGAACCCCATGGAGAGTCCGGCGCGCTCGTGTCACGCCGGACTGAGGCAAAGGCGGGCTTACTTGATGTCCTGGATCGCCTTGACCAGACGCTTCATGTCGGGCGTGGTCATGAACTTGTCGTAGACCGGCGCCATGACGGACTGGAAGGATTTTTTGTCGACCTCGACGATCTGCACGCCGGCGGCCTTCATGCGCGCCAGCGACTTGCCCTCCTGATCGTCCCAGGCGGCGCGCTGCACCTTGACCGAATCCTTGGCGGCGGCGCGAATCATGTCCTGCTCGGCCTTGGGCAATTTGTCCCAGACGACTTTGGAGAACACCAAAATCTCGGGGGCCATCGAGTGCTCGGTCTTGGAATAGACGGTGGCAGCCTCAAAGTGCTTGGCAGTGTCGTACGAGGGGAAGTTGTTTTCGGCAGCGTCAATCAGGCCGGTTTTCAGGCCGGTGTAGACCTCACCATAGGCCATAGGCGTGGCGTTCGCACCCATGGCGCCCATCAGGGCCACCCACAGGTCCGATTGCTGAACGCGGATCTTCATGCCCTTGGTGTCGGCCACAGATTTAACGGGCTTTTTGGCATAAATGGAGCGAGCGCCCGAATCGTAAAAGGCCAGGCCCACATAGCCGACCGACTCACAGGACTTGAGGATCTCGTCGCCGATCGGGCCATCGAGCGCCTTGCGCATGTGGTCCACCGAACGGAACAAAAACGGCATGGTGGGCACCATGGTCATGGGGCAGACGCCGTTCATCGGCGCCACATTGACCCGCACCATATCGAGCGCGCCAATCTTGACCTGATCGATGGTCTCCTTCTCGCTGCCCAAGGCGCCCTTGTTGAAGACCTTGACCTTGTGCTTGCCACCGCTGGCCTTTTCAAGCACGGTGCTCATGTGCTTGACCGCCACCACGGTGGGGTAGTCGTCGGCATTGTGGATGTCGGCCGAGCGGAACTCGGTGGCCTGCACGGACAGGCAAGCCAGGGCTGCTGCGGCAGCCATCAGGGAGGTCTTGAGTTTCATGGTGTCTCCTTTGGGGGGTTAAAACGCAACGGACAAACAGGGCCGCAGCTAACTGCTGTGGGCCATCCTGGGAAACCTTGAAAAGCGCGGCTCGGGCAGACCGGTCGCGCCGGGGCGCAGAGCCACCACGCAGCCGCTCAGGCCCTGCGGATCGAGCTTAGGGTCGCCGGGCACGATGGAAGTCACAAACAGGGTGCCCAGGTCAGGCCCGCCGAAGCAGCACATCGCCGGCTTGGGAAAGGGCACAGGCGCGGTGCGCAGCAACTGCCTCTGGGGCGAGATGCAGTCGACCTGGCTGGCATCGTTGGCGCAGATCCAGTAATTGCCCTGGCTGTCGACCGCTGCGCCATCGGGGCGGCCCGCCATCTGGCGCATGTCCAGGAAGGACCGGCGGGCCGAAAGCTCGCCGCGCTCCACATCAAAGTCAAACGCCCAGACTTGCTGCGACAGAGGATGCGAATCCGACAGGTAAAAAGTCTTGCCATCCGGGCTGAAGCCCGAACCGTTGGAGGTGTAAAGGCCCTCCACATGCGGGCCGGTCAGGCCGCGCTCGTCCAGGCAGTACATGCCGCCCAAGGCCCGATTCTGCGACTGCTCCATCAGCATGGTGCCCACCCACAGACGGCCACTGGCGTCACAGCGCCCATCGTTAAAGCGGATGCCCTCGGCGGGGAAGGTCGCCAGGGCTAAGTCTTCCAAAGCTACGCTGCCGTCCTCGCCCAGACGGGCCGCGCTGATGCGCGTTTCCATGGCGGCGATCACCCGGCCGTCTTCAGCCAGCGCGATGCAGCCAACGCGCTCAGGCAGGCTCCAGGCCATGAGTTGCCCGGAGGACTGGCTCCAGCGGCGCACCCGGCGCGACTCAATGTCGACCCACCACAAGGCCTGTAGGCGCACATCCCAAACCGGGGACTCGCCCACACGGTCAGGGCCGGTGGCAATGACTTGAAAGGAACTCATCGCAACGATTCGGGCAATCAGGGCTTGTGGAGAACAGAAATTTTGGTTATCTTATCAGTCATCAGACAACTTAATCCAATTATTGCCCAAGCAGAGACGCCGGTGGCACGGGTTTTCCCCAGTGAACTCCAACCTTCCACTTCGCCGCAAGCTTCGCAACCTGGCCCTGGACCTGGTGGACACGCTCGGCACCGAAATCGGGCAGGGCCACTGGCCAGCGGGCCAGAAGCTGCCCACTGAAGCGGCCATCATGGAGCGCTTCGGCGTCAGCCGCACCGTGGTGCGCGAGGCGCTTTCGCGCTTGCAGGCCGGCGGCCTGGTCGAGACGCGGCACGGTGTGGGCACCTTTGTGCGCATGCCCGACGACAGCCCGCCTTTTCGCGTCAGCCCCGACCAGCTGGGCACCTTGCGCGAAGTCATCACCCTGCTGGAGTTTCGCATCAGCGTCGAAACCGAAGCCGCCGCTCTGGCCGCCGCCCGCCGTCAGAGTGAGAATCTGGCCGAAATGCGCCTGGCCCTCGATGAGTTTTCTCAAGCAGTGGAGCAAGGTCGAGATGCAGTTAGTGCTGACTATCGTTTTCACAGCGAGGTCGCCCGTGCCACCCAGAACACCCACTTCATGGACCTGATGAAGTCCCTGGGCTTGGGCGTGATCCCGCGCGCCCGCCTGGAAAATCCGGCGCCGCTGTCGGCTGAACGCCAGGCCTATCTGCGGCGGGTGAATCTGGAGCATGAGAGCATTTACAACGCCGTGGCCGAGCAGGATGTGGAGGCCGCCCGGGCGGCCATGCGCACCCATCTGTCCAACAGCCGCGACCGCCTGCGGCGCGGAGAGGCGGGTCAGGGCTGATGTCCAGCGCCGGGCCGTGCAGCCTTGATTCGATAGAAACCAGTTGTACGATGTCTTATCATTAGAGCCATGAACACCGCCTCCCACACCCCCGTGGTCCGCCAGATGCAGGTCATCCCGGTGGCCGGCCACGACGGCATGCTGCTCAACCTGAGCGGCGCCCACGGCCCGTTTTTCACCCGCAACCTGGTGGTGATCACCGACTCGGCCGGCCACACCGGCGTGGGGGAGGTGCCCGGCGGCGAGAAGATCCGCCAGACCTTGGAAGACGCCCGCGCGCTGATCGAAGGTCAGCCGATTGGCAACTACAACGCCCTGCTGGGCGCGATGCGCCAGCGCTTTGCCGACCGCGACAGCGGCGGCCGCGGCCAGCAGACCTTTGACCTGCGCATCGCCATCCACGCGGTCACCGCAGTGGAAAGCGCGCTGCTGGACCTGCTGGGCCAGCACCTGGGCGTGCCAGTCTGCGCCCTGCTCGGTGAAGGCCAGCAGCGCGAGAAGGTGCAGATGCTGGGCTACCTCTTTTATGTGGGCGACCGCAAAAAAACCGATCTGGCCTACCGCAGCGAGCCGGGCGCCAGCGACGACTGGCTGCGCCTGCGCCACGAAGAGGCGCTCACGCCCGAGGCCGTGGTGCGCCTGGCAGAAGCCGCGCAGGCGCGCTACGGCTTTGAGGACTTCAAGCTCAAGGGCGGCGTGCTGCGCGGCGAAGAAGAGGTCGAGGCGATCCGCGCGCTGCACGAGCGCTTTCCCCAGGCCCGGGTCACGCTGGACCCCAACGGCGGTTGGCTACTCAAAGACGCGGTGCGCCTGATGCAGGGCATGCACGGCATCCTGGCCTATGCCGAAGACCCTTGCGGCGCCGAAGGCGTGTACTCCGGCCGCGAGGTGATGGCCGAGTTCCGCCGCGCCACGGGCCTGCCCACCGCCACCAATATGGTGGCCACCGACTGGCGCGAAATGGCACACAGCATCGCCCTGCAGTCGGTGGACATTCCGCTGGCCGACCCGCATTTCTGGACGCTGCAGGGCTCGGTACGGGTGGCGCAGCTGTGCCAGATGCACGGCCTGACCTGGGGCTCGCACTCCAACAACCACTTTGATGTGTCGCTGGCCATGTTCACCCACTGCGCGGCAGCCGCGCCCGGCCGGGTCACGGCCATCGACACGCACTGGATCTGGCAGGACGGGCAATTCCTCACCCAGGAGCCACTGCAGATTCGGGGCGGCTACGTCGAGGTGCCGAAGAAGCCCGGCCTGGGCATCGCGCTCGACATGGACGCGGTGAAAAAAGCCCATGCCCTCTACCAGCAGCACGGGCTGGGGGCCCGCGACGACGCCGTGGCCATGCAGTACCTCATCCCCGGCTGGAAGTTCAACAACAAGATGCCCTGCATGGTGCGTTGAGCGCCAGGGCACGAACCGAAAGGAAGAAAGACATGAAACTCGGATTCATAGGCCTGGGCATCATGGGTTTGCCCATGGCCGGCCACCTGCTGGCCGCCGGTCACGAACTCTTTGCCCAGTCGCGCAGCGGCGTGCCGCAGGCGCTCCAGGACGCGGGCGCCAAAACCTGCAAGACCGCCACCGAAGTGGCGCAGCAGGCCGACATTGTTTTTCTCATGGTGCCGGATACCCCCCATGTGGAGGAAGCGCTGTTTGGTGAGCACGGCGTGGCCAAGGGCCTCACCCCAGGCAAGACCGTGGTCGACATGAGCTCGATTTCACCGATGGCCACCAAGAAGTTCGCCGAGCGCATCGCGGCGCTGGGCTGCGACTACCTGGACGCGCCGGTCTCCGGCGGCGAGGTCGGCGCCAAGGCCGCCAGCCTGACCATCATGGTCGGCGGCAGCGAGGCCGGCTTTGCCAAAGTCAAGCCCCTGTTCGAGCTGATGGGCAAGAACATCACCTTGGTCGGCGGCGTGGGTGACGGGCAGACCTGCAAGGTGGCCAACCAGATCATCGTGGCGCTCAACATCGAGGCTGTCGGCGAGGCTCTGCTGTTTGCGGCCAAGGCCGGCGCCGACCCCGCCAAGGTGCGCCAGGCGCTGATGGGCGGCTTTGCCGCCAGCCGCATCCTGGAGGTGCATGGTGAGCGCATGATCAAGCGCACCTTCAACCCCGGCTTTCGCATCGAGCTGCACCAAAAAGACCTCAAGCTCGCAATCGAAGGCGCCAGCGCACTGGGCCTGTCGCTGCCGCACACCGCCAGCGCCTTGCAGATGATGAACAGCTGCGCGGCCAACGGCGGCGCAGCGCTGGACCACTCCAGCCTGGTGCGCGCGCTGGAGATCGCCGGCAACTTTCAGGTCGCTCAAGGCTGAGGTGAAGCGTGCGCTGTGCTGCCTTCACACTATCGGCGGGACTTTCAAAAGGGATTGTTGCTCCCCTGTGGGGTCACCTCCCTGTGGGGTCACCTCCCTGTGGGGTCACCTCCCTGTGGGGTCACCTCCCTGTGGGGTCACCTCCCTGTGGGAGCGCCGCCCTCGGCGCGATGCGGCCTCAAACAGCCGACTTTGCTTATTCAAACGCCCCATCGCCGCGAGGGCGCGGCTCCCACGAGAGCACGCCTCCCATCACGGCCAGATGCCGGCCCCGAATTGTGGGAGGAGCACGCTTCCCATCACAACCAGGTGCAAGCCCCAAGTTGTGGGAGCGCCGCCCTCGGCGCGATGCGGCCTCAAACAGCCGACTTTGCTTATTCAATCGCCCCATCGCCGCGAGGGCGCGGCTCCCACAGGAGCACACTTCCCATCACACCCAGGTGCAAGCCCCAAGTTGTGGGAGCGCCGCCCTCGGCGCGATGCAGCCTCAAACAGCCGACTTTGCTTATTCAGTCGCCCCATCGCCGCGAGGGCGCGGCTCCCACAGGAGCACGCTTCCCATCACGCCCATGGGTAAGCCCAAAGTTGTGGGAGGGGCACGCTTCACATTACGCCCATGGGCAAGCCCCCAGTTGTGGGAGCGCCGCCCTCGGCGCGATTGGGCCTGTCCCAAGAGCTCGACCCCTTTCAAACGCCCCATCGCCGCGAGGGCGCGGCTCCCACAGGGGTGGGCTATCTTGCTTCATGCTGAGAAAGTGAGCTTGCCGTGACCCCCCTCCAACTCCTGCGCGCCATGTTCGACGCGGCCATTGCCTCGGCCCAGCCGGCCGTGGCCGTGCCGCCGCACCTGCCCGACCCGGCGACGGTCAAAGGCCGGCTGGTGGTGATTGGCGCAGGCAAGGCCTCGGCCGCCATGGCGCATGCGGTCGAGCAGCATTGGAAGGGGGAACTCATAGGCTTGGTGGTCACCCGCTACGGCTACAGCGTGCCTTGCGAGCGCATCGAAATCATCGAGGCTGCGCACCCGGTGCCCGACGAGGCAGGCCTGCGTGCGGCCGAGCGCATCAAGGCCTTTGTGCAAGGCCTGAGCGAAGACGATCTGGTGCTATGCCTGATCTCGGGCGGCGGCTCGGCCCTGCTGCCGGCGCCCGCCGCCGGCTTGACGCTGGCCGACAAGCAAGACATCAACGCACAGTTGCTCAAGAGCGGCGCTTCGATTGGCGAGATGAACTGCGTGCGCCGGCACCTCTCGACCATCAAGGGCGGGCGCTTGGCCGCGCTGTGCCAGCCGGCGCGGGTGCTCACGCTGCTGATTTCTGATGTTCCGGGCGACCAGTTGCCCGACATTGCGTCTGGCCCCACAGTGGCCGACCCCAGTACCTGCGCCGACGCCCTGGCGATATTGCAGCGCTACCGCATCACGGTGCCACCTGCTGCGCTCGCGCTTTTGGAGAGCGGCGCGGGGGAAACGCTCAAGCCCGGCGACGCCCGTCTGGCCCGCTGCGAAACCCGGCTGGTCAGCTCGCCACAGATCGGACTGGAGGCGGCCGCCCGCGTGGCGCGCGATGCCGGCTACGGTGTGTGCATCCTGGGCGACAGCCTCGAGGGCGAGGCGCGCGAGGTAGGCCGCGTGATGGCCGGCATCGCGCAACAGGTGGCCACGCACGGCCAACCCTTGAAGGCGCCCTGCGTGCTGCTCTCGGGCGGCGAAACCACGGTGACCGTGCGCGGCGCCGGCCGCGGCGGGCGCAACGTGGAGTTTTTGCTCGCGCTGGGCGTCGCGCTCAAGGGCCAGGCCGGCGTGTGGGCTCTGGCCGGCGACACCGACGGTGTGGACGGCATCGAGGAAATTGCCGGTGCGCTGCTGGCCCCCGACACCCTGGCGCGCGCGCGCGAACTCGGCATCAAGGCCACCGAGCGTCTCGACGACAACGACGGCCACGGTTTTTTCGGCGCGCTCGGCGACGCCGTCATTACCGGCCCCACCCTGACCAATATCAATGACTTCCGGGCGATCCTGATTCAAGGCGCCTGAATACCTAAGGAGAAAAGCATGGACCTGCCCATCAATCATTTCAAGCGCGCCCTCAAAGCCGGCAAGCTACAAGTGGGCCTCTGGTCGCACCTGTGCAGCCCGATCAGCGCCGAGATCCTGGGCCAGTGCGGCTTTGACTGGATGGTGCTGGACATGGAGCACTCGCCCAATGAGCTGCCGCAGATCCTGAGCCAGTTGCAGGCGCTCAAGGACAGTCCCACCATGCCCATCGTGCGCCCGCCCTGGAACGATATGGTGACCTTCAAGCGCCTGCTCGACATTGGCGCGCAGACCCTGGTCGTGCCCTATATCCAGAACGCCGAGGAGGCACGGCTGGCCGTCTCCTACACCCGCTATCCACCCCTGGGCGTACGCGGCTACGCAGGCGCGCCGCGCGCCAGCGGCTATGGACGCATCAAGGACTACGCCAAGCGCAGCTCGGATGAAATCTGCCTGCTGCTGCAGATCGAAACGGTCGAGGGCCTCAAACACCTGGAAGAGATCGCCAAGGTCGACGGGGTTGATGGCGTCTTCATCGGCCCGGGCGATCTGTCGGCCGACATGGGCCACCTGGGCAACCCCAAGCACCCCGAGGTGGTGGCCGCAGTGGACGATGCTTTCAAGCGCATTCTGGCCTGCGGCAAAGCGCCGGGCATCCTGATCGGCGATGAGGCCTTGGCTAAACACTTTGTCGAGGTCGGTGGGCTGTTCGTCGCCGTCGGTGCCGACCAGAACCTGCTGCGCGACAGCGCCAGCGCGCTGGCCGCTCGCTTCAAAACCGCATGAAGGCGGAGGCCGTATGAACCCTGTCAGCACCCTGCGCTTTTCGCGCCTGCTGCTCACCGGCGCGGCCGGCGGCCTCGGCCGCGAATTGCGCCCGCGCCTCAAAGCCTATTGCGATGTGCTGCGCCTGAGCGATGTGGCGACCATGGCGCCGGCCGCCGCAGGCGAAGAAGTGCTTGAATGCCCGCTGCAAGACGCCGACGCGGTGATGAAATTGGTCGACGGCGTACAGGCCATCGTGCATCTGGGCGGCGTCTCGACCGAGCAGCCCTGGGCGCCTATTTTGGCGGCCAACATCATGGGCATGGTCAACCTCTATGAGGCGGCGCGCAAGCACCAGGTCAAACGCATCGTGTTTGCCAGCTCCAACCATGTGATGGGCTTTTACCGGCAGGACCAGGTGGTGGACGCCCTGTCGCCGCCCAAGCCCGACGGCTTTTATGGCCTGTCCAAGGCCTTTGGAGAAGACGTGGCGCAGCTCTACTGGGACCGCTGGGGCATAGAAACCGTCAGCGTGCGCATAGGCTCGTCCTTCCCCGAACCCAAAGACAGGCGCATGCTCTCGACCTGGCTGAGCTACGACGACCTTGAGCGCCTGGTCATGGCCGCACTGACCGCGCCCTTGGTGGGCCACAGCATCATCTACGGCACCTCCGACAACCGCAGCAGCTGGTACGACAACCGGCTGGCCCGCCACATCGGCTTTTCGCCCCAGGACAGCTCCGAGCCTTTCCGCGCGGCGGTCGAGGCCGCGCAGCCGGTGCTCGACCTGAAGGATCCGGCGGTGATTCATCAGGGCGGCGGTTTCGTCAAGGCTGCTCCACACGGCTGAGGAGCTCAGGCCCTAGCCCGAGCACCAGGCCACATCGGCACCTGCAAGCCCGTTTAGGGAAACCGGGTCGCACAATGACTGCAAAAAAGCCGAGAAAGGGCCGTCAAAAGTCCCACCTTCGGCTGGAGGCCGCCAGGGCTTGCCCCCTAGGAATGTAAATACTTGTGTTGCAGAATAGGCTAGACCTCAGGAGGGGCCCGCCATGCTTGACCGACTCGATGCCGTTCTGCCCGTGCGTTACTGGGCCCTGGCCTTGTGTGCCACCACAGCCGGCGCATCCTTGCTCAGTGTGCTGGTGTTTCAACAAGGGCTTGGGCTGCTGCTGGCCGCCGGAGCGCTGACGGCGCGCGGCATGCTGGACCTGCGCCAGACCCACCATGCGATCACCCGCAACTACCCGCTGATCGGTCATCTGCGTTTTCTGCTCGAATTCATACGGCCCGAAATCCGGCAGTACTTCATCGAAAGCGATCGTGAAGCGGCGCCGTTTTCGCGGGCCCAGCGCTCGCTGGTGTATCAGCGGGCCAAGGGTGCGCCCGACAACCGGCCCTTCGGCACCCAGCTCGATGTCGGGCAGGGCGGTTATGAGTGGATCAACCATTCCATGCAGCCCAGCCGCCTGTCCGATGCCAACTTTCGGGTCTGGATAGGGGGCGAGCCGGGTAAGCCTTCTGCATCGCGCTCGCCCTGTACCCAGCCTTACCAGGCCAGCGTGTTCAACATCTCGGCCATGAGCTTCGGCTCGCTGTCGGCCAATGCGATCTTGGCGCTCAACCAGGGCGCGAAAACCGGCGGCTTTGCCCACGACACCGGCGAAGGCTCGATCTCGCGCCACCACCGGGTGCATGGCGGCGATCTGATCTGGGAGATAGGCTCGGGCTACTTCGGCTGCCGCAAGGAAGACGGGAGCTTCAGCGCCGAGCGCTTTGAGGAGAACGCGCGCGATCCGCAGGTCAAGATGATCGAAATCAAGCTCAGCCAGGGCGCCAAGCCCGGCCACGGCGGTGTGCTGCCCGGCGCCAAGGTCACGCCCGAGATCGCCGAGGCACGCGGCGTGCCGGTGGGCGTAACCTGCGTCTCGCCGGCCAGCCACAGCGCGTTTTCAACGCCGGTGGAGTTGATGCACTTCATCGCCCGCCTGCGCGAGCTCTCTGGCGGCAAGCCCACCGGCTTCAAGCTGTGCATAGGCCATGCCTGGGAATGGTTTGCGATGGTGCGGGCCATGCTCGAGACCGGCATCACCCCCGACTTCATCGTGGTCGATGGTGCCGAGGGCGGCACCGGCGCTGCACCGGTGGAATTCACCGACCATGTGGGAACGCCCTTGCAAGAAGGCCTGCTGCTGGTCCACAACACCCTGGTGGGCGTGGGCCTGCGCGAGCGCATACGCATTGGCGCGGCCGGCAAAGTGACCAGCGCCTTCGACATTGCCCGCATGATGGCCCTGGGCGCCGACTGGTGCAATGCCGCGCGCGGCTTCATGATGGCCTTGGGCTGCATACAGGCGCAAACCTGCCACACCGGCCACTGCCCCACCGGCGTGACCACCCAGGACCCGCTGCGCCAACGCGCCCTGGTGCCGGCCGACAAAGCCCAGCGCGTCCACCACTTTCACCACAGCACCCTGCACGCGCTGCAAGAACTGGTGCAGGCCGCCGGCCTGGCCCACCCCAGCCAGATCAGCGCCGAGCACATCATGCGGCGCATCAGCGATACCGAAGTGCGGCCCCTGAGCCAACTCATCCCCCAACTCGAACCCGGCGCCCTGCTGGGCGGCAAACTCACAGGGGTCTGGCGCGAACACTGGGACCGCTCTACAGCCACCAGCTTTGCGCTGCAGCCGGCGACGGAGGGGAAGGCCCGGGCCGAAGGGCGGCGAAAGGCGGTGGTAGTGGATGAGGTGCAGGCGCCGTTGTTGTGAGACCAGAAGCAGCCCTCACTCACCTGAAGGCTCAGCCAAGGCCGCGCTGGGAATCCATTCTTCGCCTCTCGGTACTTCAACCACAAAGGGGGGCGAGGCCTTAGGCCCCACTGCGGCCACTCGCCGAACGCTTGTTGATCCAGTCGAGCAAGGCCTCATTCATACGGGTCTGCCAACCTGATCCGCTGGCTTTGAAGTACTGCAACACTTCAGGGCTGTAGCGCACGCTGACCAGCTGCTTGGTCGCTGCAATCTGCGGGCCGCGCTCACCGCGCTTGCGCTTGGCTGCCAACGCAGCCCGGGCAGCAGCGTAGCCACCACCCTTGACGAGGACTGCGCCCGCCATCTGTTTCTTTTCCTCGGCCGTCAGGGGCCGATCCTTGCCTGGCGCAGCGGCAATCAAGGCCTCCCAATCAGCGGAAGTAGCCGGAAGTTTCTTTCGCGTAGCGACGGATTTCATGCTTTTCTGCCTTTCGAAGACTGATGATGTGCGGCTCATCGCCTCGCTCTGTGTAAGTCATGTGCACGACGATGCCGTCGAGCCAGCCGAGCAGATTGATCCGCTGCTCGCCATACGTCTGCCGGTCATCTTCCCAGGCGAGGACCGGTGCGTCAAAGACTGCCTCAGCACCCAGGAAGTCCAGTCCATGGACTCTGATGTTGCGCAGGCGCTTCGGTTCATCCCAGGATGCCATGATTTTACTGTAGCTACAGTGGGATAGTCGAGGCCGCTTGAACAGTGCGCCTGATGTTCCCCAAAGTGATCGTCGCCGATCTCTGCCGGCGTAGGTGGCAAGTCATTCAGGCGCGACGAAATTACGCCGGGGGGTTGTCCAATCAACAAAGGACCTGAACGTCCCGGCATTGAGCGGTGTGTGGCGATCTTATTGCCGAGGCTGCAAAACCAGCCGCACAGACAAGCCGGCCAGAACCGTACCCATGATCAGGCGCTGCGCACGCAACCAGCGCGGGCTTTCACGAAATAAGGCGGTGCTCGATGACGCCAGAAGCATGATGACCCCGTTGCCCGCGGCACTGATTGCAATTTGAATTCCACCAAGCATCAAGAACTGAAGCTCTGCGTTTCCTCGCGAAGGGTCAATGAACTGAGGCAGCAGGGCAAGATAGAAAAGCGCCTGCTTTGGATTGAGCAGGTTGGTCACCAGGCCCATCACAAATAGGCGTCGAGGACTATCGATAGGCAGTGCCTGAATACCCTGGGGGCTTGAAGATTTTCCGACGATGGTCGTCCACGCCAAATAGGCCAAATAGGCGGCACCCGCGAGGCGCAAGGCATCGTAGGCGAAGGGAATGGCCAGCAGCAGGCCGGTCAATCCGAGCGCTGCGAAAACGAGGTAGATGACCGATGCAGTCGCAACGCCCAAATAGGAGATGAAGCCAGCCACGCGGCCCTGCGTAAGCGTCCTTGAAAGCAGGTACATCATGTTGGGGCCGGGAGTGAGCACCAAGCCCAGGGCAAGTACTGAAAAGGCCGCGACTCGTTCGAGATCAAGCATGTGCACTCAGCCAGGTGGTTTAGGTTGGAGGTTCAGCCAAGCTTGGCGCCGTTCGTCGGCTTGGCAGTGACCTTAGGTCACCTTTTAGGCTGGACATTCAAGCATTTGGCGGGTAGCGGTGATACATCTGAAATTGGTCGTCCCGCAACCACCCCGTGGCCTGGTACAACGCTTGCGCAGACACGTTCTGCTGCACGACGTTCAAGCTGACACGACAAGCCCCGCAAGACCACGCGTATTGTTCAACCACTCGGAGCAGCGCAGAGGCGACGCCGACTCGGCGGCCAGCCTGGACAACGAAAAGATCATTCAAGGTAAACACCCGCGTCAGTTCAACAGACGAGAAGCTTGGGTAGAGTTGTGCGAAGCCGACAGGATGCCCATCGCTCGTGGCCAAGAACAGGACCGACTCTCCATGATTGAAGCGCTCATGCAGGAACGCGAGGCAGGCCGAGAGATCCCCCGGCTTGCCCTGAAACTGTCGGTACTGGTCAAACAAGTCAGCCAGTGCCTCAAGGTCGGCGAGCACAGCCTGACGCACATTGACCGTGCTGATGCCGCGCCCAACTTCCGTAGGTCGGGCATTGAGCTCACTGCGAAGTTTTTGAAGGCCGGACGGTTCATTGGGGAAAACTAGCCAATCTGTATCCGTCCCACCATTTCGCAAAATAAATTGGTTGAGCCTGGCGTAGGCAATGCCAACAAGCAAGGCCAGGAGCACGACGCCGGCAACACCGAGCAGGAAGAGGGCTGCTGTTGAATATGAGACTTCCGAAAAAGCGACGCGCCAAACGAATAGGAACAGGGCAATGAGCGACGTGCCTGCGAGAGTGAGTCGAATCTTGCTGGGAAGGTCGGTGATTGTTCTCATTTCAGAGTCTCCCGGGACGGTTTGTGGCCGCTCATTCCTTGCAGGGCTCGATAAAACCAAATAAGCCACCACACCATGGTCGATGCCCAGTCGCGCACTGACTTAAGTAGCCGGTGTCATTTCGTCATTCCCACTATAGATAAAGAAATCAAAAAAAATTCCTCCGAAATGTGAAGTCTTCTTGTCTTTGAGTTCGGAAAGGGATGCATCATTGCCGCAGCCTTGGGCTTCACACACAGGCCCAAACCGACCACAGAAAGCAAGCCGCTCGACGAAAGTCTGTACAAGGCTACGCCGATCGCGGCGGCGTAAACGCCTTCTCCGAGAAGGCGCCGCTCAGGCCGCCTGTGCCAGTGGAAGCACTATCTCGACCGACTCGTAAGGCACTGAGACCAGGCCGTCCTTCGTCCGCTCGATCAATCCCAGTTCTTCCAGGCGAGTCACGTCCGTGTGGACGTTGGAGTAGTTGCGCTGGGCAGCCTTAGCGAGGGCGGAAACGCTGCAGGGGCCGGCCCGACGCAGAGTGCCGAGCAGGTCTACGCGCGCGGGCGTGAGCTCTGAAAAGAGCGTGCGAGCAGACTCAAAACTCAGTCTGAAGTCTGGTGAGACACCCCGACGGCTCGCGGCCACCTGCGCCTTTGCGGAGAGGGCAGCTGAACCGCGCTTTGCAACTTCGATGATGGCTTTCATGCATTGCATCATGGCAATACATGGTGCAGCGGTCAACCCACTGCCGTTTTGTGGCGCCTGCGTTGAAGCCCAGGGCATCCCGGGTGACCTGCGCCCCTGGCGAGCAGCGCAATACGATGTGTTTCTAAACCAGAGCGCAGCGCACAGAAGAGCTCACATCACCGACCCGCAAACCCCGCTCCGAGCGCCTTCTTATCCGCCCCAGGATTGAGCGCAACCCCCAGCCGCTCCAAGCGCTTGCGCATGGCCAGCACGGCCTTGTCCTTGCTCAGCAATACAGATTGGTGGGCTACGGCGAGGTCGATGAATTTTTGGTCGTCGGCGTCTTTGCAGGTGCAGGTGGCCTTGGGCGCGGTGGGGCACAAGGTGGCGCGTGCATCGAAGGTGGCCATCACCTGGGTGGGAGTGAGGCGGTAGAAGGCCAGGCGGGGCTGGAGTTGGGGGTAGTCGAGCACGCGCAGGAGTTCTTCGCGCATGGCGGCAGTCGCCAGCCACTGCAGGTGGCCGGCTTCGAGTGCGGCGCGCAGCTCGGCGCTGTTCGGGTCGCTGAAAACCAATAGGTCGAGCACGACGTTGGTGTCGATGACCACGGGGGCATAGACCTCGCGCTGGGTTTGCGGCTGTTCTACCCCAGTTGCACCCTCCGCAGCCTGTGCCCCCACCGCAGCGTGTGCCCCCACCCCTGCCCTCCCCCAGAGGGGGAGGGAGTTTGCAGCCCTAGGGCTTGATTCAGGGCGGCTCACTACAAAGATTGCCCGGCGGGCGAGGCAAGCCCTGCTGGTGGTGTTTGCGGCGCTTCGGTCTTGCGCGGCGAGCCGGCTACCAGGTCGAAGCGGAACAGCCGGCATTCGATGGGGCCGTTCCACATCGGTACTCGACGCGACTCTTTCAGGCGCATCCTGCCGGGCAGCTTGAGGTCGGGTGTGAGCAGGTGGGCGCTCCAGCCTGCGTATTGTTTTTTCCAGTGGGCGGCGAGGCGCTCGAAAAAGTCGTCGACCTGCTGGCCGGTTTCGGTCTGCGCATGTTCACGCCCGCCCGGCGCGCTGCGCGCCAGGGCTGGCCTGGCGTGCAAGGGCTGGCCGAATTCATCGACATCGTGTTCGAAAGACGCAGCGGGCCCGCCCCGTTGCGGCGCGCGGCGGCCGCCGCCGGGGGCGGCCACACCGGCTACTGCAATGCGCTCGCCATAGGGCGGGTTGAGCAGCATCACGCCGCTGGGCGCTGGTGGCGGGCGCTGCAGGGCGTCGCCGCCGCGCAGTTGCAGAGCATGGGCCACGCCGGCGCGCTCGGCATTGCGCTGTGCAAAGTCAACCATGCGAAACGAGACATCGCTGCCGAACACGGGCGCCACCGGCGGCGTGATCAGGCTTTGAGCCTCGCGGCGCAGGCCCTGCCAAACCGCATCTTGATAGGGCTTGAGCTTTTCGAAGCCAAAGCGGCGCAGCAGGCCCGGCGCCATGTGGCAGGCGATCTGCGCGGCCTCAATGACGATGGTGCCCGAGCCGCAGCAGGGGTCGTACAGCGGCACGCCGTCCTCGCACTGCTGGTCCCAGCCGCTGGCTGCGATCATGGCGGCAGCCAGGGTTTCCTTCAGGGGCGCGTCGCCCTTGTCCTCGCGCCAGCCACGCTTGAACAGGGGCTCGCCCGAGGTGTCAATGTGCAGCGTGACGGTGTCTGTCGTCAGGTGGGCATGGATGCGCATGTCGGGCCAGCGGGTCTCCACGCTCGGGCGCTGGTCATTGAACTTGGCGCGAAAGCGGTCGGCCACCGCGTCCTTGATGCGCAGGGTGGCAAAGTTCAGGCTCTGCAGCGGGCTGTGCTGGGCGGTCATCTCGACCTTGAAGGTCTGGCGCGGATCAAACCATGCCTCCCAGGCCACATTGCCGGCGGCGTTGTAGAGGTCTTCTTCGCTGCGGTAGGCATGGTGGGCCAACTGCACCAGCACCCGCTGAGCCAGCCGGCTGTGCAAATTGAGCTTGAGCGCATCGCGCCAGCTGCCTTGCAGGGCGACGCCGGCACGCCAGGCTTTGGGGGCGATGCCGGTGATGCGCTGCACCTCAGCGGCGAGCAGGTCCTGCACCCCGGCGGCGCACGGTAAAAACAGGGACAGGCCGTTCACAGGGTCTTTCGCAGATTGGCCGGTGCAATGCGCAGGGCCTCGCGGTATTTGGCGACGGTGCGGCGGGCACACTCGATGCCTTGCTCGCGCAGCATGTCGGAGATTTGGTTGTCGCTCAGTGGCTTGTTGGCGCTTTCGGCAGCGACGAACTGCTTGATGAGCGCACGCACTGCGGTGCTCGATGCATTGCTGCCACTCTCGGTACCCAGGCCCGAGCCGAAGAAGTACTTGAGCTCGAAGGTGCCAAAGGGCGTGCTCATGTATTTGGCGGTGGTCACGCGCGAGATGGTCGACTCATGCAGGCCCAGCTCGTCGGCAATCTCGCGCAGCACCAGTGGGCGCATGGCCAACTCGCCGTGCAGAAAGAAGTTTTTCTGCCGCTCGACGATGGCGGTCGAGACGCGCAAGATGGTCTCAAAGCGTTGCTGCACATTCTTGATGAACCAGCGCGCCTCCTGCAAGCGCTGCTGCAGCGCGGCCCCCTGCTGGCCTTTGTGCTGCTTGAGGGCGTTGGCGTAAATATCGTGTACCCGCAAACGCGGCATCACGTCGCTGTTGAGCGTGACTTTGAATCCCTTGCCCGACTTGATCACCAGCACATCGGGCACCACCAGGTTGCGCTCAAGGTTGACAAAGCGCCGGCCGGGCTTGGGGTCGAGCCGGCCGATGATGCCGATGGCCGCCTTGATCAGGGCTTCGCTCAAGCCGGTGGCCGCCACCAGGCGTTTGACGTCGCGCTTGGCCAGCAGCTCCATGGGCTGCTTGCACACCGCAATGGCGGCGCGGGTCTCTTCGGTGTTGCGCTCATCGAGCAGCTGCAAGCCCAGGCATTCGGCCAGGTCGCGCGCGCCCACACCAGCGGGCTCCATGTTGTGCAGCAGGCCCAGGGCCATCAAAAAGCGCTGCTGCAGCTCTTCAAACTCTTCCAGGTCGTCGCCGGCCAGCGCAGCGGCCAGCTCCTCCAGGCTGTCTTCCAGATAGCCGTCGTCGTTGAGCGATTCAATGAGGAAATGCAGGGCCGCGCGGTCTTCATCGGACAGGCGCAGCGACAGGGCCTGCCGGTGCAGGTGCTGCTGCAGGGTCTCATGGCTGCGGGCCAGCTCGATGGCATCGGTCTCTTCGTCGTCGTTGTTGTTCTTGCGCGCCGGCGCATCGCTGCCCCATTCGCTGTCGTCGGGCGCGGTCTCGACCGAGCCATCGCCCTCCCAGCTTTCCTCCAGCGGCGCGGCCGCGTCGCTGTCACTGCTGGGCGTCTCAGGCGAGGTGCTGCTGTCGATCACCGGTGTCGCTATCTCGGGGGGGCTGCTCGCTTCCTGCGCGCCCTCAAAATCGCGCGCATCCGAGG
>JBILDR010000002.1:0-94125 GCA_044352515.1 Polaromonas sp.
CGCTGAGCTCAAAACTGGCGGAAAAAGACTGCGGCGGATCTGAGCGCACCTGTAGACTCATGCGGCCGCTCCAGAAACTGCTGCCGTCGGACGGCCGGCGGCTGGCGCAGCCGCTGGCCAGCATGGCAGTAGCCAGCAGCAGGCTGCGTCGGGGCAGGGCTTGCCTGGATCTATCCCTCATTTACGGTGTGACCTGCAGACGCTTGAGGGTTTCGAGCAGCGTGTCGTTTTCGGCATTGAGTTGCAGGCCTTCGCGCCAGATCGCACGGGCCTTGTCGCGCTCACCCAGGCTCCAGAGGATCTCGCCATAGTGGGCCGCGATTTCGGCGTCGGGCTTGGCCTTGTAGGCCGCTTCGATGATGCGCGCCGCCTCCTGCGTGCGGCCCAGTCTGAACTCGACCCAGGCCAGGCTGTCCTGGATGTAGGGGTCGGCCGGCGCGTATTCGAGCGCCTTTTGGATCAGTTGTTTGGCCTCGGGCAGACGCAGGCCGCGGTCGGCCAGCGTATAGCCCAGCGCGTTGTAGGCGGCGTGGTAATCGGGTTTGAGCTGCATCACCTGGCGCAGCAGTTTTTCCATCTCCTCGATCCGGTTGAGCTTTTCAGCCAGCATGGACTTTTCATACAGGAGCTCGTGGTCCTTGGGCGCGGCCTCCACCGCCCGGCTCATCAGCTCGTAGGCGGCGTTGTGGTCCTTGAATTCGCGCAGCAGGCTGACTTCAGCCAGCAGCTTGCGGCGCGCGTCTTGCGCCGTTTGCTCGGGCAGCTGCTGAATCAGAGCCCGCGCCTGGCTCATCTTGCCCTGGCGCGCCAGCAGCGAGGCCCGCCGGCTCTGGGTCTGGACCAGTAACTCGCGGTCGTTGATGCGGGCCAACCACTGTTCGGCGCCGGCCAGATCGCCGCGGCGCTCGGCAATTTGCGCGAGCAGCAGCTGGGCCTGGCCCGTGCCGCGCCGGTTGCCGGCGGCCTCTGGCTGCTTTTCTGTGAGCGCCAAGTAGCGTTTGAGGCTGGCCTCGGCCTGCGCGGCTTGCGGCTGCTCCATTTGCAGCGAGCCCAGCAGCAGCCAGCCATCAGGAAAATCCGGGTGTTCGCGGGTCAGTTGCTCCAACTGCTGCGCGCTCTCGGTATAGCGCTGACTGTCCAGCAGATTGCGGGCATAGTTCAGACGTACCGCCGCGTCGGCCAGCTGGGGACTTTGCAGATAGCCCTGAATCAGGGCTTCGGCCTGAGGCAGTTGGGGACTCATCAGCTCGAGCGCCAGGCCCAGGGCCACTGGATTGCGCGCATCGGCGCTGAGCGAGCGCCGCGCCGCCTCGAGTGCGCCTGCGCTGTCGGCTGCGGCCAGACGCACACGGCCGACCGCTGACCAGGCCGCGCTGGCGGTCCGCACATCGGCCAGCGCCGCACTGAGCGCCTGCTCGACCACTGAGGCGGCAAGCTTTTTGTCGCTGGCCCTGCTGTAAAGGGAGGGCAGCAGCATCAGCAGCGGCGCACGCTCGGATTCGGGCGTGAGGTCAAGCACCGACTTGAGCGCCTCGGCGCTGTCGCTCACCCGGTTCATCGCCAACTGGATTTGCAGTACATAGCGGCTGGCCTGCAGCGAGCGCGGCATGAGCTGGCGCCAGCTGCGCGCCACCTGCAAGGCCGTGTCACCCGCACGCGAACCCAAGGCCAGATCGGCGGCCCGCTGGAAAAGCGCCTCGTCCTGCGTCTTGCGGGCGGCGTCGAGCAGCAGCGAAACGGCCGAGCCGGTATCGCCATTGGCTGCGCTCATCTCGCCCAGCAGCACCTGGTAAAAAATCTGCGCGGTATTGGCTGCCTGCCGACGGCCATCGGCAGGCCCACTGTTCGCAGCGCCAGAAGCGCCCCTTGTGCCCTGGGCCTGTGCGAGGGGCCAGGCCAGGCTCAGGCCCAGCAGGGCCCAGATCAGCGATTTTTTCATTGGGTCATGATAATGGATGGCTCTGTGCAATCCCACCCCTTGATGCTGCATGCCTGAACTTCCCGAGGTTGAAGTCACCCGACTGAGTTTTGCCGATCGGATTGCCGGAGCCCGGGTGCTGGAGGTCCGGCTGGGCAAGCCTTTGCGCTGGCCCCTGGGCTGCGACCCCGAATACCTGACCGGGCATAGCGTTGGCGCGGTTCGCCGGCGCGGCAAATACCTCTTGCTGGACCTGCTGCTGGACCATCAACCGGGCGGCCTGCTGGTGATGCATCTGGGCATGTCGGGCAGTGTGGTGTTTGACCGCTACCTGCCGCCGCCGGGCCGGCATGATCATTTTGATCTGGTCACCAGCCTGGGCACGCTCAGGCTGCATGACCCGCGCCGCTTCGGCGCGGTGGTTCATGCCGCCGGCCAGGACCAGGGCATGGCGCACAAGCTGCTTTCCGGTCTGGGGGTTGAGCCCCTGGGCGAAGCCTTTGATGCGGGCTTGTTCCACCAGGCCCTCAAAAGCAAAAAAGCGCCCATCAAGCAGGTGCTGCTCGCTGGCGAGGTGGTGGTGGGTGTGGGCAATATCTATGCCTCGGAGGCGCTGTTTCTGGCCGGCATACGGCCTAGCCTGCGCGCCTGCAAGATCAGCCGTCCGCGCGCCGCCCGCCTGCATGCGGCCATCCGCCAGGTGCTGGCCCAGGCGGTCAGCCAGGGCGGCAGTACCCTGCGCGATTTCTCCAACGCCATGGGCCAGGCCGGGCACTTCCAGCTCTCGGCCCAGGTTTACGACCGGGCTGGCCTGCCCTGTCTGAGCTGTGAGACCCCGATACGCCGCATCGTGCAGCAACAGCGCTCTACCTATTTCTGCCCGGTATGCCAAAGACCCTGAATCCAGGGGCGAGCCCGTGAGTCCCGGCGGTAAAGCTGACCCTGGCCCGGCCCTGCCAGCCAAAATCCGGCGCGAGTTTGCACCGCGCCTGCTGGCCTGGAAAGAGGTGCATGGGCGCAGCAATCTGCCCTGGCAAAACTCCCGTGACCCTTATCGCGTCTGGCTGTCGGAAATCATGCTGCAGCAAACGCAGGTGCTGACCGTCATTGATTACTACCAGCGCTTCCTGGCGCGTTTTCCCACGGTGCGAGACCTGGCGGCTGCCCCGCTCGACGAGGTGCTGGGGCTGTGGAGCGGTCTGGGCTACTACAGCCGGGCCCGCAACCTGCACCGCTGCGCGCAGCAGGTGGTGAGCCAGTTTGGCAGCTTTCCCGGCAGCGCCGAGCAGTTGCAGCAACTGCCCGGCATAGGCCCGTCGACCGCTGCGGCCATTGCGTCTTTTTGCTTTGACGAGCGTGCTGCCATTCTGGACGGCAACGTTCGCAGGGTGCTGGCCCGGCTGCTGGCTTATGAGGGCGATTTGGCTGCCACGCCGGCGCAAAAGCAGGTGCAGCGCTGGGCCGAACAGATGTTGCCGCCGGCCGCGCAGATGCCGCTGTACAGCCAGGCCATCATGGATCTGGGCGCCACCGTCTGCCTGCCCCGCCAGCCGCGCTGCACCGACTGCCCGATGCGCGGTTTGTGTGTGGCCGAGCGCCAGGGTCAGACCGAGCTCTACCCCGTCAAGTCGCGCAAGCTCAAGCGCTCAAGTCAGCGCCTGTGGCTGCTGTGGGCCGAGCGCTCTGACGGTTCGGTCTGGCTCGAACGCCGGCCGGAGCAGGGCATTTGGGGCGGGCTGCAATGCCTGCCGGTGTTTGAGTCCCTGGATCAGCTCAGTGCCGCAGTGCCCGCCCGTGCGCGCGAGTCGGTTCAGGAGCTGCCGGGCTTTCTGCATGTGCTGACCCACCGTGATTTGCATCTGCATCCGGTACGCGTACCCTGGAATTTGCGCTCCAGCCGGGGTTTGCCTGTCGGCCAATGGTGGGCGCACAAGGAGTTGGCCGGCCTGGGCCTGCCGGCGCCGGTGCGCAAACTGCTGGGCGCCTGATCAAGCGCTGCATCGCCGCGAGGGCGCGGCTCCCACTCCTACTTTCCTGCTGGATGTGCTTGGAGCGATGTGGGAGGGCCGCCTCGGCACGCTTTAGGCGCCGGTGGCGTCGAGCTCGCGGTGCCGCCTCAGGGTGTTCCATTGCGCGCCAAAGGCCTGAGCCAGGGCCTCGACCAGGTAGACCGAGCGGTGCTGGCCGCCGGTGCAACCGATGGCCACGGTGACATAGCTGCGGTGGTCGCGCGCCAGGGCTTGCAGCCAATGCTGCAGGAAGCCTTGAATGCCATTGAACATGGCATCGACCTCGGTGCTGGCCTTGAGGAAAGCCGCCACCGGCGCGTCCTTGCCGGTCAGCGGCTTGAGCTCGGGCAGATAGTGCGGATTGGGCAGCATGCGCACATCGAACACATAGTCGGCGTCCATCGGTACGCCGCGCTTGAAGGCGAAGGACTCGAAGACCAGGGTCAGGCGCGAACTGGGCGCCGAAATCAGGGCCTTGATCGAGGCCTGCAGCTGCGAGGGCCGGATCATGCTGGAGTCGAGCACATGCGCCTGCTCGCGCAGCTCGCCAAGCAGCTCGCGCTCAAGCTCGATCGCTTCGACCAGCGCGCGGTGCTGATCGGGTTTTTCGACCTGCGACAGCGGATGCAGTCTGCGGGTCTCGGAAAACCGCCGCACCAGGGTTTCGGTGCTGGCATCCAAAAAAATCGAGGTGATGGCCACGCCCTGCGCGCGCAGGTCATGGAGCTGACGGGGCACGATGGGCAGCGAGGCCGCGCTGCGCACATCCATGGCGATGCCGACCTTGCGCGCCCCGTGCTGGCGTTCCAGCGCCACAAAGCTGTCGAGCAACTCGGGCGGCAGGTTATCAACGCAGTAGTAGCCGGCGTCCTCCAGCGCATGCAGGGCCACCGATTTGCCTGAGCCGGACATGCCGGTGATCAGCACCATTTCCATCGGTGAGGTCTCGGCGGCTGTCATGGGCTGAGCATCTCGCGGGCATGGGCCAGGCTGGTCTCGGACAGGCGCTCGCCGCCGAGCATGCGGGCAATTTCCTGCACCCGCTGCGGGCCTTCGATCGGCTGCACCCGGCTGGCGGTGCTCTGGCCGCGGCTTTCCTTGCTCACCAGCAGATGGGCGTCGGCGCAGGCGGCGACCTGAGGCAGATGGGTGACGGCCATCACCTGACGATCGCGGCCGAGCTTTTTCATCAACTGGCCCACCGTCTGCGCAACAGCGCCGCCCACGCCAGCGTCGACCTCGTCAAAGATCAGCGTCTGCGCCTGTCCCAGGCCGCTGGTGGTCACTGCAATGGCCAGGGCGATGCGCGAGAGCTCGCCGCCTGACGCGACCTTGCCCACGGGCCGGG
Organism: Polaromonas sp.; assembly: GCA_044352515.1. Classification (GTDB taxonomy): domain Bacteria; phylum Pseudomonadota; class Gammaproteobacteria; order Burkholderiales; family Burkholderiaceae_C; genus Polaromonas. The sequence goes on from JBILDR010000002.1 coordinate 5,276, forward strand.
GGGTGGCGCCCGGATGGCCGGCCACCAAAAACTGCACCTGTTCCATGCCGTGCTGTTCGGGTTCGGTCAGCGGCTCCAGAGCGACATCGAATTTGCCGCCGGGCATGCCCAGGCCTTGCATCGCCGCCGTGATGGCGCGCGCCAGCTGGGGTGCGGCCTTGGCACGCGCTTTGGACACAGTTTTGGCCTCGTCTCGGTAGGCCCGCTCTGCCGCCTGACTGGCGCGTTCGAGTGCGTCGAGGTCGGCAGCGGCGTCGAGCCGGCGCAATTCCTGCCCCCAGCCTTCTAGCAGGGCGGGCAATTCTGCCGGCGCGCATCTATAGCGCCGGGCCAAGCTCATCCACAGGGCCACCCGCTCGTCGAGCTCAGCCAGACTTTGCGGGTCGAGCTCGGCATGGCGGGCATAGGTACTGAGCGAGTGCGCCGCATCCTCGGCCTGGGCCAGGGCACTGGCCAGGACTTCGGTGATGGGTTCAAAGCGAGGCTCGATCTGCGTCTGCGCCTGCAGCAGGTCCAGCGCCCGGCTGAGCAGGCCGGCGGCATTGGCATCGGCTTGCTGCAGCGCGTCGATCGCGTCCTGCACTGCGTCTTGCAGGGCCTGTGCATGCGACAGGCGGCTGTGCTGGGCGTTGAGCTCCTCCCATTGGCCGGCCGCCGGCGCAAGCTTGCTCAGCTCGCCAATCTGCCAGCTCAGACGCTCGCGCTCGCTGGCCAGCGTCTGCTGGGCCTGTTGGGCTTGTTCGAGGCTGCGGCTGGCCTGTCGCCAGTCCTGCCAGCGCGCTTTGAGCGCATCGGTGGAGACGCCGGCGTAGGCGTCAAGCAGGGCCTTGACCTCGTCGGCCCGGGTCAGGCTCTGCCAGGCGTGCTGGCCGTGAATATCGACCAGCCGCTCGCCCAGTTCACGCAACTGGGTGGCGGTGGCCGGGCTGCCATTGACCCAGGCCCGGCTCTTGCCCTGGCTGTCGACGGTGCGTTTGAGCAGCAGTTCTTCGGCCCCTGCAAAGCCCGCTTCTTCCAGCCACAGGCGCAGTCCAGCCGGGGCATCGAAACAGGCCGTGACCTCGCAGCGCGGCGCACCCTCGCGCACCACGCTGGCCTCGGCGCGCGCGCCCAGGGCCAATTGCAGCGCATCGATCAGGATGGACTTGCCAGCGCCGGTCTCTCCGGTGAGCACGGTAAAGCCATTGGCCAACTCGATCTCGAGTTGATGCACGATGACGAAATCACGCAGAAACAGGCTCTTGAGGCTCATGGCGGACGGGCTGCAAGCGGCAAAGTGGACGCGGTCGCAAATCGTAAGCGACAGCCGGGGCCTTGTTAAGCGCCCCCTTCATTCCAGTGGAGTTTTCGGCGCAGTGTGTCGAAATAATTCCAGCGCTGCGGGTGCAGAAACCGCACCTGATGGGGCGAGCGCCGCACCACGATGCGGTCGCCGTGCAGCAGCGTGGCCAGAGACTGCATATCAAAGTTGGCGCTGGCGTCGCGGCCAGCTACCAATTCGATGGCCACCTCGCCGTGATCGGGCAGCACGATGGGGCGGTTGGACAAGGTGTGCGGCGCAATCGGCACCAGCAGCCAGCCGGCGATCGAGGGGTGCAGCAGCGGTCCGCCCGCTGACAGGGCGTAGGCGGTCGAACCGGTGGGCGTGGCAATGATCAAGCCGTCGGCGCGTTGATTGGCCACAAAACGGCCATCGACCTCCACCCGCAACTCCACCATGCCGGTGGTCGCCCCGCGGTTGACAACCACATCGTTCATCGCGGTGGCGGAAAACACGCAGCGGCCATCACGCATGACCCGCGCCTCCATCATGGCTCGGGCTTCCTCGGCATATTGGCCCTGTAGCATGGGCCCCAGCACTGCCTGGTAGCCGTCGAGCGGAATGTCGGTGATGAAGCCCAGCCGCCCCTGGTTGATGCCGATCAGCGGTATGCCGTGCGGCGCCAGCCGCCGGCCTATGCCCAGCATGGTGCCGTCGCCGCCCAGGACCAGGCCGAGGTCGCATTGCCGCCCGATCTCTTCCACAGTCAACGCCGGCATGTCGCTCAGGCCGGTGTTGTTGGCGGTTTCCTTCTCCAGTGCCACCTCGCAGCCCTGACGGTGCAAAAAATGGGCGATGTCCTGCAGGGCCAGGCGCGAGCCAGCGGCCTGGTACTTGCCGATCAGCACAACATGGCGAAAGCGGGAGGTCATGCGCAAATTACATCACAGGGTCAATACCTGCAGCGTCTGCTGTGCCAAGGTCAGCCGGAATGCCGGCCAAGGCGCGGCAACTGCGGTTTGACAGACTTGCCCACAAAGGCGCGCAGCTTCGTAGAATCGGCTCATGCTCGATGAACGTGCCAAACTGCTGCTCAAGGCCCTGGTGGAACGCTACATCGCCGATGGACAACCGGTGGGCTCGCGCACGCTCAGCCGTGCCAGCGGGCTGGAGCTCTCCCCGGCAACCATACGCAATGTGATGAGCGATCTGGAGGAGCTGGGCCTGATCGTCAGCCCCCACACCTCGGCTGGCCGCATTCCAACGGCCCGGGGCTACCGGTTTTTTGTCGACACCATGGTCATGGCCCAGCGCGATCCGCGCGCCCTCGATGCCATGGCCCAGCCCACACTGGCGCCCGATCAGCCGCAGAAGGTCATCAGCAATGCGGCGCAAATGCTCTCGAGCCTGTCGCACTATGTGGGCGTGGTGATGGCGCCGCGCCGCTCTTCGGTGTTTCGGCATATTGAGTTCTTGCGCCTGTCGGAAAAACGGCTGCTGGTCATCATCGTCTCGCCCGACGGCGATGTGCAAAACCGGGTGCTGTTCACCGAGGTCGATTACACCCAGACCCAGCTGATTGAGGCGGCCAATTTCCTGAACTCCCACTATGCAGGACTGGGTCTGGAAGAGGTCAGGGAGCGACTGAAAAACGAGGTTGAAGCCTTGCGCAGCGAAATCGCCAGTCTGATGCAGGCGGCGGTGCAAGTCGGCTCCGAGGCCATCGAATCGCGCGACGAGGTGGTCATCGCCGGCGAGCGCAATCTGCTCACGCTCAGTGATTTCTCCAGCGACATGGGCAGCTTGCGCAAGCTGTTTGACCTGTTCGAACAAAAAGCCCAGCTGATGCGTCTGCTCGACGTCTCCAGCCGCGCTGAAGGGGTGCGCATCTACATCGGCGGTGAAAGCCAGGTGGTGCCCTTTCAAGAGCTGTCGGTGGTCACCGCGCCCTACGAGGTCGACGGCCAGGTGGTGGGCACGCTCGGCGTCATTGGCCCGACCCGCATGCCCTACGACAAGATGATCCAGATCGTAGACATCACCTCCAAGCTGGTCAGCTCGGCCCTCAGCCACAGCCGCTGAGGCAGACTTTTTTAGTAGCGCCAGTGGGCGGGTTCTGCGCCGGCTATCGGCGAGCGGAAACTGCACAGGTGTGGATTGGCCAGACTGCCCAGGTAGACGGTGCGCAGATCCGGCCCGCCGAAAGCTACCGAGGAGGTGTTGCCCAGCACGCTCTTGCCGCCAGCGTCGATGTCCTCGCGGGTCAGAAAGCCCTGGGCATAGTGGGCGTCGGCGGTGGCGCACAGAGCCGGGTCGGCGTCGGCGAGCATGACGCTCGCGCCTGCGCCCGGCACGATGCGCACAATGCGGTTGGACACCACACAAGCTACCCAGACACCGCCCTCGGCATCGAAGGCCAGGCCGTCGGGAAAATCGCCGTCGCTGAACTGATGCACCACCTCCTTGGGGCCCAGCTGGCAGGGGTCCTGCGCCAGGATGCGAAAACGCGAGAGCCGGCGGCCATAGGTCTCATTGACGTATACCCATTGGCCGGTGGGATCCATGCGGCATTCATTGGTAAAGAAGATTCCGTCGGCCACGATGCGCGCGCCGTGGCGGTCGATCACTGCAATAAAACCGTCAGAGGTCTGCGCGTTGAAGGCGCGCTCGCGCGGCACCAAACGGGTACTGGCCGAAATCCAGATGCGGCCTTGCAGGTCGGTGGTGACGAAGTTGGCATTGCTCAAGGCCTGACCCTCGACCTCCATGATCAAGGGACTGGCATGGTGCTGCGCATCGATGCGCCAGATACCGCCGCCGGTGGCTGGGCTCAGGTTGGCAATCAGGAAGTCGCGCTCGGGCGTGAGCGCAATGCCGTTGGACAAAAAGCCCGCGGGCATGCCCACCAGGGTCTTGCGCGGCTGACCGAGCTGGCGCACCGCGCTGAGCTGGTCCGATACAAAAATCTCGCCCTTGGCGGTGACCACCACGCTTTCAGGCCGGCGCAAGTCCTCCCCGATGGCTTGCACAGATGAGATGTCGATTTTTGGGGTGTTCATGGCAGGGTCCTCCACACGGGACTGGCCTGGCCACTTCGATCGCGGGCCAGACCTCATCCTCAATTGAGTCGTGACTATGCCAGTGCCGCAGCGGCCGGGCACTCAAGGGGCGCAGCCTCGAGTCACCTAGGCGTCGGCCTCGCCAGAACCTGGCCTTAGTCATCCCCGGGCTAAAATCAAGGGTGTGGGGCGTTAGCTCAGTTGGTTAGAGCAGAGGACTCATAATCCTTTGGTCGTCGGTTCAAGTCCGCCACGCCCTACCACCCGTGCGGTTTTTTAAGATCAGGCCCTTGCCCTGACTTGACCCTACTTGGCCATGATGCCGCCGTCTATAGGCACGGTGGTTCCGGTCATGAAGCTCGACGCAGGGGAGCAAAGCAGCAGGACCAGGCCCTTGAGTTCCTGTGGTTGGGCGATGCGGCCCAGGGGCACCATGGAGGCAAACTCGGCCTCTACCTCGGGCTGGCGAATTCGGCCGTTGGCGATGTGGGTGCGAAACGGTCCCGGCGCGATGCCGTTGACCATGACGTTGTAAGGCGCCATCTCCATCGCCGCCTGCCGCACCAGGTTCACCACGGCGGCCTTGGTCGCGGTGTAGGCATAGCCGCACATGACCTCAGATTTCAGCCCCGCCACCGAGGCCATGGCCACCAGCCGGCCCGAGCGCTGCTTTTTCATGTGCGCTGCGGCGGCCTGTAAGGTCACGAACACGCCTGAGAGATTGATGGCCAGCACGCGGTCCCACTGCTCGTCCTGCACGGCGTTGATCTGGCCGATCTCGGTGCGGTAGCCGGGGCCTGCCGAGACGCCGGCATTGGCGACCACCGCATCAAGGCGGCCGTGGCGCAGGGCGATGTCGTCGATCACGGTGCGTATGGCTGCCCGGTCTGATACATCGAGCACCGCCGTCTCAGCAAGCCCTCCCTCGGACTCAATGGCTTGCTTGGCAACTTCTAGGCCGCGTGCGTCCACGTCCAGCAGCACCACCCGTGCGCCTGCACGGGCCAGCACCTCGGCCGTTGCCAGGCCCAGCCCACTGGCCGCCCCCGTGACGGCGGCCACCTGGCCCTGCATGTCAAACAAATCTTTGATCATCGGCAATCTCCTCAAAAGGTATACAAATATACAGGTTCTTTCGACCTCGTGGCTTGTGGGAAAAGTTCACTCGCAGACCATTTATCTCCGAATTTCTCAAGAAAAAAGCAAAACATCAGGGTTTTCATGAAGTTCTTTCTGGATAGAAGATCTGTCTCAAAGATGTACACTTTTTCGGAGATTGGCGAATTCGCCGATGGGTAAGCGTGCAGCGATCACCAGGAGGCCCAGACCGTCATGGCGCACAGGGAGACATTTGAGACAGTCACCGGATGCCGCATTCGACTCATGCGTGGGGGTCAGGGTGAGCCCCTGCTTTTTCTGCATGGCGCCGCCGGAGCGCAGCGCTGGCTTCCTTTCATGGAAACGCTGGCGCAAAGCCATGACGTGATCGTTCCCGAGCACCCTGGTTTTGGTGCCTCTGACATGCCTGATTGGCTGGACAACGTAGCAGACCTGGCCCATTTCTACCAGGACTTGATGGACCACCTCGGTCTGGACAGGGTGCATCTGGTGGGGACGTCTTTAGGCGGCTGGATCGCCGCCGAGTTGGCCAGCTGCAGCTGCGAACAGCTCCAATCACTCACCTTGGTGGCGCCCGCGGGCCTGTCGGTGGCTGGCGTGCACAGGCCAGACATGTTCATGTGGTCGCCTGAGGAATTGAGCCGCAAGCTCTTTCATGACCCGGAACTCGCCAAAGCCGCGCCCATGCCCCGCACCGATGACGAGCTCTTGCGGGCGCTGAAAAACAGGTTGACAACGGCCAAGCTGGGCTGGAGCACGCGCATGCACAACCCGCATCTGCGCAAGTGGTTGCACCGCATCAAGGTGCCCAGCTTGATCATTTGGGGCGATGACGACCAGGTCTTGCCCGTGGCCTATGGGCCGGCCTACCGGGACTTGATCCCCTCGTCCAGACTAGAGATTTTGGCGCAATGCGGGCACTTGCCCCATGTGGAAAAGGCGCCTGAGTTTTGCCGCAAGCTGCTTGACTTTACCCAGGGGGTGGCATCTTGAAGCGCTGCTTTCTACAGCTGCGGCCCGGGCTCATGCCAGGCTGGCGCGCGTGCACCTCGACAGGCTGGCGCCAGACGCGCCATCAGCCATTGGGCGAGACCGAGCTCACTCCGGGTCTGCGGGCGCTGGGTCGTTGAGGATAGAAAACAGATGCGCACTCATCGCCGCTTCAGCCCAGTCCCGATTGCGCGCCTTCAGCGCTGCAATGATCTCGCGGTGCTGGCGGTGGGTGCGCGCTGTTCGCTCGTCAAAGCTTTCGGTGTAGTGGTTGAAGATGGACGCGGGCAGCTCCAGGGACGAGGCCAGGATTTTTTCCAGCCGCGGGCTGTCGGCTGCACGGGCAATGATGCCGTGGAACTCGTTGTTGAGCTCATCAAAGCGCGGCAGGTGCTTGTGCCAGCCCAGCTCGGCAAAAACCGCCTCCAGCTCGTCCTCGATGGCCTCGAGCCGCTCGATGTCGGCGTCAGAAATGCGCAGGCAGGCGCGCCGCGCGGCGTGCCCTTCGAGCTTGCCGCGCAGCCGGAACACCTCGGCCACGTCGGCCATGGAAAAGCTCGCCACCTGGGCCCTTCGGTAGCGCCCCAGCACCACCAGCCCTTCGTTGGCCAGGCGCGACAGCGCCTCTCTGACGGGTGTGCGGCTCACGCCTATGCGCTCGGCCAGGCGGGACTCCAGCAGGACCTCACCCGAGCTCAGCTCACCGCGGATGATGATGCCCCGGATATGCCGGTACGCGCTCTCGACGGCGCCGCTGCTCTCGCTGGCGCGGCTGGTGGCGTTGTCCTGTGGGGTCATGCGTCGGTGTGGCGTCGGCAATTGAAGGTGTGCAAGGGGCTGGCCAGGGCCTGGCCTTCCTTGGCGGGCCGCAGTATAGGCCGTGTCTGCCCTGGCCCCCGGCCAGGACAGTGTGGGATTCAAAGGAGTGCTTCATGATCATTGAGCCTGGAATGGCGGCCTTTGTGACCGGCGCTGGCTCGGGCATAGGCCGAGGCATGGCGCTGGCGCTGGCGCGTCGGGGTGTGCAGGTCGGTGTCTGCGACATCCGGGGCAGCGATGCGGCCGACACCGTCCGCCAGATTGAGCTTGCCGGTGGCAAAGCCATGGCCGTTGGCGTGGATGTGTCTGACCGCGCATCGGTCGAAGCGGCGGTGGTGGCTGTCGAGCGGGCCTATGGTGACATTGCCATCGCGTGCAACAACGCGGGCATCTCTCTGCACGGCGTGCCCCTGCACGAAATCAGCGCGGCCGATTGGGAGTGGGTGATGGGGGTCAACATCCAGGGCGTCATTCACGGCATCCAGGCTTTGGTGCCGCGCATGCTGGCCACCCAGCGGCCTGCGCATGTGGTCAACACGGCCTCCATAGGCGGCTTTCAGGTGAACCCTAATTTTTTGACGGCCGCTTACTCCATGACCAAGTACGCGGTGGTCGCGCTCTCTGAGGGCCTGCACAACGAGCTGCAGGGCACGCAAGTGGGCGTCTCCATCTTGGCGCCTGCCGCCGTCGACACCCGCATCCATTTGTCAGAGCGCAGCCGGCCCGAGCGCCTGGGTGGTGCCACCGTCAGGCCGCAAAACCATTTCATGGGTGATTTGCTCAAGGGCAGCATGCCGCCAGAGGCGGTCGGCGACCGGGTGGTCGATGCCATTGAGTCCGGGGACCTGTACATCTTCACCCACCCGGAAACCCGGCAGTGGCTGGACAGGCGGCATGCCGCGATTTCGGCCGCCTTCGACAAAGCAGAGCGGCTTGCCACCACGGCAGCGCGCCACGCTAAGGACAAGAGCTGAATGACAGCTTTCGCGGTCATCACTCGCTTGGCCTGTGGGGCTAGTTTTGTGAGTTTGGTTGGGCAGCAGTCGCTGCTCTTGAAAATGGAAGCGGCGCAGTCGAACGCCGCGGTCGGAGCTTGATAGATGCGCAACATCCGTGCAGTCAATCAGGTGCAGTTCCGGTGGAGCGTGGCAGGCGAAGGCCCGCCTCGCGCTGCTTGGCAATCAATCAATCCCCCGCTTTGGCGGGACAACTGGAGACAATGAGCATGAAAACGCTTCTTCTTCGCGCGGCCAGCCTGAGTGCTGCCTGCGTGGTGTCGGGTGCGGCCTGGGCCCAAACCGTCAGTATTTCCACCTTGCCGCCAGGCTCGGTCAACAACGTGCAGACCCAGGCGATTGCCAAGGTGGTGCAAAAGGCCGCGGACATGCAAATGCGGGTGGTGACCTTCAATTCCCCCCACGCCTCCATGGGGGCTGTGCAAGCTGGGCAGGCGGCCTTTACCTTCATGTCCAACGACGAGCTGGGCATTGCGGTGCGCGGCAAGGACGAGCACCAGGGCAAGCCTATGGACAAGCTGCGCCTGGCCGCCGTGGTGTTTCCGTTCAAGGTAGGCATTCTGGTGCGCAAAGACTCCAACATCAACTCGGTGGCTGACCTCAAGGGCAAGCGCTTCCCCACCGGCTGGCAAGGCTTTCCGCAAGGCATCGCGCTGGCCAATGCCATGCTGGCCACTGCCGGGCTGTCTTTGAAAGACGTCGATGGTGTGCCCACCGCCAATTTGCTGCGCGCCGCCGACGACTTCAAGGCCGGCCGACTGGACGCCACCTTGTTTGCCATTGGCGCGCCCAAGATGGCCGAAGTCGATTCCGCTGTGGGCATCCGCTTTTTGAGCCTGGACAACAGCGACAAGGCCAAGGCCGCCATGGCCGCCATCCGGCCTGAGTACACCGTGGCCTCACAAACGCCCGCACCGCCGCTCAACGGGGTGATAGGCACGACCAACCTCATGCAGTACGCAATGACGGTGGGCACCAGCGTCGACGCCGATGAAGAGTCCGTCTACAAAGTCGTCAAGGCCCTGCACCAAAACAAGACCGAACTGGTTGCCACCCACCCCTCGTTCATGGCCATGGACCCGGCTCAGTTGGCCCTGCAGCAGCCTGGGATCAGCTACCACCCGGGCGCGATCCGCTACTACAAAGAAGTCGGCATCTGGCCGGTCAAGTGAACGCCAAACTCCACCCACCAAAACAATATTAAAAAAGGAGCCCCCCATGGCCATGCCAGGCGAAGAAGACCTTCAACCCCCCTCGGGGACCGCCATGTCGGTCGCCACGACCGCGATGGGCGCACTCATCGGCCTGGGCGGCATCGCCTGGGGGGCCGATCTCTACCGCATGGTGGGCTGGGATTTCCTGGCCGAGCAGTTTCTGGCGGTGGTGCTCGGGCTGGCCATGGGCATCATTTTCCTGATCAAGCCCTTGCGCAGCAGCAGCGGCCCCACGCGGGCCACGGCCCCCTGGTACGACTGGATACTCTCCCTCGGCTCAGTGGCCCTGGGCGTGTACCTGAGCTGGCACTACCCGCGCATGCTGGGTGAATTTTTCAATTCGCCGATGGACGTGGTGGTGTCCTGCACGCTGCTGTTTGTGTTGGTGGTTGAAGGCCTGCGCCGGGCCTCGGGCTGGGCGCTGGTGATTGTGGTGTTGGTGTTTTTTGCTTACGCCCTGGCCGGCCACAAGGTCGGCGGGGCGCTGCAAACCCGCGAGGTCAATCTGAGCGGGCTGCTGGTTTACCTCGGCCTGGATTCGAGTGGTCTGTTCGGTCTGGTGTTGCTCATCGGGGTGACGGTGGTCATCCCCTTTGTGTTTTTCGGGCAGCTGCTGGCCTCGTCCGGTGGCGCGAATTTCTTCAACGACATTTCCATCGGCCTGATGGGCCGCTTTCGCGGCGGCGCGGCCAAGATCTCCATCTTGGCCTCCTCGCTGTTTGGCTCCATCAACGGCATCGTGGTCTCCAACATCCTGGCCACGGGCGTGGTCACCATCCCCATGATGAAACGCTCGGGCTTCAAGCCCGAGCATGCCGCAGCGGTCGAGGCGACCGCCTCCAACGGCGGGCAGATGATGCCGCCTGTCATGGGCGCCGTGGCCTTTTTGATGGCCGACTTCTTGCAAATCAGCTATGCCGAGGTGGCCATTGCGGCGCTCGTGCCTTCAGTGCTGTACTACATCGCGCTGTTCATACAGGCCGACCTTGAAGCGGCCAAGGGCAACATCTTGCGGGTGCCGGCCAAAGACATTCCCAAGATGCTCCAGGTCTTGGCCAAAGGCTGGCTGTTCATGCTGCCCTTTGCCGTGCTGATCTATGCCCTGTTCTGGGAAAACCGGGAACCCGAAAACGCCGCCATCTTCGCCAGCTTGGCGGTGATGCTGATCGGCTTTGCCTTCGGCTATGGTGCAGACCGCTTGTCGCTCAAAGAGTTGTGGCAATGCGTGGTGCGCACCGGCGTGTCCTCGGCCGACATCATCTTGATCTCGGCGGCGGCCGGCTTCATCATGGGCATTTTGCAAATCACCGGTCTGGGCTTTGCACTGACGCTTTATCTGGTCGAGCTGGGTCAGGGCAATGTCTTTTTGCTGCTGCTCATCTCGGGCGCGCTGTGCATCGTGCTGGGCATGGGCATGCCCACCCTGGGCGTGTATGTGTTGCTGGCGGTGCTCTTTGTGCCGGCCTTTGTGGAAGTGGGCGTCTCGCCCATGGCCGCGCACATGTTCATTTTGTACCTGGGCATGATGTCTTTCGTCACGCCGCCCGTGGCGATCGCGGCCTTTTTTGCCGCCAACCTGGCCGGCGCCGACCCCATGCGCACCGGTTGGGTCTCTATGCGGTTTTCCTGGACCGCCTACATCGTGCCCTTCATCTTTGTGTTTTCTCCGAGCTTGCTGCTGCAAAGCACCTCCTGGGTGGAGACCACCTACAGCATCACCATGGCCGTCATCGGCGTGTGGTTTGTGTCTGCGGGCATGGTCGGCTACGGGTTGCGCCTCATGAGCACTTGGCTGCGCACCGCATCCATCACAGCCGGCGCGCTTTTGCTCTTGCCCCTGGGGATGGCCGGCTGGGTGGTTTATGCCAACGTGCTGGGCGTCCTGCTGGCGGTGCTTGTCACGGCGGTGGGGCTGGCAGACCGCCGCAAGGACATCGCTCGGGTGTCGGCCGCGTCGGCATCAGGCCGGCCCTGATAGAGCAACAGACCGATGTGCACGGCGCATCGGTCACAAGGATGAACCCATATGCGTTTTTGCCGCTTCAATGACAACCGACTCGGCGTGGTCCGGGGCACCCAGGTCCACGACGTCACCGCCGCTTTGGACAGCCTGCCTGCCTTGCGCTGGCCGGCCCCGCAGGGCGACCACTTTTTCAACCATTTCCAGGCCCTGCGGCCGCGTATGCAGGCGCTGGCCGATGCCACGCCGGGCATGCCCGTGTCATCGGTCCGTTTGCTCTCGCCCGTAGGCAACCCGGGCAAGATCGTTGCGGCGCCGGTCAATTACCAGCTGCACCTGGACGAGTCGCGCGCCGACAAAGCCATCAACTTTGGCACGCAGGTCAAAACCATTGCCGATTACGGTGTGTTCCTCAAGGCCAGCAGCTCCATGATTGGCGCCAGCCAAGCCGTGGTGGCCGACTGGGCCGAGCGCCGCATTGACCACGAAATCGAGTTGGCGCTGGTCATTGGCAAAAAGGGCTTTCGCATCACCGAAGACCAGGCGCTGTCGCATGTGGCCGGTTACATGATAGGCCTGGACATGACCATACGCGGCACCGAAGACCGCTCCTTTCGCAAGTCCCTGGACACCTTCACCGTGTTCGGCCCGCATGTGGTGACCGCCGACGAAATCAGCGATCCCGGCCGCCTGGACTTCGAACTCAAGGTCAACCAGCAGACCCGGCAGAAAGCGAACACAGCCCAGCTGATCTGGAACGTGCAAAAACTCATCGCCTACGCCAGCCAGGCTTACACGCTGTACCCGGGCGACATCATCATGACGGGCACACCCGAGGGTGTGGCGCCCGTCCTTCCTGGCGACACCATGCACGCCCGAATCGACCAGATCGGCGAGATGACGGTGGCCGTCAGGGGCACGCATACCTAGGTCTAAAGGGCTGTGAGGTCTATGAGTCGTGGTCTATCGGGCAGCCCTTGTGCCTGCCGCACCGCACTTTGAAAAATGAACGATTGAGGATTCAGCAACATGGTTTCAAAGGCACACGCCGCAGCGCACGAACACGGCGCTGACATGAACGTATTCAACCGGGTGGAGCCTATAGCCGCTTCCGACGAATTCATCCGTCAAGCCGTCGAGCAGGCCGACCTGCCGTCCCTCATGGTGACGCTCGCCATGGTGACCGGCGACACCTCGCTGATTGGACCGGATGTCAAGCCGCCGGTGCCATCCATGCGCGTGGAGATTGCGCAGCAAGGCGGAATGAGCAAGGAGATGCAGGTCAAGGCCAGGCGCCTGGCCACGGCGGCGCTCATTGCCTACCGCGACAGCGGGCAGCAGGGCTGTCCCCCGCCCTCCGCCGAGCTGCTGACCCAGTGCATGCAGTACCTGCTGCCGCGCGACATCGGCGAGTTGCGGCCCTTGCTGGAGCACGAAATGGGGTTCACTAAGGATCCGGGCGCGCCCGACTGGACGCGGGAGAGCGTGGCGCCCGGTGTGAAGTTCCGCGTGGCCGTGATCGGCGCGGGCTTTTCTGGCATTGCCGCCGGATACCGCTTGCAGCAGACCCAGCTTGACTTCACCATCTACGAAAAGAATGAGGAGGTGGGCGGCGTCTGGTGGGAGAACCGCTACCCGGGCTGCCGACTGGACACACCCAACTTCGCCTACAGCCTGTCCTTTGCGCAAAAGCAGGACTGGCCCCAGCAGTTCTCCCGCCAGCCGGAAATCCAGGCCTACCTCGCCACGGTGGCCAGTGCCTCTGGGCTCAAGCGCCACATCCGCTTTGGCACCGAGGTCGATGCCATGCGCTTCAATGAAGATCGCGCCACCTGGACCCTCACCATCAGGGACCGCAGCGGTGGGGTGACTCAAGAAGAGTTCAACGCCGTCATCACGGCGGTTGGCATTTTGAGTCGGCCCAGCTTGCCAGACATTCCAGGGCTGGACACCTTCAAGGGCCGCATCGTCCACTCGGCGGTTTGGCCAGAGGACTTGGACCTGGCGGGCAAGCGGGTGGCACTGGTGGGCACGGGAGCCAGCGCATTCCAGATCGGCCCCTCCATCGTTGACCAGGTGGCTGGCCTGAAGATCTTCCAGCGCAGTCCGCCCTGGATGCTGCCCACGCCGACCTACCACGATGACATTGCGCCCGGCATGCAATGGCTGCTCAAGCACGTTCCGTATTACGGCCGGTGGCTGCGTTTTTGGCAGTTTTGCATTTCCATCGAAGGGCGCTTTCCCCTGACCGCCGTCGAGGACGACTGGGACCACCCGGTGTCTGTGGGCCGCGACAACGAGGAACTGCGCCAGGGCTGCCTGAAGTGGATCACCTCCCAGTACCAGGACAGGCCGGACCTGCTGGAGAAGATGACGCCGAACTACCCGCCTACCTCCAAGCGCATGTTGCGCGACAACGGCGTGTGGGCCGCCATGCTGAAAAAGCCGCACGTTGAACTCAACACCACGGGCATAGACCAATTCACCCCCGAGGGTATTCGCACTCAGGATGGCGTGCTTCACGCCTTTGACGTGGTCATCTGCGCCACCGGTTTCAAGGCCTCCGATTTTTTGGCGCCTATGACCATCACCGGCTCAGGCGGTCGGCAATTGCACCGCGATTGCTGGGACGGCGACTGCCGCGCCTACCTGGGCATCAGCGTGCCGGGCTTTCCCAATTTGTTCATGACCGGTGGCCCGAACACGGCGGTGGTGATCAACGGCAGCGCCATCTTCTCGTCGGAGTGCCAGGTCGAATACAGCCTGCGGGCGATTCGCTACTTGCTAGAGACGGGACAAAAAGCGATGAACTGCAAAGAGGCGCCCTTTCTTGACTACAACGTGTGGGTCGACGCGGGCAACTTGAAGCGCTCCTGGGGATCTCCCCGCGCCAGGAGCTGGTACAAAAATGCAAAAGGGCGCGCCTCTCAGCCCTGGCCCTTCGGCATGCTCGACTACTGGAATCTGACGGGCCGGTTCAAGCCGGAAGATTACGAGTTCATCAAGTAAGAGGCCTTGGCCTTTGAAAATATTGGCCACGATGGCGAGCTGTTAATGCAGCTCGCAGCCCTGGGCCTGCCTGGCTCAAGCGGCTTCGTCGACCACCCGGTTGCGCAGCACGCCGATGTTGCTCACTTCTACTTCGAGCAGATCGCCAGCCTTCATGAAAATCTGAGGGTCGCGCCGGTGGCCTACCCCGCCTGGGGTGCCGGTGGAGATCACGTCGCCCGGCACCAGGGCGCAGATGCCCGAGACGTAGGCGACCAGCTCGGCCAGGTCCCAGGCCATCAGGTCAAAGCCGCTGTGTTGCATCACCTGGCCATTGAGGCGGGTGCTCAGCACCAGTTTTTTGGGGTCGCCCACCTCGTCGGGAGTGACCAACCAGGGGCCGAAGGAGCTGCTGGCGTCGAAGTTCTTGCCTGCGGTGACGCTGTGCTTTTGGTAGTCGCGCACCGAGCCGTCCATGACGATGCTGTAGCCGCCGATATGGGACATGGCTTGTTCTGGCGGTATGTGGCGCCCGCCTTTGCCGATGACGATGGCCACCTCGCCTTCGAAGTCAAAGCGATCGGACAGGCGCGGGCGCACGATGGGCTGATCATGGCCGACCAGCGACTGCGGATGCTTGCTGAACATATTGGGATGCGTCAGATCTTCCTTGCCCGCCTCCATCTGGTGTGCCTTGTAGGCCCAGCCCAGGGCGAACATACGCATGTCGCTGCGCGGGTTGACCGGGCGGTAGCGCAGCTCGCTCAAAGCCGCATCCACCGGGCCTTGTGCCAGATGGCGGGCCTGATCGAGCAGGCTGTTTTCAAACAGGGCCACCAGGTCGCGGCAGCCAGGGTCCAGGCGCCGGCCCAGATCCACAAAGCCCCGCTCGTTGATCACGCCAAAAGTTGGATTGCCACGCAGCTCCACGCTGGCCAATTTCATGCATTACCCCTCGAATAAATGATGTGTAAGCATAAGATTTTTTCACCCGCCGCGCCTCGGTATCTCTCCCGACTGCGGGTAAATGCCAGTTGTTCGCAGCGCCTGCCTTCTTAGACTTCGCGCACCCCATCATGGATAGAAGACAGGAGCCGTTATGAACTCGGATTTTTCGCGTCGCCAATTGCTGATTGCTGGCGCTGGCGCCGCCTGGTCGGCGACCGCCTCGGCCCAGGACTATCCGAGCAAGCCGATACGCATCGTCGTGCCGCAGGCGCCGGGCGGCGGCACCGACATCCTGGCGCGTAACCTGGCCGCCCGCATGACTGAGCTGCTCAAGCAGGGTGTGGTGGTTGAAAACCGCACAGGCGCCGGCTCCCTGGTGGGCACCGAATTCGTGGCCCGTGCGCCCGCCGACGGCTATACCCTGTTGATGGGCGGCATCTTCAACATGGTGATGAACAAGGCCTTGGTCAAAAACCTCTCGTACTCGCCGGAGAACGACTTTGTCAGCCTGGGCTATGTGTCGGCCTATCCCTTTGTGCTTTTGATGCGCGCCGACCTGCCGGTCAATTCACTGGCCGAACTGGTGGCTTATGCCAAGGCCAGGCCGGGTAAGCTCACCTACGGCTCAGGTGGCATGGGCACGCTGCAGCATGTCTGGGGCGCGATTCTCACCAGCAGCCTGGGTCTGGACATGATCCACGTGCCCTTCAAGGGCGCGGCGCCGGCGCACCAGGAGATGATGGGCGGTCGTCTGGACATCATGTTCGACAACATCTCCGCCGCTAAGCCGCACATCCAAGCCGGCCGGCTCAAGGGTCTGGTCGTGTCTTCGGCCCAGCGCAGCGCGCAATTGCCGCAATTGCCCACAGTCAATGAGTCGGGCTTGACCCGCTTCGAAGGCGAAAGCTGGTTTGGCGTGTTTGCGCCTGCGGCCACGCCGGCCCCGGTGGTCGCTCGCCTGCGCGAGACGCTGGCTTCCATCAACCGCGAGCCTGAATTCATTGCCCGCGTCGACCGCGATGGCGGGCGCCTGCTCAACATCGCACCCGCTCAGCAGCAGGCCTTTTTGCGCGATGAGATTGAGCGTTGGGTGGGTGCCGCGCAACGCTACAAGGTCACCGCCGACTGAGGGCCTGAGCCTTCATGAAGCCGCGGCCCGATGACGGCGCGCTGATGCCCTCACCCTAAGCCTCTGCCAGGGGCAGAGTGGATAAAACCGAGACGTGTCGCCGGGTCGCGATGCAGCCTCATTGCCCCCCTATGGAGTGCCAGGTCCAGGCTGGCCATTACAGTCGGTCCTGTTTTTTGGCCAAGAGGCTGAGTTTATTGAGCAGGGAGTACATACGATGAAGATCGGAATCGCCGGTGTCGGCAAGATGGGGCAGGCGGTGGCCCAGCGCCTGATGGGGCTCGGTCATGAGCTCAGTGTGTGGAATCGCTCGCCGTCACGGGCCGACGCACTGGTGGCCGCTGGGGCCCGCCGGGTCGAGCGGGTGGCGCAGTTGGCGGGCAGTTGCGATGTGGTCATCAGCCTGCTCACCGATGCGCCGGCTATCGAGGCGGTCTACACCGGCCCCGAGGGGCTGCTGCAGGGCGGGCCGGCTTTATTCATTGAAATGAGCACGGTAGCGCCTGAGTTTCAGGCGCAGATGGGACAGCGTGCCCGGCAGGCCGGTGCGCGCTACTTGGAGTGCCCGGTGGGCGGCAGTGTCGGCCCGGCCAAGGAAGGCAAGCTGATTGGCTTTGTGGCGGGCGAGGCGGCCGATGTCCAGGCCGCACGGCCATTGATCGAGCAGATGTGCCGCAAGGTGGTGGAGGTGGGCGCGCACGGTAACGGCGCGCGCATGAAACTGGCGGTCAACCTGCCTTTGATGGTGTACTGGCAGACCTTGGGTGAGGCGCTTTCTTTGGTGCAGTCGCTCGACATCGACCCCAAGGTCTTGGTTGATGTGCTCAGCGAGTCTTCCGGCGGCCCCAATATGCTCAAGGTGCGAGGCGGCATGATTGCCGACGCGCTGGCTGGCACGCCGCAATCGACGGTGACGGTCGATCTGGCCACCATGCGCAAGGACGTGCGAACCATGGTGGAGCAGGGCACCAAAAATGGTTTTTCAATGCCGCTGACCCAGATCACCCTCGACCACCTCAATCAGGCGGTCGACCAGGGACTTGGCGGTGCCGATTGCAGCCAGTTCCCGCTGTGGTGGCTCAAAAAATAAGGGCGCTCAGCTTTCGATTTTCATCTCGCGGATGATGGGCCTGAACTGGTCCATCTGCCGCTTGAGGATTTCGTCTTGGGCCGCCGCATTCGAGCCCACAGGCTCAGCGCCGAGTTCAAGCAGCCGGCGCGCTACGTCCGGGTGACGCACCGCCGCGGCCGATTCCTTTTGCAGCCGTTCGACGATCTCGCGCGGCGTTTTGCCCGGCACGAACAAGCCGTTCCAGCCCTCCAGCTCGAGGCTGGGAAAGCCCAGTTCGCGCACCGTGGGAATATCGGGCAAGCCGGCGACGCGCTTGGAGGCGGTGGTGGCCAACGCTTTGAGGGTGCCGGCCTTGATCTCGGCCAGGGAGGTTGACAACTGGTCACCGCCAATTTGCAGACGCCCGGCCAGCAACTCCTGCTTGAGAGGCGCGGCACCTTTGAAGGGCACATGCTGCATGTCGATCCCGGCAGCCTTTTTGAAGGCTTCGCCCTGCACATGCATGGCCGAGCCGGGCCCGGTGGAGCCGTAGTTGTAGGGCAGTTTCTGGCTGCGCAGCAGTTGGCCGAGCTCGCGCAGGTCTTTGGCGGGCACTCCCGGGTGGGCGGTCCACATGAAAGGCACATAGACCGAGATGGAGACGCCGGCAAAGTCGGTCTCGACGTTAAACGGCGAGCGCCCAGCCAAGGTCTGTGCCACCGTGGTCATGGGGAAGGTCAGGTTGTGCATCAACAGGGTGTAGCCGTCCGGTGCCGCCTTGGCCACCGCATCGGCCCCGATCGCGCCACCAGCGCCGCCACGGTTTTCAACCAGCACCGGCTGCCCCATGTTCTCGCTCATGCGCTGGGCGATCAAGCGGGCCACCACGTCGGTGGTGCCACCGGCGGGGAAGGGCACCACCATCTTGATCGGCTTGGCGGGGAAGGTCTGCGCCCAAGACAGTGAGGTACCTACGCCCAGACTGGCAGCGCCCAGTCCTACTGTGAAATGACGACGATTGATGCGCATATCAGCTCCTGCTAAAAGATCAGGCCATGATGCACAAGCTCGCAATAGGTGGTCAAGGGTAGAAACCTGATGCCATGCAACCCTTGGGGTTAAGGCCAGATGAGCAGGGCCAGGCGATGCACCCAAATGACGACGCCATCCTCTTGCCTTTGGGGGTCGACCCGACGGCTGCCCGAAAGCCAGCGGGCGTCTTGACCGAGCGCCTGCCGGATTACGCCCTGAGGGTCAGCGCGACAGATGGATGGCCATCACCGCCGCCAGCACCGCCACGGCTGCTGCGGTGGCGGCCACTGCCGCAGCGATGACCGCAATCTGGGTGGCTGCTTGGGGCGACTGTTGGGTCGGCTGTGCCGCCGGGGCGGGCGGCAGTTGCGGTGAGCGAATTTCTGGGGACGCGGGCGCCTGCACGCTCGGCCGGGTACTTGCAACCGTGGCCTCAGCCGTTGTCTCAAGCGCCGCCTCAACTGGCACCTCAGCGGGCGCCGGCGCAGAGGACGCCAGATCGGTGACCAAGCGGCTGAAAAACTCATCGGCCATGCGGCGGGTGACCCCATCGATCAGCCGACCGCCGACCTGGGACAAGCGGCCGCCAACCTGGGCCTGCGCCGTATAACGCAAGCGCGTGCCCTCGGCCACATCATCGAGCGTGACCCGGGCGCTGCCTTTACCGAAGCCGGCTGCTCCGCCAGAGCCTTCAAAAGCCAGGGCGTAGGATTGTTCAGGCACCAGGTCGAGCAGTTGCAGCTTGCCAGCAAAACGCGCCCGCACCGGGCCAACCGAGGCGTGCATGGCCACCCGGAACTTGTTCTCGCCCTCGGCCTCAAAGGTGTCGCAGCCGGCCAGACAACGTTGCAGAACGGCTGGCTCATTCAGTGCCCGCCACACCTGGCTGCGCGGCGCGGCAAGAATTTTCTCTCCCTGGATGTCCATGAGTTGTTCTTCTTTCAGGCCGCGGCCCGCATGCGCTGGCCGGCGAGTTTGACGGCCTCGATGATTTCGGGATATGCGCCACAGCGGCACAAATTACCCGCCAGGAAATGCCGAATCTCGTGGTCGCTGGGCTCGCTGTTTTGCTGCAGGAGTTGGCGGGCCATGAGGATGAAGCCCGGCGTGCAAAAGCCGCACTGCAGCGCGCCGGCGTCCATGAAGGCCTGCTGCACAGGGTCTAGCTGCCCGTCTTGCTCCAGGCCTTCGATCGTCCCGACCTCGGCCTCTTCGGCATGCATCGCCGGATAGATGCAGCCTGTCACAGCCTGTCCGTTGACCACGATGGTGCAGCAGCCGCACAGGCCTTGTCCGCAACTTTCGCGAGCGCCGTGCAAGCCGCATTCGCGTACGAGCTCCAGCAGGGTGTGGTGGGGCTCCACCTGGCGGGAGACGGGTTCGCCATTGAGGCGAAATTGGATCAAGGTGCTGGTCGTGCTCATGGTGTGGAGTCCGTGTTGGCCAGAGGCTCGCCGCGTTGTTCGGCCAGTGCGCGGTACACCGCCTCTGGGGTGATGGGCAGCGACACGATGCGCACGCCGACCGCATCGTCTATGGCCTGCGCCATTGCCGAGGCTACGCCAAAGCAGCCGCTCTCGCCCAGGCCCTTGGCGCCGAACGGTCCCGTGCTTTGCTGTGAATCCACGGCCGCATAGCCCATCTGGTGGGGAAGGTCCAGGATGCCTGGGATCTTGTACTCCGAGAAGGACGCGTTGCGCAGCTGGCCCTCGGCGTCGAATTCCATTTTTTCCAGGAAGGTCGCCCCCAGTTGCTGGATGGCAGCGCCAGTGATCTGGGTTTGCACGACCTTGGGGTTCAGGGGCGTGCCGCAGTCGACCACGTTTTCCATGCGCACGATGCGGAACTGGCCGGTTTCGGTATCGACTTCCACTTCAATGCCGGTTCCCCCGACCATCCAGTTGGGGGTGATGTCAGGCGATCGGCCGTCCGCGTCAGGCGATTGGTAGGGCGGGACAAAGCTGCCCGTGCCCACGACGGTACCAGCCTGCATGCCGAACTTCTTCTTGAGCAGCGTCGATATATTGCGGGTGCCCTCGAAGGGCAAACCCACTTCTTGGGCCAGCGCGCGCACCTTGTCCAGCAAGTCCTGCGCGGCCTGCTTGACCGCATTGCCCATGGAAAAAGTCGAGCGCGAGCCCAGCGTGGCCATGTCGTAAGGCGTGACGTCGGTGTCTGGGTTGACCACGCGGATGTCTTCGGCGCGCAGCCCCAGCACGTCGGCTGCCACGATGGCCATCGCGGTGTCCGAGCCCTGACCCATTTCGACGGTGGAGATCAGCAGGGTGCAGCTACCGTCGCCGCCGGCTGTGATCGTCGCCACCGAGGTGGTCGGTGCCACCAGCGCTTTGAAGCCCAGGCCGATGCCGCGGCCGCGCCGCACGGTGCCCGTGCCACGGTCCAGCGGTTTGTCCCAGTCCATGGCACTGGCCACGCGATCGAGCACCAAGCGCAGCCCAGCATCCTTGAGGACGGTGCCGGTGGCATGGGGTCTCCCGTTTTCCAGCAGGTTCAGGCGCCGGAAGGCCACCGGGTCCATGCCCAGCTTGTGCGCAATCAAGTCGGCTTGCGACTCATAGGCCCAGACCACCTGGGTGATGCCGAAGCCGCGAAAGGCGCCCGCTGGCGGCAAGTTGGTGTAGACCTGGTAGGAGTCGATGTCGAGGTTGGCGATGTCATACGGTCCGCCGGCAGTGAAGCCTGACTTTTGCGTGACCCGCGGACCGATATCGGCGTAGGCGCCGCCATTCCAATACACCTCGCAGTGGCGGGCGGTGATGCGGCCATCGGCGTCCACGGCGCTGCGGATGCGAAAGGTGGTCGCATGCTTGGTGATCATGTAGAACTGCTCTTCCATGGTCAGCGCAACCCGCACCGGTCGGTGCGCGATCAGCGCAAGCGCCACCGCCAGGGCTTCGAGCTTGATGTAGAGCTTGGCGCCGAACCCGCCGCCGAGCAATCGCGTCTTGACCTGCACCTGGTTCTCGGCCCAGCCCAGCAAGCGCGCGATTTCCAGGCGCACAAACGAGGGGCTCTGGGAGGCGGTGTGGATGATGATGCGCCTGTCCAGCGGCTGCGCGATCGAGACCATGGGCTCGAGCGGCACATGCACCACCTGCTGCGTGCGGAAGGTGTGGTCAAACACGTGCGCCGCTTGGGCGAAGGCCGTCTTCACATCGCCGTGCCGAAGCCGGTAGTCCAGGGCGACGTTGGTGCCCTTGCGGCCTGCCAGGTGCTTGAGGTCGGGGAAGGTGCCGGCCGGGCGCAGCACGTCGTGAACCAGCACGTCGGTGTTGTTGGCCGCCTGAACTTCGTCGAAAACCGCCGGCAGAACCTCGTACTCCACGCTCACCAGCGCGGCAGCAGTCTCGGCGATGTGCACATCGTCGGACAAGACCACCGCCACCGGCTCACCGATATGGCGCACCTTGTCGATGGCCAGGATGGGCTGGTCGTGGAAGGCCGGGCCGTAATGCGGATCGGGAATGACCCGCATCACATCTTGTGCGGTCACCACCTTAACAACGCCGGGGACTGCCGCCGCCGCGCTCGTGTCTATGGACAGGATGCGGGCGTGTGCGTGCACGCTGCGCACGATCTTGGCGTGCAGCATCCGGGGCAGCACCACGTTGTGCGTGTAGTCGGCGGTGCCCGTGACCTTGGAGCGCGATTCGAGGCGGTCTATGCGCCGGCCGACCTGGCGCTCTGGAGTGTTGGTGTCGTTCATGCGTGGCTCCGGCTGCGACGCAGCGCCGCTTCAATGGCCCTGGGCAGGGCGACCCTTAGCAGTTGGCTCTTGTAAGGAGCCGATCCGTGTGCATCGCCCATCAGCGGGGCTTCGGCCACAGCGGCTTGAGCCGCCGCGCGCTGGGCACCCGCATCGAGGCCGCGCTGCTCCAGGACAGACTGGGCCTGAAGCAGCCGCGTCGGCCTGTCGGTGGCCGCGCCGGTGAATACGCTGGCGCGCTGCACCTGCTCGCCATTCATCTTGAGCACCACGGCAACGCCCAGCGCCGGCCAGTCGTGGGCGGCGCGGGTGGTCATCTTGAGGTAGGCACCGGGGCCGGCTTGCGGGGGCACGAAGATGCCGGTGACGAGTTCGTCGCGCTGGAGCACGGTTTCGTAGTAGCCAGTGCTGAAATCTTCTGCACGAACCATGCGCTCGCCGCGCGGCCCGCTGATGGCGATGCGTGCTTCTAGAGCCGCCAACACTGGCGGCATGTCCAGGTGCGGGTCGGCATGGCTGATGCAGCCACCCAGGGTGGCGACAGCCCGTACCCGCGCGTTGGCCACGCCGCGCAGTGCCTGCGCCAGCAGCGGCCAGCCCGCGCGAACCGCAGGGTGGCATTCGATGTCCGCCAGCTTGGCCTGCCCGCCGATTGCCAGCTCACCGCCGGCCTTGACCTCGATGGCTGCATGCTGCTGGCCGATCTTGTGCAGGCTGACCAGCCGCGTCGGTCGCAGCACGCCGGCCTTCATCATCAGCATCACCGCCGTGCCGCCCGAGACCGGCCGGATGCCGGGATCTTCAGGGTCGAGCAGGGACAGGGCCTCCTCCAGGGAATAGGGAAGCAGGAATTCGAAAGGAGTCATCGCAGCACCTGTGAACAGAGATCGATCAGGGCGGCGCCCACGCGATCGGGAACTTCCAGCGGCGTCAGATGGCGGGCGCCGAGGATCACTTCCATGCGCGAGCCGGCGATCCCCTCGTGCATGGCTTGCGTCATGGCGACCGGGGTGGCGTAGTCTTCCTCGCCGACCAGCAGCAGGGTCGGGATGCGCAGCTGAGCCAGTACAGGGCGGGCATCGAAGCCGCCCATCATGCGACAGGCGGCCATGTAGCCCTGCAGCTCATTGGCCACAAAGGTATCGACGCTCGCCTGGACAATCTCTGGGTGGCTGGCGCGAAAGCTGTCGCTGAACCAGCGCGTTTTCTGAAAGTCGACCATGGATGCCAGGCCTTTGGTCTGCGCGTTCACAGCTCGGTCTTCCCAGTCTTTGGTCGCTGTAGGACCGTACCAGGCCGTGGTGTCCATCAGCGCCAAGCCCAGGGTTCGCTGCGGATGGCTGCCGGCAAACTGCAAGGCGATGCAGCCGCCCATCGAGGCACCGCCCACGATGGCGCTGGACACCCCCAGGTGGTCCAGCACCTCGGCCAAGTCGTCGGCCATGCGCTGTGCGGTGACGGGCGTCTGGCCGAGGCCGGAACGGCCGTGGCCCCGGGCGTCGATGGTGACCAGGGTGGCGCGGCCGCCCAGGCTGAGCGCGACCGGATCCCAGAAGCGGTGGTCCATCCCGAGCGAATGAACAAGGGCGATGACCGGCGTCTCTGGCCCTGCCTGGCGTAGGCGGTATGCGAGCCGCGTGCCGTCGCTGGCCTCCAAAGTCCGGGGAGCTGATTCTTGCGTCATGGTCGGGGCATTGTTGGCCCCGCCGCCTTGCGCGTCCAACGAGAAATTTGTGGGGAGCCGATGAAAACTGTTCATGACCCCGGGTCCGGATCCAGGGCCGGCTCCTTGGCGCATGAAGGCTTTTGATGACCGACAGGCAAAAAAGTCATTTGACCGTTGCAGCCCTATCGCCGAGCATCGCTACCATTGCCCCAATAAGCCTGAACATCAGGATGCATCAAGGAGATGAAATGACTAATAGGATTTTTTCGCGCCGCACGCTGGCCCTGGCTGGCGCTGCCTTGCTGGCACACCCCTTTATTGCCGGCACGGCGGCGGCCCAGGCACAGGACTATCCTTCGCGCGCCATCCGGGTGGTGGTGCCCTTTGCCCCGGGCGGTGTGGTCGATGTGACCGCCCGGATCCTGACGCAAAAGATGACCGAGCGTTTGGGCTGGAACTTCATTGTGGAGAACCGGCCGGGCGGCAATGGCTTTATCGCGGTGACCCAGGTGGCCAAGTCCGCCCCCGACGGTTACACCTTGCTGACCGCGCACACCGGCGAGTTCGCGGTCAATCCAGCGCTGTTTCCCAACGTGCCCTATGAGCTCGACCGTGACTTTGCTGCCATCACCATGATCAGCGACACCCCGATGCTGCTGGTGGCCAACGCGAAGGAGCCCTACAACACCATCCAGGAGTTGGTTGCCGCAGCCAAGAAGGACCCGGGCAAGCTGTCTTTTTCTTCGCCGGGCAATGGCAGTATCAATCACCTGGCCGGTGAATGGTTCTCGATCGAATCCGGCGCAAAGCTGACGCACATCCCCTACAAGGGCGGCGCGCCGGCCGTCGCAGCGGTTGCCGCCGGCGAGGTACCTTTGGGCGTGGTTGCCATTCCTGCGGTCATGCCCCATGTGCAGTCGGGCCGCGTGAAAGTGCTGGGCCTGACGACGGCCAAGCGCGCTACTTACAACAAAGACTGGGTACCCGCCAATGAAGCGGGCGTCAAGAATGTAGATGCTTCCAACTGGGTGGGCCTTTTTGCACCCAAGGGCGTGCCGGCAGATATCCTGGCCAAGCTGCAGTCTGAAGTGGCAAAAATCCTGGCCGAGCCCGATGTCAGGAAGCGCTTTGCCGACGCTGGCGCTGAAGTCGGCGGCATGTCGTCTGTCGCTTTTGCCGACCGCATCCGCAAGGACGCGGCGCGCTACAAGGAAGTGGTGCGGGACGGCAAGATCCGCGCCGAGTGAGCTCTATCAGGACTGGGCGAAATAAGCCAGCAGCCATTGCTTGAACAGATGCACCTTCGGCAGCGCCGATCGCTCGGGTCGGCTCAGCACCTGGTAGCCGGCGGGCGAGGTGCAACGCAGGCCGAAGGGCGCCACCAGGCGACCAGCGGCCAGGTCGTCGCGCACCAGCAGCGATCGGCCTATGCCCAGGCCCAAGCCCTCCATGATGGCGTACATCGAGAAGGACAAGGTTGCGCAGTAGATCTCGCTGCTGAAAGCGTTCTGCTCGCAGCCGGCTTGTTGCAGCCAGACCGGCCAGTCGTCGGTGATGATGGGCGAGACGGTGCGCACAATCGGGTACTGCGCCAGGTCTGCAGGCGTACGCAGGGGCGGGCCATCGCGAAGCAATGCAGGCACGCAGACTGGGAAAATCTCCTCGTCGGCGATGCGCTGCCCTTCGAAGTCCTTCCACTGATCCAGGCCATGCCAGATGGCCACGTCAAACTCGCGCTGCTCGAGCCGGTCGGTCGGCGCCAGCGGCGTCAGCCGCAGTTCGAACTGAGGATGGCGCTGACGGAAGTCGCGCAGCGCCGGGACCAGGCACTTGGCGGCAAACGCGCTCAGGCAGGCGATGGTCAGCCGGTTATCGTGGACGGAAGAAACGCTCTCGGTGGCCGCGGCAATCTGCGCCATCGCCGGTCGTATGCATTCCAAGTAGGTACGGCCCTCGTCGGTCAGACGGGTCGTGTTTTGCTTGCGGGTGAACAGCTGCACCGACAGCAGGCTTTCCAGCTCTTTGATCCGATGGCTGATGGCCGTCTGCGTCAGCTTGAGTTCGATGGCCGCGCGTGTGAAGCTCTGATGGCGCGCGGTGGCTTCGAAGGCAAGAAGAGCGCTCAGAGGCGGCAAAGCTCGTGACATTTCACAATTTTATGACAGAGCCTGACGCTGGAAATTCGCTGGTATTCAGGCCTTCGGCCTGTCTGCGTGTGCGCCTGACCGCGCCTTGCCATGATGGCATCGGTGGTGTCCGGGTGGCGCAGGCGCTCGATCATTGACTCACATCAGGAGACAGACAATGAGTGGCAACTCCATTCCCACCTACTACGAGCCAGCGGGCATGGCCGCCTCCCGCGGGCACTACAGCCATGCGACGAGCGGCGCCGGGCTGGTTTTTATCTCCGGGCAACTGCCCGTCGCGCAAGACGGTAGCGTGCTCCATGACGCAACTTTCGAGGTGCAGGCGCAGCAGGTGCTCGCCAACGTCGCAGCGGCGTTGCAGGGCGCAGGCAGCTCGATCGGCCAGTTGTTGCAGGTTCGCGTTTACATCACCGACATGGCGCTGTGGCCGGCCTTCAATGCGATCTACGCGCAATGGGCTGGCACGGCGCGTCCTGC
The DNA here is from genome assembly GCA_044352515.1 of Polaromonas sp. GTDB lineage: Bacteria > Pseudomonadota > Gammaproteobacteria > Burkholderiales > Burkholderiaceae_C > Polaromonas. The sequence continues at coordinate 31,879 of JBILDR010000002.1, forward strand.
CCGCGCGGTCGTACCCGTTCCGACGCTGCACTACGGCTGCGCGCTGGAGGTGGAGGCGACCGCTCTGGCGTGAGCGCTTGCGCCGCCCTGGCGCGGTGCGACTTTCTTGCTCCCTCTGCCTACGGGGGAGGTGATAAAACCGAGACCAGCCGGCCCTGCAAGATGCAGCCTTCTTACTCCCTCTCCCGGGGGGGAGAGGGGACAAGACCAAAATGCGCCTCACCGGCGCGATGATGCTTTCTTGCTCCCTCTCCCTCTGGGAGAGGGCAGGGGTGAGGGCATGGGCCTTTGCTCACGCCCTCAAGCGGTATTCGTCCATCTTTGCGCTCAGCGTCAGCTTCCAGTAGTCGACCAGACGCCAGGGCTGGTTGGTGACGATACGGCCTTGGGTGTTTTTGTACCAGGTGGTGACGCTGGCGTGGCTCCAGGAGAGCCGGCTGAGTTTGTCGTCGATGAGGACGTTGTAGGCGTCGTGAACATCGCGGCGCACTTCGGCTTCGCGCGCGCCCTGCGCTTGCAGGCCCTGCAGCACGCTCAGGGTGTAGCGCACCTGGCATTCGGCCAGGAAGATGGCGCTGCCGCCATGGCCCACATTGGTGTTGGGGCCGTAGAGGACGAAGAGATTGGGGAAGTCGGGCACGGTGATGCCCAGGTAGGCACGCGGGTTGTCATCGCCCCAGACCTGGCGTATTGACACACCGCCACGGCCGCGGATGTCCATAGGCCAGAGCATTTTCCCGGCCTGAAAGCCGGTGGCAAAAACAAGGGTGTCGACCTCGACAAGGCGGCCGTCGCTCAGCCGCAGGCCCTGGGGCTCGACGCGGCTGATGTCGGTGGTGACCAGCTCCACATGCTTACGCCGCAGCATGCGGTACCAGCCGGCGTCGCCCAGCACCCGCTTGCCAAAGGGCGGATAGCTGGGGATGACTTTTTCCAGCAGGGCCTCATCGCCTTCGAGCTCGCGCCGCATGTGGCGAACCATGGCCTCACGCAGCTGCGCGTTGTAAGCGCTGATGGACTGGTTGCCGCCGTCCCAGTCGGGGTCAATTTTCAGGGCTTCAAACAAGCCGTCGCCGAAGGCCCAGAACAATTGGAAGCGGTACCAGGCGGCGTAGTAGGGCAGGTTCTTGAGGGCCCATTTTTTGTCGTCGCTGACCGCCTTGTCGATGCCGGGCCTGCGCACCACCCAGGCGCCTGAGCGCTGCATCACATGCAGCGCCTGCACCTCGTCGACGATGGCCGGGCCCACCTGCACCGCGCTCGCACCGGTGCCAATCAGCGCCACCCGTTTGCCCTTGACCGAGCTGCCCTCGGCCCACGCCCCGGTATGCAGCACCTGGCCGGCAAAGTCTTGCAGTCCTGGTAGCGCGGGAATCATCGGACGATTGAGCTGACCGACTGCGCAGATCAGGACATTGGCCTCCAGGGTCTCGGTCTTGCCCTCGGCCGTGCGTGCGCGCACCTGCCAGAGCTTGCGCGCCTCGTCGTAGTGGGCCGCCTCGACCTCCCAGCCCAGGCGCAGATGCGGCAGCAAGCCGTACTTGCGGGCGCAGTGCTCCAAATAGGCACGGATGCTGGGCTGGCGTGAAAAGTAGTCGGGCCAGTCGTTGTTGGGCTCGAAGCTGAATTGGTAGAAATGGTTGGGTGTATCGACCGCGCAGCCGGGGTAGCGGTTTTCATACCAGGTGCCGCCCAGTTGAGGGTTCTTTTCCAGCACGGTGTAGGCCATACCCGCTTGAGCCAGCCGCACCGCTGCGCAGATGCCGGAGGCGCCCGCGCCGATCACGATCGCGCTCAGGCCCGATGGCTGGCTTGCAGCAGCCGGTGGCGGGGTGTCCAGCCCCTCCAGGCGCATGTGCTCGAGCAGCATGGGAATGTATTCCTCATGCACCGCTTCGCCAACGGCCACCGTCATCATGCGCTGCATCAGCTCGGGCGGCGGCACGGGGCAGGCGGGAGCGCCGCCGGCGGCGACGCGCTCGAGTTCAAGCGCCAGTCGGTCGCGTATGGAGGCCGCCAGCTCGGGGGGCACTTTTTCCAGATGCTCCCAGGCTCCCCGAACATGGGGCCGCAGGCTTTCGAGCAGCTGCTCGTCGCCGCTGAGCTGCAGCAGCGTCATGGCCAGCGGAACGATGGCCGCGCCTTCCAGGCGCTGGCGCAGCGTGTCGCTGGCCTGTGAGCTCATACCGAATAGCCGCCGTCCACCGCCAATTGCTGGCCGGTCACATAGGCGGCCGCATCCGAGGCGAGGAATACCGCCACCTTGGCCACCTCCTCGGCGGTGCCGAAGCGGCGCAGCGCGGTGTTGCGCCGCATCGCATCCACAAACTCAGGCTTGACCTGCTCTTTCAGGCGCAGGAACAGGCCGCCGTCGACGATGCCTGGCGCCACCGAGTTGGCGCGGATCTGGTAGCGGCCCTCCTCGCGGGCAATGCCGCGCACCAGCGCTTCGATGCCGGCTTTGGGTACGGTCGAGAGGATGTCCATGGGCGGGTGGCGAACAATGCCAGCGCTGGTGATGGCCACGAAGGAGCCGCCACCGTCTGCGCGCATCAGCGGCAGGCTGGCTTTGACCACATGGAAAAAACCATCGAGATCGCCTGCCATGGTGCGTTGCCATTCATCAGGGTCGATGTGGGCCACATGCACCATGCTGATGTCGGCGCCCGAAGCAAACACCACCGTATGAATGCGGCCGTATTGCTGGTGCACAGCCTGCAAGGCCGCAGCCACCTGCTCGCGCTCGGACAGTTGCAGGGCGAAAGCGTGGGCCTGCACGCCCAGTGCCTGCAGCGCAGCGACCACCTCCTGCGCCGCCTGGGCGTTTTTGCGGTAGCTCAGGGCCACATGACAGCCCTGGCGAGCCAGTTCGAGGCAGATGGCCTGCCCCAGGCCGCCGCTGCCACCGATGACCACCGCCACACCCTGGCCAAAGCCGCTCATGGCTGCGCGCTGCGCGCTTGCAGTGCAGCGTCCTCTCCCGCGATTTTTCCGAACACCGCGCCGCGCAGCACCGAGGTGGCGCCGGTATAGACCTGGTAGTACAAGCCTGTGGCCTCACCGGCGGCGTACAGGCCGGGGACGGTGCGGCCGTCGCTGTCGACCACCTGGGCGCGGCTGTTGGTCTTGATGCCGCCGTAGGTAAAGCACACGCCGGCGATGATGGGGTAGGCCAGGAAGGGGCCCTGGGCGATGGGCCGGGCCCAGTTGGACTTGCGCGGCTCCAGCCCTTGGGTGGCCAGACCGTCCACTTTGAGCGGCGAGAACTCGCCCTTGCCGCAGGCCGCGTTGTATTGGTCCACCGTTTGCTGTAGGCCCTGCTCATCGACTTCGATCAGCTCGGCCAACTCGGCGATGCTGCTGGCCTGCACCGGCGGCTGGTCGGTGCGTATGCTGCGTTTCCAGTTGGGCACATCGTCGATGCTTTGGTCAAACACCACCCAGCAAATGCCATCGGGCTGGTCTTTGATGGCGCGCGAGATGTGGTCGTAGTTGACGTCTACCGGACCAGGGGCCTCGTCCACAAAGCGCTTGCCCTGGCGGTTGACCAAAATCCCGTAAGGGAAGTTCATCACCAGCGCTTCGGGCAGCGGCGAGCGCGGGTCCAGTGGCTCGGCATGAAAGGAGCTGAAGTCACCCGCTGGAGCCGCGCCCAGGGCCAGGGCCAGCCGTATGCCCTCGCCCTTGTTGTAGTAGCCGCCGCGCGCCACCGGCCGGATGTAGCGGGCGGTCGGGCCAATGTAGTGCGTCATCATTTCGGGGTTGCCCTCGAAGCCACCCGAGGCAATCACCACCGAGCGGGCCGCCATTTGATGGCCCTGACCATCCTGGCTCACCACGCCGACCTGCAGAAAGCCTTGTGCGTCCCGCCGGGTCAGTTGGTGGGCGGTGGTCTCAAAATAAAGGGCCACGCCCAGCTTGCGCGCCTGCTCCTGCAGCGCCTCGATCAGCGCCAGCCCGCCGCCCACAGGCATGAGCCGCGGCGCGGCCGCCGTCACAAAGTAGGTCGGCAGGGCGGCAAAGCGCACGCCCCACTTCTTGAGCCATTGCACCGTCGGGCCGGCCTGGGTCGACAGCGTCGAGACCAGCTCGGGGTCGGGCATGCCATGGGCCTTCACATAGCCCGGCCACTGCGCATAGTCCCGCGACACCGCCTCGATCACGTTGGGGTCAATGTGGTGGCCTGCATTGGCCACCAGCAGCTCCTCGAAGTCGTCGCTGACTTCATCCTCGTTCTTCATGCGAAAGTAAGACTCGGTCCAGCGGGTGTTGCCGCCAAATTCTTCGGGCGCTGAGCGCTCGAGCACCGCCACCTTGGCGCCGGCGGCAGCGGCGGCCACCGCCGCAGACAAGCCGGCGATGCCGCTGCCGATCACCAGCAGGTCGAAGCTGCTGTCAAAAGACGGGTTCACATACATGGTTGACTGCCTCTGCCAAAGCGGCTCAGTATTTGCGAATAAAGGGGTCGGGCATTTCCAGCTCGGTGGAGATCCACACGCTCTTGACCTCCAGAAACTCCTTGACCGCCTCGACCCCGCCTTCGCGGCCCAGCCCACTGTCTTTGTAGCCGCCAAAAGGCGTGGTGAAACTGGTCGAGCGGTAGTTGTTGATCCAGACGGTGCCGGCGCGCAGCTTGGCGCTCATGTGCATGGCGCGGTGCAGGCTGCGGGTCCAGACGCCGGCGGCCAGCCCGAAGCGTATGTCGTTGCCGATGCGCACCGCGTCGGCCTCGTCCTTGAACTTGAGGACTGACAGCACAGGCCCAAAAACCTCCTCCTGGGCAATGCGCATGTGGTTGCTCACCCCGGTGAAGATGGTGGGCTCAACAAACTGGCCCGCGCCATAGCCCGGGCCAGTGCGTGCATTGCCGCCCAGGGTTACCACCGCGCCTTCGGCCTTGGCGATGTCGATGTAGCTCATCACCTTGTCGAACTGCGGCTTGGTCGCCACCGGCCCGACCTGTATGCCGGGCTCGGCTGGGTTGCCGATCTTGGCGTCCTTGCAGATGGCGAGCAGCCGCTCGATGAATTCGTCGTGGATGCTCTCTTGCAGCAGCAGGCGCGAGCCGGCCATGCAGGTTTGTCCGCCGGCCGAAAAAATACCGGTGACCACGCCATTGGCGGCGTTGGCCAGATCGGCGTCGTCGAACACGATGTTGGGTGACTTGCCCCCGAGCTCAAGCGTGCAGCGCTTGAGGTGCTGAGCGGCCTGCACAGCCACCCGGCGCCCGCCCTCGTCGCCGCCGGTAAAAGCCACCGCCGCGACATCTGGGTGGGCGATCAGCGGCTCGCCCACTTCTTTGCCAAAGCCGGTGATCACGTTAAACACGCCGGGCGGAAAGCCGGCCTCGACAAACAGACGGCCGAGCTCGAACATCGATACCGAGGTGTGCTCCGAGGGCTTGGCGACGATGGTGTTGCCAGCGGCCAGGGCCGGCGCAACTTTCCAGGCGGTCAAGAGCAGCGAGGAGTTCCAGGGCGTGATAGTGGCCACCACACCGACAGGCTCGTAGCGGGTGTAGTTGAAGACCTTGGGCTTGTCGATGGGGATGACCGCGCCTTGGATTTTGTCGGCCAGGCCGCCGAAGTAGTAAAAGTATTTGGCGGTGTACCTGACCTGGCCGAGCACCTCGCTGAGCAGCTTGCCGTTGTCCCGGCTTTCGATCTTGGCCAGTTGCTCCGCGTTTTTATCGATCAGGGCGCCGAGCTTGTAGAGCAGGGCGCCACGGTCGGTGGCCGACATCTGGCCCCAGGGGCCTTGCAAGGCAGCGGCAGCCGCCTTGGCTGCCTTGTCGACGTCTTTGGCATTGCCTTGCGGTACCTGGGCCCAAGCCTCGCCGGAATAAGGGTCGAGAGCGTCAAAGTATTGGCCGGAGTCGGGGGCGAGCCATTCGTTGTTGATCAGCAGTTGGCAGGTTTGCATGGCAGGGTTCAGGGGGGGTGATACAGGCCTGGTTGAGTCAGGACTAGGCCATTTAGGCCGAGGTTTCAATCGGCTTGCTGGTCAGCTCGGGGGTCTTGACCTTGCCCAGCAGGGCGTCAGAGATGATGCGCAACTGGATTTCCGAGGTGCCTTCGAAGATCTTGGTCAGGCGCGCGTCGCGCCAGTAGCGCTCGACCGCGAAATGCGTGGTGTAGCCCGCACCGCCCAGTATTTGAATGGCTTGGCTGGTGACTTCCTCGGCCATTTCAGCGGCCAGGTACTTGACCATGGCGGCCTCGGTGTCGCAGCGCTGGCCTTCGTCGATCTTGGTGCAGACCGAATACATCAACTGGCGGCAGGACTCGATCTGCGCTGCCATGTGGGCAAGCTTGAAACGTATGGCCTGGAAGTGGGCGATGGGCTGGCCAAACTGCACCCGGTCTTGGGCATAGGCCATGGCGTCCTCCAGGGCGCCGCGTGCCAGCCCGATGGAGCGGGCTGCGGTTTGTGCGCGCGAGCTTTCCAGGCCAGAGGTCACCAGGTAGAAGGCCTTGCCTTCTTCGCCCAGCATGTTTTCGGCCGGCACGCGTACGTTGTCCAGAGCCAGCTCGCAGGTGTTCCAGCCGAAGTAGCCGATCTTGGGGATGGGATGGCCCTGGATGCCGGCCGGCCAGGCGCCGCGCGGCTTTTCCACAATGAAGGCGCTCAAGCCCAGGTGGCGGCGCTTGGGGTCGATGTTCGGGTCGGTGCGTGCGATGACCACCAGAAAGTCGGCGCCGTCGCCAAAGGTGCACCAGTATTTGTTGCCGGTGATCAGCCAGTCATTGCCCTCGCGCCTCGCCCGCGTGGCCAGGCCCGAGATGTCCGAGCCCGTGCCTGGCTCGGACATGGCCAGCGCGCCCAGAAACTGCCCGCTGGCCATGCGCTTGAAGTATTTTTCTTTTTGCGCTGGCGAGAAGGCCGAGCCCGGGATGATGCTGTGCGCCATCGAATGGCGGATGATGCTCGAGACGCTCATCCAAGCGCGGGCCAGTTCTTCGGAGATCAGGCAGTACTCGAAGCAGCCCATGTCCAGACCGCCGTATTCGGTCGGCATCTTGATGCCGAAGTAGCCCAACTCGGCCATCTTGTCGCGCAAGCTCATCGGGATCGCGCCTTTTTCCGGATCGAGCTTGTTGGCAATGGGCAGCACTTCCTGCATGGCGAACTTGCGCGTCGCCTCCTGCAGCATCAGTCGCTCTTCGGTGAGGTAGGTCATCGGCTTGTCTTTTAAGGAGTTTGAAGTCCGGCGCTGGCCGGGGATGCATCGGGTCGGCACAGGCGCAGCAGGGCTTGCAGATCGTTCGCTTGCTCGAACTTTTCAAGGACGCCGAGCAGGGCCTGGGTTTTGTCTGCGCCTGCTGCCGGCGTGACCAGGGCCTTGAACTTAGCGCGCAGCTTGCGCGTTTGTGCCTGCTTGTCGGGGCTGGGGGTGCCGCAGTCAAAGTGGCGCTCGAGCGTGCGGCCGTCTTTGAGCTTCATGCTCACCCGCGACTCGCTCAAGCTCATGCCGGGCACCAGTGTGACCTGTACCCGCTGGCGCAGCGCCTCTACCTCGGGCTCTGTGACCCGGTCCCAGGTGTGCAGGTCAGCGGTGTCTATACCGAGCAGTGCAAAGGCGGTGACCGCACGCAGGCTGAACTTGGCCTCCAAACCGGTGCGCGGTTGCTGAATATTGCAGATGCTGCAGCCCTCGCCGGCCACCACCGCGATGGATTCAACCGCATCCGCTGTCAATGGCTGCGCCTGGCGCAGCTGACCCACCGCCTCGATGGTCGAGTGGGTGCTGTAGCAGGCGGCGTGAAACTTAAACAGGTTGTGCGTCAGATGCCAGTGGCCAGCCGGCGCGCTCAAGGCCGCATCGACATTGAAGTCGCTGCCGTGCAGCCGCGCAAAGCCTTTGTCGCATTCGATGGCATCGCCCCGACTGCTCATGCCCCGCTGGGCGTAAAGCGCGGCGCGCAGCCCGGCCTGTGCGGCCAAGCCGGCATGCAGCGGTTTGGTCATGCTCCCAAACATGGCTTTGAGGCCGGCCGATTGGGTGGCGGCAATACCCACAGCGTGGCTGGCCTGCTCGGCCGGCAGTTCAAGCAGGCGGGCGCAGGCGATGGCCGCGCCTATGCCGCCTATGGTGGCCGTAGCATGGAATCCATTGGCGTAGTGGGCCGGCTCGACCAGTGTGCCGATCCGACAGGCCGCCTCATAGCCGGCCGCAAAGGCTGCAATCACCTGCTCGCCGCTGGCGCCTCGGTGCTCGGCCAGCGCGATGACCGCTGGCAAGATGGCTGCCGACATATGCCCGGGCACCGCCAGATTGACATCGTCGTAATCGAGCGCGTGCGACAAGGCGCCGTTGTAGAGCGCGGCCTGTAGCACCGTGCCGCGCTCGGCCTGGCCGATCAGCGTGGCTTGCGGCCTGCCGCCTTCCTCCTGCATGCTCTCGGCCAGGATGGTGGCCACCGGCTCGCTCAAACCGGCAAAGCTGCAGGCCAGCCAGTCGGTGACGCAGGCCCGGGCCACTTCGAGGGCGTCAGCGCTCAGCGCGTCCAGACGCAAAGCCAGCGCCTGCTCGACCAAATAGCCGGTCAGGCCTTCGCCACCGCTGCGCCTCACCGAGGCTGCGTCCACAGTCAGCTTATTCGGCAAAACTCAGGCCAGAGGCGCGAATACGTTCGCCCAAGCGACGCGTGTCGTCCACCAAGATCTTGCCCAGCGCGGCTGGGGCGATGTAGTTGGCCACATTGCCTTGCAGGTAGAGCTTCTTGGCGTACTCGGCTTCTTGAGCCATGGCCTGCAACTCGGTGCTGAGCTTTTGGACCACATCGCTAGGCAGGCCTTTGGGCCCGAACAGCGCATACCAGATCGGAAAGACCAGGTCGGGGTAGCCCTGCTCGGCCAGGGTAGGCACATCGGGCAGGAAGGGCAGGCGCTTGCTGGAAGTCACAGCGATAGGTATCAACTGCCCGCTCTTGATGGGCTCGTCGAGTGCGCCCGAATAGCCCGGGGCTGAGAGTGTGACGCGCCCGGCGATGGTGTCCATCAGGGCCGGGGCTGCGCCTTTGTAGGGCACATGCAGTACCTTGATGCCGGCCTGGTGCGCGAACAGCGCAGGCGGCAGGTGGGTGGTGCCGCCGACTCCGGCCGAGCCATAGCTGACCGCGTCCGGACTTTTCTTGGCCAGGGCCACCAGATCGCTGACGCTGCGCACGCCACTGGCTTTGCTGACCACCATCACATGCGCCGAATCGGCTACGCCGCCAATCGGGGTGAAGTCGGTCACGTTAAAGGGCAGGGGGTTGTTGGGCGGCCGCACATTGGGGTAAATGGCCATGGAGTTCACCCCCATGTAGAGGGTGTAGCCGTCGGGCTTGGCGCGAAAGGCTTGCTCGGTGCCCACCACCCCGCCTGCGCCCAGGATGTTTTTGACCACCACCGCCTGGCCGAGCCGCTCGGTCAGGCGTTGGGCCATCACCCGTGCGACCGTATCGGTGGGGCCGCCCGCGCTGACCGGGACGATGATCTCGATGGTTCTGTTCGGATAGCTTTGGGCTGCAGCCCAAGCAGGGATGGAAAGTGCAAGCGCAGCGAAGATCCTGCGGCTCAGGGCGTTCTTGGTCATGGTAGGTCTCCTTCTGTGTTGTTACATACCGATCAGGTCGGCGCGGTGCAAGATGCCGCTTTGGGCGCGCACGGTGGCCACGTCCACCAGCGAGCCGTCGAGCGCGATGGAGCCCAGGCCCTGTTCCAGCGCCTTGGCATAGGCGGCGGCCATGGCGCGCGCCTTGTCCACATCGGCCTGCAGGGGTGTGTGCGCCTTGTTGGCCGGCTCAATCTGGCTGGGGTGTATGGCCCACTTGCCGACAAAGCCCATGATGGCGCCACGGCGGGCTTCAATTTCGTAGCCGGCGGCGTTGCGAAAGTCGGCGAAGGGGCCGTCGATCGCGTCTATGCCGGCGGCCCGCGCGGCGATCACCACTTTGTAGCGTGGGTAGTGCCAGAGGTCGCCCGGGTAGTCCTTGGAGCCCCAGATTTCTTTCTGGTCCATGCCCTGCGAGGCCGAGTAGTCGCCCATGCCCAAAATCAGGGCCTCCAGGCGCGGGCTGCAGCGGGCGATTTGCTCAACATTGATCAGGCCTTCGACCTCCTCGATCAAGACCTCCAGGCCGATGCGCTTTTTCAGCTTGAGCTTGAGCTCGAGCTGGTTGAGCAAGGTCTCGACGAAGTGCAGGTCACGCGGGTGGCGGACCTTGGGGATCATGATGACATCGAGGTTTTCGCGGGCACCTTCGACGACTTCGATGATGTCGTTGTAGCAGTATTCGGTCTCCACATCGTTGATGCGCACGCAGCGGGTTTTCTTGCCCCAGTCCAGCGTGTTCAGAGCGGTGACCACCTTGCCGCGCGCTTCGGCCTTGGCGCTGGGTGCGACCGCGTCTTCGAGGTCCAGAAAGACAAAGTCGGCCGCGCTGGCGGCGCCTTTGGCCATCATTTTTTCGCTGCTGCCGGGAACGGCGAGTTCGGAGCGGCGCAGCCGCTTGCTGGGAGGCAGGTGCATGGGAGCTTTCTCTGGTGAGGATGGGAAAATTAAAAAGGGCTCAGGCCTGCAGGCCAGCAGGGCGGCGCCGGATCAGCACGGTGCGCTGACCTTCAAAGACCTGCTCGTCTTTTTGGTTGAAGCCCAGATGACGGAAGACCACGACGCCAGCGTCAGGGCGGTCTGCATCGCGCTTGTCGAGCACCTCGGTGTAGGCATAGAGCGTGTCGCCGTGAAACACCATGGCTTTGAGGCGTATGCCGGTGACACTCAATTCGGCCAGCGCGTTTTCAGCGGTGTCTTGGGCGGCCAGGCCTATGACCATCGAGGTGGTCAGGCCGCCAAAGTAGACCCGCTGGCCGAAGGCGCCCTTGTTCATGGCGTGTTCGTTGAAGTGGCCTTGGGCGGTGTTCATCACCAGATGGGCGAACATCGTGTTGTCGATCTCTCCGATGGTCTTGCCGCGCGCATGGCGCATCACTTGGCCGACCTGAAAGTCTTCAAAATAGTTGCTGGTACCGGTCAGGGTGAGCGAGGTCATGGCAGTCCTTGATGGGTTCACGCAGCGTTCTTGCGCAGCACGAGATTGGTGCGGCGAAAGTGGATCACCCGCTGGCCTTTGCGCAGACCCTCGGTATGCCAGGTCACGATGCCCTGGTCCTTGCGGCTTGACGAGTTGCGCCGGTCGACCACGGTGCTGCGCGCCACCAGGGTGTCACCGGGATACACCGGCTGTTCAAACACCATGTCGTCGACGCCCAGGAAGGCGCCGCCGAGCTCGCTCAGGTCTTCGGTGCTCAGCCCAAAGACCAGGTTGAACACCAGGTAGGGGTTGACCGGGCAGCGTTCGTAGCCCAGCGACTGGGCATGCTCCTGATTGAAATAAATCGGGTTGAAGTGCAGCGTCATCGTCGAGAAGAAGCTGTTGTCCGATTCGGTCAGGGTGCGGCCCCAGTGGTGCTCGAAAACCCGGCCGGGCTCGAAGTCTTCGAAGTAGCAGCCCTTGGGCAACAGGACCGCAGCCTGACGGATTTCGTCGGCGCTGCGCAGGGGAGTAGGTGGCATGGGTATTCGCTCTCTAGCCGGAAACATCCGGACGTCTGAATGACTTAATCCTTTCATGGGCCAGCCGATTTGTCAACCGTGAGAACTCACTCAGAGGGAAAACCCTCGTGACAGAGTTTGGGCTTGGTCCAAACATCCGGACATTCAGACAACCGTATGTCAGGGTTTGAAGCTCCGATGAAGATTGCCATACTGGACGATACCTATGGGGTGGTGCGCACATTGCCCAGCGCCCGCCGCTCGCCGACCCTGCCCGATGTGCCTACCTTCGAGGAAGCGGGCGTGGCCGGCTTTGCCGCCAACCCCTGGGCCGGCATCTTCGCGCCAGCGCGCACGCCGCAGGCGGTGGTCGAGCGCTTCAACAGCAAACTCAATGCACTTTTGAGCACGCCCGAGGTACGCGATAAGCTGGCCGGCATGGGCATCACCGCCACCCCGATCCGGCTCGATCAGTTCGCTGCTGAAATCCGGCGCGAGCTCGATGCCTACGGTCCCATGCTCAAGCAGGCTAACATCCGGGCCGATTCGTCTTGAACCAGGATTGAGGCACTGTGCCAGTCACCCTTGAAAAAGCCAGAAAGAAAGCGCCCACGAAGGCCGCTGCAGCGCCGGCGCGCTCCCACCTGTCGCAGAGCACCACCCGTTATGAAATGTTTGCCAATTCTCTGGTGGCTGACATTGAGTCGGGCCGCTATCCGGTGGGCGCACTGCTGCCGCCTGAGCCAGAGTTGTGCGCGCATTACGGCCTGAGCCGCCACACGGTGCGCGAGGGGGTGCGCAAGCTGGTGGACATGGGGCTGGTCTCGCGCCAGCAGGGGGTGGGTACCAAGGTGATTTCGGCCCAGGTGGGGCCCAATAACTTTTCCGCCGCCACCTCGCTGGAGGCTCTGTTCAGCTATGTAGGCGGCACCTATCTGGAAATCTATGAAGAAGGCTGGGTCAGCGCAGACGACCAGCTCGCCCGCCTGCTCGACTGCAAGGTGGGTCAGCGTTGGCTGAAGGTCAGCAGCTATCGCTACAAGCAAAACGACCAGCAGCCGCTGTCGCACACCGTGCTCTACATACCGCCGGCCTATGAGGGGATCCGGCAGTACCTTGGCGAGGTCAATCACCCGGTCTACCAGCTGATTGAAAAGCATTACGGTCACAAGGTGCAAGACCTGCAGATGGATGTCAGCGCCCTGTCGATTCCCACCGCCATGGCGCGCAAGCTGCAATGCCGCCCGAATTCACCCGGTTTGCTGGTGGTGCGCCGCTACCGGGGCGCCAATGACTCGGGGCTGTCCAACTCGGTCAGCATCTACCCGCAGTCACGCTTTCAGGTCTCGATCCGTTACCGGCTTAACTGGGCGGCCTGAGATCGGCGGCCTGAGGTCGCTTGCCTGAAGCCGGCGCGGTCAGGCCCGTTGTTCCGGCTCGAAGCCTCAAGCGCCTTAAGCTGCGCAGCGCACCGCGCCGCAGGCCGTCAGTTCATCGACCTGCGCCGCCGTCATGCCCGCGGCCAGCAGCACCTCGCGGGTGTGCTCACCGAGCATAGGAGCCCGGGTACGGACGCTTCCCGGTGTCTCAGACATCTTGATCGGAACGCCCGCGATGGTGAGTTTTTTTCTGCTGTGCGGTTGCTCGACTTCGACCAGCATCTCGCGCGCGGCGAAGTAGGGGTCGGTGAAGATGTCCTGCGCGTCGTAGATCGGCCCGAAGGGCAATTGCCCGCCGAGCAGTTGCCGCAGCTGCTCCTTGGTGTGGGCACTGGTAAAGGCGCCCAGCTCGGCCTTGAGCGCGGGGGCGTTGCGCACCCTGTCGTCGTTGCCGCGAAAACGGGGGTCTTCGGCCAACTCGGGCCGGCCCATGAGCTTGCACAGCTTGATCCAAAAGCCGTCGTTGGGGCTGCCGACCGTGACCCAACCGTCAGCCGCCGGGAACACGCCCATGGGGACGAACATCGGGTGGTGTGAACCCTGAGGCCTGGGGATCACACCGCTGATGGAGTATTGGTAGATCACGCGCTCGCAAAAGGCCAGCACGCCGTCGACCATGGCCACATCAATGAATTGCCCACGCCCGGTGCGCTGCGCACGCATGACGGCAGCGAGCACGCCGAAGGCGCACAAGGTGGCCGGGATCAGATCGCCCACGCCGGGGCCCACCTTCATCGGTACGCCGTCCTCGGCGCCGGTCACGCCCATCATGCCGCCCATGGACTGAGACACCACGTCGAAAGCCGGCCAGTCTGTGTAGTCGTTGCTGGCGCTGCGCGGATCGCCAAAACCGCGGATGCAGGCGTACACCAAGCGGGGGTTGCGCTCGGCCAGCTTTTCATACGATAGCCCGAGCCTGTCGAGCACACCGGCCCGAAAGTTCTCGATCAGCACATCGGACTTGTCGACCAGCGACAGCAGCACCTGCCGCCCTTGTTCGGACTTCAGATCGATGACCACGCCCTTTTTGTTGCGGTTGACGCTCTGGTAGTAGCCGCCCATATTGCGCACCTGATCGTCATCGCAGTAGGGGCCAAAGGCGCGGGTCATGTCGCCCTCGGGCGACTCGACCTTGATCACCTCGGCGCCATGGTCGGCCATGAGTTGCGCGCAAAACGGACCGGCGAGCATCTGCGTGAGGTCGAGCACCCGCAGGCCTTCGAGGGCGCCGGCCAGGGCCGCACCGGCGCTGGAATGGACAGTGCCGGCCTGCGGCCGATCAGCGTGTGGATTCATTTAAACATCCGGATGTCTGTACGTTAGGACATCTTCACATGCGGGCCTGAGCTTGTCAAGGATGCTGGCCCGGGGGGAGGGCCGGGGCTTTACTGCAAGCGCGGCCCAATGGCGCCGGGCCGCTGCCCTCACCCTACTAGCCATCTCCCAAAGGCAGAGGGGATAAAACCGAGACCAGCAGCCCCGGCAAGATGCAGCCTTCTTGCTCCCTCTCCCCCTGGGAGAGGGCGGGGGTAAGGGCATGGGGTTTGATCAAGCTCAGGCTCGGTCGCGTTGAGTCGGCACCCTCATCCTCACCATGTTTCGGGGAAGAAATGGCGGTGGACCTGCGTCAGCCTTTGATAGACCTGTAGAAAGCGGCTACCTGATCGATGATATGCGCGGGGCTGCGCCCCCTCAGGTGGTCAGCAAAAAGTTCAAACTCGAAGTAGCCTGGGTAACCGTCGAGCGCCAGCGCGCGCAGCATCGAAGGTACGTCGAGCAAGCCGCTAAACGGCTCTTCGCGTTGGAAGTCCGCAGGGTCGCGCAGGGCGACGACATTGCTAAATTGCACCAGCCTGAGCTTGTCACCCGCGCGCGCGGCCAGGCCTGCTAAATCGGCATCCCACCATGAGTGGTACAGGTCCAGGGTGAGGCCGGCTTGCGGCAGCGGATCGATCAGCGCAAGGGCCTGGTGCAAGGAGTTGACGCAGCCTTTATTGAGCACGCCGGCAGGGTGTATCGGTTCGAGGCCGAGGTGGACCCCGGCTGCGGCAGCCTGCTCGGCCAACTCTGCCAAGCCTTGGGCAATGCGAGCGCGGGCCTGATCCAGTGAGCCAGTTCCATGGGCAAGTCCGCCGGTGATCACCACCAGTGTGTGGGCTTGTAGTTGCGCAGCAAGTTCGATCAGGCGCTGATTGCGCGCGCGCTGTTGGCCGATTGCCGCAGCATCGTCATACAAAAAATAGCCCGCGCTGTTCAACGATGACACTGCCAGGCCGTGCTCATCGAGCAGGGAGCGCAGCCGGTCAAGGCTGATGTCGTCAACGGCACGTGCTGTCAGCCCCACGGCGCTCGCACCGGCGGCGACCGCCATTGGAAAGAGTGCCTCCACCGGCATGTCCTGCGGGCAAATGTAGGCGTTGATGGACAGAGGGTTCATCGCAGCGCTCCATCAGCCTGCATGGCAGGCTGGACATTGCTCGAATGTGGTTTCATCAGATGGAAGATCGCCCATACACGGAGACCGCGCAATCCTCAGTGATGTAGCCGTCACGCAGGTCTCGCTCAATGAGGGCATGCTCGCGTTCAGCGGGGTCGCCATAGCCGCCGCCACCGGCGGACTGAAGCCAGACCAGCGTGCCCTCTGCCAGCGGCAGGTAGGGAGTTTTACTCGACAGCCTGCGCTCCTCAGGCGTGCCAGGGTCGAGCACGTAAAGGGCCGAGCGCCCAGGCTGACCACCAAAAAGGCCGCGCGGCTGCGATTCATGCCGGTCTGCGCAAAGGCACAGTGAGGCTTGGTCCGCCAGAACTCGGAACACCCTGCAAAAGCCATTTCCCCCTCTGAATTTGCCGGCTCCACCCGAGTCGGCCACGATTTCATAGCGTTCAAACAGGATGGGATTTTCCATTTCGTCAGCTTCGATAGGAACGTGGCCGGCGTTGCCGGCGCCATATCGGATGCCGTTGATGCCATCGCGTGTGGCCCGGGCGCCGTAGGCCCCGGACGACAACTCCAAGGTTAGAAAAAAGGGCTTCTTGGCGTTCGGTCGTGTATCTGCCCCTCCCACCACCGAGGTGCCGGTGGACCCGGAGCCGCTGGCGAGTACGGCCAGTGGCGCGGCTTCGGACAGCGCGTTCATGGTGGTATCGAGCACGCGGTAGGCGACTTCGGCATAGCCAACCATCGACCCTGGGGGCCGGGCGTCACACAGAGTTCCGGGCTTGGTGATGACCTTGATGGGCCGGTAGCTGCCTGCGTTGGGTGGATTTTCTGGGTCGGTGATCGATTTAATGGCGTATTGGACGCCTGATATCGCGGAGGCGCGGGAGCAGTTGATGCCGCCGCGCGACTGCGGCGACGACTCGCTGAGGTCGACGGTGATGTCCGAGCCATCAATACTCACCTGGCAGTCAATCCACTGCTTGGCCTCGCTCAGGCCATCGCCGTCAATACAGTCACGCGATCGGTAAATCCCGGACTTGAAGCGGGAAATGCGGGCGCGAGTCAACTGCTCTGAGCGGTCCAGGATCTCGGTCATTGCTGTGGTGATGGTGTCCAGGCTGTAGCGCTCGATCAGCTCGAGCAGCCGGCGCTCGCCGGTAAAGCATGACGCGTACTGGGCCCGCATATCGCCAAGGGCGACGGAGGGGTCGCGGACATTTCGCACGATCATGTCGGCGATGGGTTGGACCAGCTCGTCATTGACGAAGAGTTTGACCGGCGGGATGACGATGCCCTCTTGAATGAGCTCCTTGGTCGCGGGCGAATAGCTGCCCGGGCCCATGCCACCGATATCGGCCCAGTGGCCGCGGTTGCACAAATAGCCATAGAGCCTGTCATGCAAGAACAGGGGGCGCACCAGCAGCACGTCGGGCAGGTGGGTGCCCCCCAGATAGGGGTCGTTGGTCATAAGGACATCGCCCGGCTTAACGTCCTTGCCAAAGCGCGCCAGCAGCCCTTGCAGCTGGTAGGGCATGGTGGTCACATGAATCGGAAACCCGGTGGGATCCTGCGCCACGATCTCGCCATGGGCGTCCATGATGCAGCACGACAGGTCTCCCTGCTCCTTCCACAGCTGGGTGTAGGCGGTACGCATGGTCATGAGCTTCATCTCGTGGGCGATGCCAATCAGAGCGTTTTGAAGGACGGCCAGTGTGAAGGGGTCTATCGTCATGATCGCTCCGTCAGCTCAGTTCGAGCACAAGGTTGAGTTGGGCGTCGACCGTTGCCACGCCGGTGGGCGGAACGACGGTGGCCGATGACAACTCCTGAATGATGGCCGGCCCGATGATGCGCGCGCCCGGGTGCAGGTGTTCCCGGCGGTAAACCCGGGTGGGATGAGCGCTGTCGCCAAACCAGACATCGCGGACGCTGGTGGGCGCAGCGTCCGCGCTACCCACCGCATGAACAGGCTCTTTGGGCTTGTCGACCCGACCGACCGCACGCAATCTCAGGTTGACCACCTCGACCGGCTCACTGGCGACAGCATAGGTATAGATTTTTTCGTGTTGTCGGTGAAATTCCTCGATAAACGCTTGTAGCTGCACTGGCGCGTCTAGGCGGTCATTGGCGATGCGCACGTTGATCTCGGTCGATTGGCCCAGGTAGCGGATATCGATGCTGCGTTGGAACTCACGGCAGTGGGCCGGCACGCCTTCGAGGTCAAGGTCTGCGTCCGCGCGTTCGCGCAGTTGTGCAAAGGCCGTCTCCAGTGCCCCATCGGCCAGTTGGGCCGAACGGCTGAGGATGGATTTAGAGTAGTCGTGCGTAAAGTCGGCCAGCGCAATGCCGCCCGATGAAAACAAACCCGGACTGCTGGGAATGAAGATGCGCTTCATGCCCAGCTCCTGCGCGATCGCGAATGCATGGATAGGGCCGCCTCCGCCGAATGCGCAGAGGTCAAAGTCGCGCGGGTCAGCACCGCGTTGTACCGAAACGAAGCGGATGGCCTCAGCCATCTGGTTGGCTGCCACCTTAAAGATACCGCTGGCCGCCCGGATGCTGTCTATGCCCAGCGGCTTGGCGATGTGCTCGCCAATGACTGCAGCGGCGCGTTCAGGGTCTAGCTGGACCTCGCCGCCGGCAAAGTCGTTGGCATCGATGTAGCCCAGCATCAGATTGACATCGGTGAGCGTGGCATGGTTTCCGCCCAGGCCGTAGCAGGCCGGCCCCGGGTCCGAGGAGGCGCTCTCGGGGCCGACTTTCAGGCGGCCAACCTCGTCCAGTGTGACGATGCTGCCGCCGCCTGCGCCCACCGTATGCACATCCAGCATGGGGGTGACAACGGGAAAGTAGCCGATTTCACGCGCCGTTGTTGCCTCTGCGGTGCCGTTGCGCAGCAGGCAGACATCCAAGCTGGTGCCGCCCATGTCTATGGTGATCAGGTTGGGATGCCCTGAGGTGCGCGCCAGTTGAGCGGCGCCAACCACAGCTCCCGCTGGACCTGACAGAAGCGTTGTCGCCGGGTTTCTCAGAACGAGCTCAGGTCGACCGACTCCTCCGTTGGACTGGAAAATGAACAGCCGACTATCGATGTGCTCTTCGCGCATGCCTGCCAGCAGCTTTTCGACATAGTTGCGAAGTACGGGGGCGACGTAGGCGGCGAACAAGGTGGTGCTGGTGCGGGGGAACTCCCGAAATTCAGGCTGGATGTCATAGGAAATCAGCACATCAACGTGGGCAAGCGCGGCCCGCAGCCGGCTTTGGATTCTTCGCTCGTGCTCGGGATGAAGAAAGGAAAACAGCAGGCAGATGGCCACCGCCTGTACGCCACTGGCGCGCACCTGTTCGACCAGTCTGTCTAAGTCGACCTCCTCGAGCTCCTTGATCACCTCGCCTTGGGCATTGACCCGGCAGTCGACCTCGAAGCGCAGATGGCGCGGTGAGATCGGCGCAGGCTTGTCGACCTGAACCCGGTAAATCAAGTCAGCGGGTCGACTAAATCGCCCCATTTCGATAATGTCGCGAAAGCCTTTGTTGGTGATCAGCGCGGTCGGTGCGCCCTTGCGCTCAATGACCGCGTTGGTGGTGATGGTGGTGCCGTGGCCTATGAAAGTGAGCTCGGAAGGGGCAGCGCCGGCCTGTGCCATGACCCGCTTGATCCCCTTGACGACAGTGGCATGCCTGCGTCCTGGCTCGTTGAGCACCTTAGCAAAGCAGCGTCGCCCGGTTTCCTCGTCAATCAGGGTAACGTCGGTGAAGGTACCACCCACGTCGATTCCAATTCTGTACATAAATCGTGGTCCAGCAAGGGACGGTTAATAGGGAACGATGAGCAGGTCATGGGCAGCCCAGGACACCTGAACGGAGCTGCCAGCGCTGCACTCTTGCTGTAGGGCGCTGATGGGCGTGTCAATGGTCAGGCGTACGCCCTGGTCAAGTTGCACGACCGAGCGTATGGACGGCCCTAAATAGGTTGAATCGATCACCGTTCCTGGGTGGCCTGCGATGCCCGATCCCGTGGCCAGAATGCGGGCTTTCTCATGGCGCAGCACCGCAACGACGGTCTGCCCCGGCTTGAGCGCAGTGCTGCTCAGGCCTTGCAGGAGCCAGCCACCTGCATCGACGGTACACAAGCCGCTTTCGTCTGTGGCCTGGACCACCGCCTCGAGCAAATTGGCGTGGCCAACAAACTCGGCCGCAAAGCGGGTGGCTGGCCGCTCGTAGATGTCGCGTGGAGTGCCCAGCTGCACGATCCGTCCCTGTGACATGACTGCAATGCGATCCGACAAAGTGATGGCCTCGCCCTGATCATGCGTCACAAAGATCCAGGTGCTGTGAGTCTCTTTATGGATGCGCCGCAACTCTTCGTGCATCTGCAAGCGCAGCTGCAGATCCAGCGCGCCCAGCGGCTCATCGAGTAGCAGTACTTCGGGCTCGTTGACGATGGCCCGGGCGATGGCCACGCGTTGCTTTTGTCCTCCGCTGAGCATCGAGATGCCCCGGTCCTCATAGCCCGACAGGCGCACCAGAGCCAGCGTGTCTTTGATCTTGCGTTCAATGGTCGCTCGATCGAATTTTTTCATCTCCAGTCCGAAGGCGATGTTCTGGGCAACGCTCAGGTGGGGGAAAAGTGCCAGGTGCTGGAACACCATATTGGTGTTGCGCTTGTAGGGCGGCGTGCCCACTGCATCGCGCCCGCCGATGATGACTTCGCCCGACGATGGCTCCTCGAAGCCGCCGATGATCCGCAAGAGGGTGGTCTTGCCGCAACCGCTGGAGCCCAGGAGCGAGAGCAGTTCGCCCCTTCGAACCTCCAGACAAACCTGATCCAAGGCGGTAACCTGCCCGAACTTGCGGGTCAGGTTACGCACGGAGACTGCACTGGCGCCGTCCATGGCTTCAGGCGCCTGGCGCCAAAGATTGCTCGTTGGTCATCACGCGCTCTTGACCCGGGCCCAGACCTCGAGCCACTGCTGCAGGTTCGGGGGCATGACCAGTGGGTAGTTTTTGGTGCTGCCGTCGAGCACGCCGTAGCCCAAGGTGGCACGCTCCTGGGCGGACAGCGAGACAGCCGCCAGTTTGGAGGCCGACAAATAACCTGAGACGGTGGTCAGCTGGCTGGAATAGGCCTGCCCGAGCATGGCATTGATCATGGCGTGGGCGGCCTGCTGGTTGTTGGAATCCTTCGGAATGTAGGCCGGCTGAACAAATGAAAGCACGCCTTCCTTGCACCAGCAAGTGGCAACCGGTACCCCCTGCTTGGTCAGGCCGGTGCGCATGGGGATGGTTCCAAAGGTAATGGCCACTTCGCCCGAGGCCATCAGATTGGCGCCCTGTGCAAAGCTGGACCAGAACGTACGAACATTCTTTTTCTTGGAAATCAGGAATTTGGCCACCTCGTTGAGCTCGGCGGTGGTCATGGTCTCCGGCTTGGTTTTACCGAGAAAGAGTCCGGCGGCCATGATCATCTGGTGGGCTGTGTCAAACCAGGCAATTCGGCCTGCATATTTGTCATCAAACAGCAGGCCCCAGGTTGTCGCTTCTGCCGCGGGTACGACCGAGGTGTTGTAGATCACCGTGTCGTAGCCCCACATGATGGGTACGCCGTATACCTTGCCGTCGCGTTGCAGGATGTCTTCCTTGAAGGTGGGCGCGACCTGTGAAAAGTTGGGAATCAGCTTGAGGTCAAGGGGTGCGCATTTTTCCTGACCGGCGGCGGCGCCCAGAACCGGCCCGCGCGAGAAGATGCTGTGGCTCATCATCAGGTTGTAACGACTGGTGCCGCCCGGCGCTACCAATCGGGCAACGACGTCTGTTGAGCTTTGGAACGGGTTGTCGTTGATCTTGAACTTGCCCTCGTTTTCGAGGATGCCCTTGAGCGGCCCTCCCACCAAAGCATTGGCCAGCAAAACCTCGAGGGTGGGTCCCTGCTGAGCCTGGGCCCAACCCATGGCACCTAAAGCCGTAGCTGCACCTCCTGCCTTGAGCAGGGTGCGGCGGTGATGATTGAGACTGCTGAGTTTGATATCGGTGGAAGTCATGGATACTCCTGGTGGTGGGTGAAAGTCTTAAATACCTACGGTCGCAAAATAGTCAAAGCCAGTCCTTTTGGATCACGGTCTGATTGCTCAAGTGCTGCGTTTGCTGGTTGGGCTCGATTTGGCTGAAATCCAAAATCCCAGCGCAGCCACCGTCACTGAGATCAGCATGATGATCACACCGGCTGCGGGCAAAAAGGGAGCGGTCTGCTCAACGATCAAGACCCAGAGATAAACCGGTGTGGTGCGCTCAGCGCCGATCACGAACAGTGTGCGTACAAATTCATCAAAAGACAGGGTGAAGGAAAACAGTACGGTGGCAATGACCGCCGGGCGGATGAGGGGAAACACGATGCGTTGAAACACCACCCATGGATAGGCGCCGAGGTCCATGGCTGCCTCCTCGAGGGCCTGGTCAAAGGCTGCCAATCGTGGGTAGAGCGTCAGAAAAGCAAAGGGCAGTACCCAGGTCACGTGGGCCACCAAGGCGCCGGTCCACAGGCCGTAAGGCACGCCAACGATGCCAAAGAAAACGAGCAACAGCGCGCCCGACACGATGCCGGGGATGATGATCGGCACCAGCATGATCGGCACCACCCATTGCTGCCCCCCAAAGCGCTTGCGCAGGCCCAGCGCTGTCATCAGTGCCAGCGCGGTGGCGATCAGCGATGCGACCAGGCCAACGCCGAAACTCTTGAGCAAGGCGATGAAGAACTTGCTGTCGTTGAATACCTCGTGGTACCAGTTCAGGGTCAAGCCGCGCAGTGGGAAACCGATGACGGAAGACTCATTAAATGAGAGCACCACCAATACCGCGATCGGCAAATAAAGGAATCCGAAGAACGCCCCGGCATACAGGCGCAGCCAAAGTGCCATGGGCTTGTGCTTGGACCCGAGCATCAGTGTTGCCCCATGAACAGGCGCTGCAGGCCGAATCGACGGCTGGCCAAATACAGGCTCAGCAGCACGACAACCATCAGCACCACCGACAGCGCCGCGCCCAGCGGCCAGTTGCCTGCATCGAGAAACTGGCTCGAAATGATGTTGCCAAACATCTGACTTGACGGACCGCCGAGCAAGCGGGGGGTGACGAAGGCACCGCAGCACAGCAAAAACACCATGGTGCAACCGGACCAGACGGCAGGCAGTGTCAGTGGCAGGACGATGCGCTTGAAGGTCTGCCATGTCGAGGCTCCCAGGTCACTGGCGGCCTCGATCAAGGCTGGATCGAGCTTATCCAGGGCCAGGTAGATGGGCAAGGTCATGTAGAGGGTGTAGACATAAACCAGTCCCACATAGACCGCGCCCTCGTTGAAGACCAGGCCGTCGATAGGGCGGTCGATGACGCCCAGTGACATGAGCGTTGCGTTGATCAGCCCGGAGCGTCCAAGGATGGGCATCCAAACGAAAGTCCGTACCACGTAGCTGGTCCAAAAGGGGAGAAACAGCAAGATGACAAAGAGCGTCTTGCGCTGCCCCTTGAGGCTGGCCAGGAATAGCGCGATGGGATAAGAGGCGAGCAATGACAGGGCGGTGGTGATGATGGCGATCTTGAGCGTGTTGCCCAGAACCCGGATGTAAATCGGATCGCCTGCCAGCGCTGCATAGCTTTGCAGCGAAAAGCTCGAACTCAAGCCGAACATACTGGCCGTCCAGAAGGACACTGTGACCAGAAAAACCAAGGGCGCCAGGGCGAACAGCGCGAGCCAGACCATGGCCGGTGCAACCAGCCACCGGCCGGCTCTTGCTGCCTGGGGGGTATTGCCCATGGCCTTGCCCGCCTTCAGCCTTTAGCCCGCATGGCAGCGACCCGCGCTTCGAGTTGAGCGCGCCAGCCACCGGCTGCGATGATGGCCAGTTGCGATTGAGCCAGCGGCGGGTACTGCATTTGAGTGCCCCGGCTGTGGTTGATGAAGACGCCCGTGGCAAAGTTCACTTCGATCTGGTCGCCGGTCTGAACCAGCTCCCCCACCCCGACGCAGGCGGGCAGAAAAGGCACGCCCGCATTGATGGCATTGCGGTAGCTGCCCCGCTGGATGGACTCGACCACCAGCCCCAGGCCGTGAGCACTGATGCCGATCAGGCCCTGAATATGTGGATTGCCCTGTGCGAAGCGCTTGCCGCCCACGATGATGTCGCCGGGTTTGACCTTCTTGGGAAAGTCAGGATCCAGACCGGTCATGAGGTAGGGGCCTAAGACGGCCGGGTTGGTCTCTCGCTTCAGGGCAAATTCCAGCGGCATCATGTCACCGTCGATACCGACGTTGTCGCCGAATTTCCAGCATCTGCCATTCATGGTCCAGTTCGTCATGGCGCGTCCTGTATCTTCAATCATGGAGGTAGGGGCGGGGGTCCGCAATGGCGCCAGCCAGCGCCGAGGCCGCCACCGTTGCCGCGCTGGCCAGATAGATCTCAGAGTTCATGGCGCCCAGGCGGCCGAAGTCGTTGCGGGTGCCGGTGTTGATCGAGACCTCGCCGTCGGCCATAGCGCCGATCTTGCCTCCTGCGCAGACTCCGCAGCCCGGCGCGGTGATCGATGCGCCGGCGTCGATCAGCGTCTGCATATAGCCCAGTTCGGTGGCTTGCGACATCACCTCGTAGGTGCTCGGTGTGACGAAGAATCGGACATCCTGATGGATGTGTTTGCCTTTGAGGATGCGGGCAGCGATGGCCAGGTCGCCGATGCCTGGCGCCGCGCACGAGCCGAGGAAGGCGTGGTCAATTTTTTTGCCCACCAATTGAGACACGCCGACGACATTGTCGGGCGTCGGCGGCGCGGCCACCTGTGGCTCCACCAGACCCAGATCGAATTCGATGACGGTGTGAAAGCGTGCGTCGGCGTCGCTTTTGATCAGTTCGACCGGCTCGGTGGTTCTGCCCTTGAGATAGTCCAGGGTTTGCTGGTCAGGCTCAATGAAGGCCGTCTTGGCCCCAATCTCGATGGGGGTGTTGCACAGCACCTGGCGCCCGGCAAAGTCGACCGAGGCCAGACCTGGACCGCCGATCTCGAAAGCGGCGTAGTCGGCCGCGTCAACCGGGATCACCGAAATCATCTTTTGCGCCACGTCACGCATGGTGATTCCCGGGCCGAGTCGGCCCACGAGATTGATCCGGACGGTATGCGGTACCTTGAGCCAGACATTGCCGCAGGCCAAGACTTCACTGATTTCGGTGACGACCGGAATACCCATGCAGCCCAGTGCGCCATAGTTGGTCACGTGGATGTCGTAGGCAATGACCAGCATGCCGGGTCGGACATAGCCTTTTTCCATTGGAAAAACATGGCCGTGGCCGCCTCTGCCGACGTCATAAAAGTGTTCAATGCCGTACTTGCGCACGACCTCGCGAACTTGTCGCTGGCGCTGCGCGGCCAAGGGACTGGTGGCAACCGGCTCGTGATCTGTGGAGATCAAAAGTTTATGAGGCGCATGCAGACGGTCTATGCCCAATTCCTGCATGACCTTGTCAAAGTTCACCACGTACCAGTCGTGGGTTGTGACCAAATCCGGCTCCGGGTAGACGATGTCACCCTCCTGGACCGGTCGGCCGCATGCACGTGAGAAGATTTTTTCGGCGATGGTTTGTCCCATGATGATGACCTCAACGCATACCAAGAACAAGGGTCAATGGCTCGCCCGCTTTGATTCTGGCGTCACGCGTTTCCTCCTTGGCGCGCTGTTTCATACCGCCTTCTAGGGCCGCCTGGGCCAGAGCCCTGGGCACGACAACCACACCGTCAGCGTCGCCAACAAGGATGTCGCCCGGGTTGACCACCTGGCCTCCGACGGCTACCGGCAAGCCGACCCAGCCCGGGTGGTTTTTGATGGTCCCGGTCACGGTAATACCGGCGGCGTATACCGGAACGCCAAGCTCGATGATTTCATCGACATCGCGCACCAGTCCGTTGGTCACGCAGCCAGCCAGAGCGCGCACCTTTGCTGCAAGCGACGAGGTACCACCCCAGACGGAAGACTCACCGTCACCGCCTGTGTCGATCACCAAGACCGAACCGGCCGGCGCCTCCTCAATGGCCCGCAGTACTGCGGTGGTCTCACCGGGCAGGATGCGGATCGTGTAAGCCACACCCACCAGGCGCGATCCCGGACAGATCGGGCGGATGTGGTGGTGGATGGCACCGACTTTGCCCATCCCCTCGTAGAGCGTGGCAGCGGGCAAGGCCGCCAGTGCCTGGACGAGCTCTTGGATTTCCATGGCGTTGATCCTGACTTTCAGTAAAGTGTTTTTTACTCTAGTCCGGATGAGTTGAAGTGTCAAACGATTTTGCAGATCCTGGAACCATCGTTGGCTGGCCGAGCTTGCACAGGTGGTCTCGTCCAAAAATTCACGTTCTCGGTGCAGATGGCACTCAAAAGGTGCTGAACTGGCGAACCTGTTGATGGAGGCCTTCAGGGTTATTCCCTAGAAAAATCCAAATGGAAATGGACGACGCGTCCTGATGTCGCGGATCTTGGCAGTCCTAAGGGAGATCGTGAGGGGCCTCGCTGGAAGCGTGAGTCGATTTCAAAAATCTATCGTCCAGACTGTTGACATGGCAGCAATCTTGCGAATACATTGGGGTTGACCTCAACAGGTCCGGATGTGTCATGGCTGTGCTCTCATGGCGGTGGCGCAATGGACGGTTCGCTGAGAAATCCTCAAGCCAGAGACGGAGAGCACGCAGTGGCGCAGTACAGAATCGGCATCGACATCGGCGGCACCTTCACCGACTTCACGGTCATTGATGATCAAAGCGGTGAGATCGTCGTCGACAAGACTTTGACGACGCCCAGGGCGCCCGAAGAGGGCGTGCTCCACGGCTTGGATCGGCTGATCGCGCGCATTCCCCGGCTGCTCGAGCAGACTGGCGAGATCATCCACGCCACCACTTTGGTGACCAACACCATCCTCGAGCGCAAGGGCGCGAAAACCGCCTTGCTCACCACCGAGGGCTTTCGGGATGTGCTGGAGATGGGGCGCGAGGTGCGGTATGACCTCTTCGACATGTTCATCCGCTTCCCCGAGCCGTTGGTGCCCCGCGACCTGCGGGCCGTGGTGGGCGAGCGGATCCTCAGCGATGGCCGGGTGCTCCACCCGCTGCGCGACGAAGAGGTGCGTGCTATTGCCCGAAGCTGGGTGAGTCAGGGCGTAGAGGCAGTCGCAGTGGTGTTTTTGCACGCCTACAGAAATCCGGTCCATGAACAGCGCGCCGCTGCGATCTTGCGGGAGGAAATGCCTGGTGTCATGGTTTCGGTCTCGCACGAGGTGCATGCTGAGCCCAAGGAATATGAGCGGACCTCCACCACAGTGGTTGATGCTTATGTGAAGTCAGTCACCCAGAGCTACTTGGACCGGCTGTCGGACGAGTTGGAGCAGCGTGGCTACCACAAGCGCATTTTGGTGATGCTCTCCAACGGGGGGACGGCTACCATTGCCACCACCAAAATGGTGCCAATACAGATCGTTGAATCGGGTCCGGCTGCCGGTGTGGAGGCGACTGCGTTTTTTGCCCGTCTTCTAGGGCTGGAGCAGGTCCTGGCCTTCGACATGGGAGGCACGACAGCCAAGCTTTGCTTGGTGCAGGGCGGCCAAGCCTCGCGCACGCGGGAGTTTGAAGTGGACCGGGTGCAACGCTTCAAGCAAGGCAGCGGCCTGCCGATTGCTGTGCCTGTTTTTGACTTACTCGAGATCGGTGCTGGCGGCGGCAGTATCGCGCGGGTCGATGACCTCGGCCTCTTGCAGGTGGGCCCGGACAGCGCCGGCTCAGAGCCCGGGCCGGTCTGCTATTCGCGCGGCGGTACTGAGCCGACGGTCACCGATGCCGATCTGTTGCTGGGTTACCTGAACCCGTCGTACTTTTTAGGCGGTGAAATGGCGTTGGACGAGGCGGCAGCGCGCCAGGCCACGCTCAGGGCATTGGCCGGGCCGGCGCGGCTCGACGGCATAGCAGCGGCGGCGGGCGTGCATGAAATTGTCAATGAAACCATGGCCTCTGCGGCGCGGATGTATGTCGCCGAGAAGGCCATGGCGCCGGCTGATCTGACGCTGTTTGCTTTCGGTGGCGCCGGTTCATTGCATGCGGTGGGGCTGGCGCGCAAGCTGGGCTGCCGCAAGGTGGTGGTGCCTCCCTATTCGGGGGTGATGTCATCGCTGGGCTTGCTTGCAGCCCCCTTGGCCTTTGAGCGCAGTGCTCCGATCCGCAAGTTGCTCAGAGACGTTCATTTGCCGGACATTGAGCAGAGTTTTGTGCAGCTGGAGTCGCAGGCCCGGCTGCATCTGCCCGAACCCCAGGCCGCTGCGATCCGGCGTACCATCGATGTTCGGTTTTCAGGCCAAGACTATGCGCTGGAAATTGACGTGGGCCCTGATGCCTGCGCTGCCGAAAATCGAGCCCTTTGGCTAGCAGATTTTCGCCAGGCATACCGCGCGCTTTATGGTCGGGTCGAGGATGACAATCCGGTCGAGCTGGTCAGCCTGCGGGTCTATGCCCGCCAACCCACGCCGAGTCCGAAGATTGTCGCTGCCGATCTGCCGGCACCCGGTGCGATCAAGGCCTTCCGGGATGTCTATGTGGCCAAGCGCAAGTCTTTTGTGCGAACGGCAGTCTATTCGCGCGATGATCTGCAGGTCGGCCAGCAGGTGATCGGGCCGGCCGTGATTGAGGAGCGAGTCTCCACCACCATCATCGAGCCGGGAGACGTGCTGACGGTGGACCCCAGCGGCTGCCTCATGATCACCCTGGAGGCCGTTGCCGCTGAGGTGGCGCCTACCGACGTGGGTGATTCAAAGGCACAGCCTGGGCGCGAGATGGCGCTCGACCCGGTATCGATACAGATCTTGTGGAATCGCCTGATCTCCATCGTCGATGAGGCGGCAACCGGCCTGATCCGGACCGCCTACACCCCTTCCGTGAAGGAGTACCACGACTTTTGCTGCGCCCTGTTCGACGCAAATGCCCAGATGCTGGCGCACTCCACGGTAACGACGGCTGGCTTTTTGGGCATTGTTCCGGCCGTGCTGCGAAATTTTCTGCAAAAGTACCCGGCTGACACCCTCGCAGCTGGCGATGTAATCATCACCAACGACCCCTGGTTGGCCAGCGGGCACCTGATTGACGTTTCGGTCGCCTCGCCCATCTTCCGAGATGGGCAGATCGTGGCCTACACCCTGTGCATCGTGCATCACCTCGATATGGGGGGGCGCATGTCGACGCTGGAGTCCAAGGACCTGTTTGAAGAGGGTTTAAAGATCCCGGTTTCAAAGCTGTACAGCGAGGGTAGGCTCAACGAGACCATATTTGATTTCATCCGCGCCAACACCCGTGTGCCGGAGAAGATATTGGGCGATTTGCGGGCACAGTTGGTGGCCAACCATGTGTGCGAACGCGGCTTGCAGCAGCTGCTCGACGAGTATCCGCTGGGCGGGCTGGACCGGCTGGCCCACGAGGTGGTCAGCCGAACCGAGCGCAGCTTGCGTGAAAAAATCGCGCAGTTGCCCAGGGGGACATACCGCCACCAGGTAACCCTGCCACCCATCCCGGGCGTCAAGCAGGACATCATCATCAAGGCGGCGGTCACCATCGATGGGGAGGAGATCATCATCGACTACACCGGCTCTTCCGCACAGGTAACGGCCGCCATCAATTGCACGCCCAACATCGTCAAGTCCTACTCGTCCTATCCCATCAAGCTGGCCCTAGACCCTCACGTGCCCAACAATGACGGCAGCTTGCGGCCGATCACCATCGTGGCGCCCGAAGGCTCGGTGGTCAATGCCCGGATGCCGGCTGCGACCTGGGGGCGCACCATGATCGCGCACCTTTTCCCAGACATCATCTACGGCGCGCTTGAGAGCGTGATGCCGAAAATGATCCTGGGTTCGGCCGGTGGAGCGCCCGCCAATGAGGTCTATCTGCACGGCAAGCACGCTGATGGCCGCTCTTTCATGTCCATCGCCCAACACACCGGAGGTTTTGGGGGCAGCGCGCGGCAGGACGGGTATTCCACCCTGAGTTTCCCCTTCAATACCCGCAACATTCCGGTGGAGGTCATTGAGAACGAGGCGCGTGTTTATTACGTCCGCAAGGAGTTCCTCACGGACAGCGGTGGTCCCGGCTTGAACCGAGGGGGGCTCGGCCAGGAGGTGGCGTTTTGCATCCTGGACGGGGGAACGCCCGAGGCCCACGCAGTGGAGAGTTCGGTGCGCATCAGCGGCCGCACGCCCGATGGACCGATGCCGGCGATCGGCCGTTGTGGCGCTGGCACGGGTTCAGGCGGTGGGCTGTGGCTCAATGGCCAGGCCGTCGAGCATGGTGTCTACCGCAAGCTGCAGCCCGGTGACACGGTTCGCTTTGAAATGACAGGCGGCGGAGGCTACGGCGACCCGCTGCAGCGTGACCCTCAACGCGTGCTCAAGGACGTACGGGAGAGTAAGGTCTCGATACCGGCCGCACGGACCCACTACGGTGTGGTCATTGAGCCGGCAGACTTGAGTGTGGATGTGCAAGCGACTGCTCAGGCCAGAGCGCTCAAGCGGGGTTGATCATGAGCCGCGCAACCCCCACAGCCTCCGATACGGCCTCGGTACAGCCCGTCGGACGTCCCGGTTGGCTGCTGACGCCTGGGCTCGTGTGGCTGCTGGTCTTCATGATCCTGCCGGTGCTTTTCATGGTGGCGGTGTCGTTCTGGAGTTCGGGCTATTACGGCACACGCCCGGACTTCACCTTCAAGAGCTATCTGCGCATCTTTCAGTCTCCCTTGTACGTGGGCCAGTTGCTCAAGACCTTGCGCATCGGCCTGGAAGCCACGGCCTTGTCGTTGCTGATCTCCTATCCGATTGCCTACATCATCTCGCGCGCCAAGGGCAACGCCAAGGCCCTGCTGATCTTGCTGCTGTTTCTGCCGTTTTGGGCCAGCTATGTGGTGCGAGCCTTTGTGTGGTTACCCATACTGGGGCGCAACGGGGCTATCAACTCGGCCTTGATGTCGTTGGGCGTGATTGACCAACCCCTGGACTGGCTGCTCTACAACGAGGGATCGGTGCTGCTCGGCCTGGTCTACGTCTACACGCTTTTCATGGCCCTGCCGATCTACATGTCACTTGAGAAGATTGATCCGAAGCTGATCGAGGCAGCCACCGACCTGGGCGCGCGGCCGTTTCGTGTTTTTGTCGAAGTTTTGCTGCCACTGAGCATGCCGGGCGTGGTGTCGGGCTGCATCATGGTGTTTTTGCTGACCATGAGCGCCTACGTGACACCGCAGCTTCTGGGCGGTCCTCAAGGCATCATGATCGGCAACATCATTGCCAGTCAGTTCCTATCCAGCAATGACTGGGCTTTCGGATCTGCGCTGTCGGTGATCCTGGTTTTGGTGGTGATGTTGTTGTTCCTGGCCATAGGACGCAAGACGAAGGTTGAACAAATTTTCACCGGAGGTGGGTAATGGCAGTCAGCAGCACCTCATCGCCCCCCATGCTGCAGCGCTGGCAGCGGCTGAACCCCTTTGAGCTTGCTTCTTGGCTCTATGGGCTGATCTTTTTTGTCTTTCTTTACAGCCCGCTGGTGATGATCACCGTGCTGTCCTTCAACGACTCGAGGCTGACCGGATTTCCGCTCAAAGGCTTCACCACAAAGTGGTATGAGGCGGTTTTAGCCAACCAGCCCCTGCTCAGCGCGCTGGCCAACAGTATTTATGTAGGCCTGGCCTCGGCGGCGATTGCCACCACATTGGCATTGTTGATGGCGCTGGCGTTCCGTCACGAGTTCTGGGGCAAGCGCATCGTGCTCTACATGATCCTCACGCCCATCATCTTGCCGGGGATCATCGGTGGCATTGTGTTGCTCATCTTCTTTGGATACTTGGGCGTGCGCCCGTCTTTGTTCACGACGGTTTTGGTCGGTCACGTCAACTGGGTTCTGCCCTTTGCCTTTCTGACCCTGTATCCGCGCCTGCACAAGTTCGACCGATCGCTGGAAGAAGCGGCGATGGATTTGGGTGCGCGGACCAGCCAGGTTTTTTGGGAGATCGTCTTTCCCATCGTGCGACCCAGCGTCATTGCCACCGCAATCTTCGCCTTTAGCTTGTCGTTCGATGAATTCATACGGACTATTTTCACGGTGGGCAGTGACCGCACCATACCAGTCCAGTTTTATGTGCTGATCGTTGAGGAGCTCTCCCCTGAGCTGCCGGCGATGGCTGTGATCATCATTTTGCTAACCACGGTGGCGTCGCTGCTGGGGTTTGCATTCATGCGGCGAGCCGACCGCTCAAATCCGGCTTGATGCTTCCCTCAACCCTTATGGAGAATGGCCATGCCACGCACTGCAACTTCAGCTGATCGGCAACCTCTTGATAACCAGCGCCGCAAGGCGCTCAAGGTGACGGGCGCGCTTGCCGCCTCGCTGTCTGCGGGTATCCCGCTGTCGGTCTTTGCCCAGCGGGCCAAGATTCGGGCCGTCATGCCCAACGTGTTTATTCCCGATCCGGTGCGCCCCATCATTACATCGCAGTCGGGTGGCGTGGAGGTCGACAACTTGCCCTATGTCTCGCCCAGCGATAGCCTGGCAAAGTTGATGGCGCCGGGGGGAACCGGGCAATACGACATGATCATCACGCTGACCAATTTCGCCAAGGGCCCAGCCCTTGGCGCCAAGGCCGGCGACGAGCGTCTGCTGGCCCTGGATATGAGTGCCATCCCCAATGCAACAGGTATTTCCAAGGACTTCCAGTCTGAGGTGGTCAGGCGTGACGGCAAGACCTATATGCTGCCCATTGTCAGCGGCTTCGAATCGGTCGTCTTTGATGCATCCAAGGTCAATCCAGACGATCCACTGACGCAGTCCTGGAATGTATTGTTTTCAGACAAGTACAAGGGCCGCATCGCCTGGCGCGACGATGCGCACGGCATGATCTTCACGGCCGCATTGGCCATGGGTATTACGGATCCCTTGGGGATGCAGCCTGCCCAAGTTCGTGAGGTGCAGCGGTTCCTGATTGATCGCAAAAAGAACATTCGCACCATGTGGACCAAGTTCGCCGAGGCGGTGAATATGATCGCCACCGGCGAGGTGCATTGCCTCTACGGCTGGATCCCGATGCGCGCGGCCCTTGAGAAACAGGGGCTCAAGGCCAGCAACAACTGGCCCAAGGAAGGGCTTCCATCGTGGACGCAGTCTGCCTTCATTCCTCGGGATAGCAAACAGGCGGCTGCCACGCACAAGGTCATCAATGCCATGCTGTCGCCGGAATTCGGTCGCAAGCTGACGGACGTCACTGAATACCCTTCGACCATCGCGCAGGTGGCTTCAGGCTACGACAAGGCCTACCAGACCAAGCTGGGTTTTGACGTGGCCGCCCGCGGCGTGCGGCGTATTTCTTTTGAGTTGCCTCAGCAAATGGATGTCTGGCTTGAGGCTTGGAACAACGTGAAAGCAGCCTGACATGGTGACACGCGATACGCCGGCTGAGACTGTTGTCGAGGCGCGTGGGCTATCCAAGCGCTTTGGTACGACGACGGTACTGAACAACATTTCCCTGTCGATTCGGCGTGGCGAATTTCTCTCCCTGCTCGGTCCGAGCGGGTGTGGAAAGACGACTTTGCTGCGGATCATTGCCGGCTTTGAGCACCCCAGCGAAGGCCAGCTGCTGATCGATGGGCGGGATATGGCGGGCCAGCCGGCGTATTCGCGTAACACCAACATGATCTTTCAGCAGCTCGCTCTCTTTCCGCACATGACGGTCACCCAAAATCTGGCCTTCGGACTGCGGATGAAGAAGGTGGACCCCGCCACGATTCGCACCAAAGTGGGTGAGATGCTCGATCTGATCCAGCTCAATGGCTATGAGCACCGGATGCCTGACCAGCTCTCTGGGGGCCAGCGTCAGCGGGTGGCTTTGGCCCGCGCGCTGGTCAACAGCCCCGATGTCCTGCTGCTCGATGAACCCTTGGGTGCCTTGGATCTTCAGCTCAGGCTGCAGTTGCAGCTGGAGTTACGGCGTTTGCAAAAAGCGCTGAATCGGACCTTTATTTTTGTTACGCACGATCAAACTGAAGCGCTCACCATGTCAGACCGCATCGCGGTGCTCAACAAGGGTGAGATTGTTCAGGTCGGAAGCTCGCAGGAGATCTATGAGGCACCGAAGGTGCGGTTCGTCGCGTCTTTCGTTGGGCACTCAAATTTGTTCGAAGGGACAGTGCTGGAGGCGTTGTCGGCGGGCTTTTACCGTGTCTTGCTCGATGGCGGCGATGTCAGCATCGGGTGTACCTCGTCTGCAGCCCTGGTCATGGGGCAACAGGTCTGTGTCGCGCTGCGCTTCGAAAACGTGGGCTTGATTGCGCCGCAGACAGGCGGGGCCTTGCCCGGCGAGCATTGCTTCGGTACGGTGCAAGAGCGTACTTACATGGGCGGCTACACCCGCTTTCTTGTCCGTACCAGCTGGGGGGCAGAGATGACGGCCGATGTGCCCATGGATGCGGTCAGCCCGAGCCTGAGCGTTGGCGCTGCGGTCGAGCTGCGCTGGTCGGCCCATCAGGTGGTTGCCCTGACGAATTAGCCATCGCGCATAAGGAGGCTTGCATGAGAAAAGTTCACTGGCCCCGCAATGACTATTCGCGGGTTCCGTATTACCTCTACCATGATGCTGAGATTTATCAGCAAGAGCAGGCCAAGGTGTTTCGTGGGCCAAGCTGGTCCATGCTGTGTTTGGCCGCCGAGATCCCCCTGGCGGGCGATTTCAGGACAACCTGGGTGGGCGATACGCCTGTCATCGTTCAGCGTGCCCAGGACTTGTCGGTGCATGCCTTCGTGAATCGGTGCGCCCACCGCGGTGCGCTGGTTCGCCGCGAGACCTCTGGCAATGCACAAAGCCACACATGTATCTACCACCGCTGGTGTTACAGCCAGAAGGGTGACCTGACCGGCATCCCTTTTCAGCGCGGCGTACGCGGCCAGGGGGGGCTGGACAAGAGCTTTGACAAGGCCGAGCACGGGCTGCAGGCGCTGCGGGTTGAGGTTTATAAGGACGTGGTGTTTGGCACTTTTTCCGCCGACACCGAGCCCTTGAGCGACTACCTGGGTCCGATGATGCGCGAGCACATTGCTACCCTGATGCGAGCTCCGATCAAGGTGCTGGGTTACCAGCGCCAGGCTATTGACGGCAATTGGAAGCTGTATGCCGAGAACCTGCGTGACACCTACCATGCGAGTCTGCTGCACGAGTTTTTGGTGACCTTCGGTCTGGACCGTGCGACCCAGCAGGGCGGCGTGGCCATGGACGATAGACACCGCCACAACCTCACCTTTGCGGTGGCCTCGTCGGACTCCGATGCCGAGGCCAATCAGGCCTATGGCGCGCACAAGCTCAATTCCGACAAGTTGACCCTGCGGGCTCCGGCCTTGCTCAAGTTTCTGCCAGAGTTCGAAGACCAGCGGTCGCTGTCGATTTCCAGCATGTTCCCGAATGCGGCTTTTCAGCGCTTAAATAACAGTCTGGCGGTCAGGCAGATACAGCCCAAAGGGGTGGATAAGTTTGTGCTCGTGTGGACTTTTTTTGGCTATGCGGACGATACGCCGGAGATGAGCGAACACCGCTTGCGGCAGATGAATCTGCTGGGGCCGGCCGGCCTGGTTTCCATGGAGGACGCTGAGGCGATCGAGATTGCCCACAGAACCAGTCGCGTTGATGCCGATCGCCACTCGGTGATCGAGATGGGCGGCGGAGGCGAAATTTCCGACCGCAACTACCGTGTCACAGATGTTCCTTTGCGGGGGTTCTGGAGCTACTACGCCGAACTGATGGGCATTGAGCCTGAGGGGGCTGTTCGATGATCACCGCCGAGCAGCGATTCGCTGTCTATGACCTTTATGCACAGTACGCGAGTACCGCTGATGCGTGCCTTTACGATGACTGGTTAAACCTCTTCTTACCGGTATGCTCGTACCGCATCATTGCCCGTGAGAATTACGCTGCCGGCTTGCCTTTGTGCCTGATGCTTTGTGAGAGCCGGGATATGTTGATCGACCGCATCGTTGCGCTTGAGCAAGCCAACGAGTACGCCATCCATGTCGATCGGCACATCATCAGCGGCATACGGGTCACGCAGGTTCAGGGACAGCTGCTGTCGGTCGAGGCCGACTTTTTGCTTGGGCAAACCAACAGCGAGGGGGAGCTTTCGCTTTATGTGATGGGGACCTACAAAGACACGGTGCAGATCAGCGGTGCGCAGGCGTATTTTGTTGACAAGACAGTGATCGTCGACAACGGATGCATACCGCACGCAATCTCAACCCCAATCTGAGCCTTGTATTGGCCCGCTGCTGTTTGAGCAGCTGGAGGCCCATGGGTGCGCTTCCTATAATTTGTCTCCCGCAGTGCGCGCCATTGGTGGCGCGCACCAGCGATTTGTGACGTGTTAGTCGGATTACCATTCATGAGCAATAGTCAGACCCTCAGGTCCCAGCCAGTGTTATCTGTCCCGAGCGGGCCCAAGCTGGTCCGGGCGGCAAAGCCGGTGAAAGCCAAGCCGCGGTATTCCGAAGTGGCTGACCAGATACGACTGCAGATCATGACAGGGCGATATGCCGTGGGCAGCTTGCTGCCCAGCGAAACCGATCTTCGCCTGGAGTATTCAGTGAGCCGCCATACCATTCGCGATGCAACGCGTCAGCTCGTGGTGGCCGGTCTGGTCTTGCCCGAGCATGGGCGGGGCGTTCGAGTCGTTTCGGACAAGAGTGCTGCACAAATCAATGTGGTGTTCGGATCCATGGAGGGTATTGAACGCTATGGACGTTTGACCCATCTTGTCGATGCACATTACCGCATGATCGAAGCCAGTGAGACGCTGGCGCACGATATGCAATGTGGGCTTGGCGCTCAATTGCTGCACATCCAATCCTTTCGCGAGCCGCGTAACCTGATGACCACCGCTGGCACCGCCTGGAACGAAACCTATCTCTTGGGTAAGTTTGCCAGCATCGCTGATGAGGTTCAAACCTGGTCTGGCGCGGTGTACTCATTGATCGAACAGCGCTTTGGCGAGCGTGTCGTATCGATACGGCAGGAAGTCACAGCCCTCAATCTCAAGGCCAGGGTGGCTCAAAAACTCAGAGTCAGGCCAGGCGTTGCTGGCTTGCAGGTCAAACGCACTTATATCAACGCGGACGGTCAGCCTTTGCTAATGGGCTTCAACACCTATGTGGGCAGCAGCTTTACCTTGGCCATGGACATCAAGAGCTGATGGCCAGGCGAGCAGGTGCATAGCGCGCTCACCAAAGTGTTGAGCCTCCAAAACAGCAAGAAAGCCCTTGGACGCAAAGACTTCGAACCAACAACAAGCGGCCAAAGCCGCTTGTAGGTTCAACCCACCTTGGCGTACTTCCCGGTGAGCTGTGGCGTCAGGCCTTCCAGGCCCTTTTGGGTGCGCTCCAGGCGGGTCTCGCGCGACCAGGTGCGTTTGAGATCGTCGCGCACATTGATTTTGAGCCGGCCCATGCCTTCGCATTCAAGCTCAACCAGGTCGCCGTCCTGGAAGGATGACAGGCCGCGGTGGTTGGTGCCGGTGGCGATGATGTCGCCGGGTTCGAGGTCGTGGATGTGCGAGAGCCATTCGATGCAGCGCGGGATCTTGTGCGCCATGTCGTCGCTGTTGAAGTTCTGCTTGAGCTGGCCGTTGACCCAGAGCTTGATATGCAGCTTTTGCGGGTCGGGCACTTCGTCAGCCGTGACCAGGTAAGGCCCGATCGGTGCGAAGGTGGCGCGCGACTTCATTTGATAGAACACATTGGTCGGCGGCACCACACCGCGGGCCGAGCCGTCGATGAAGTTGATGTAGCCGAACACATGGTCCATGGCATTGGCAGCCGACACCCGGCTGGTGGGCTTGCCGATCACCAGGCCCAGCTCGGCCTCGCCCTCGAAGACCGAGGCCGGAAAATCAGGCAGCACCATGGTGTCGCCGTGGCCGATGATGCAGCCAGGGGACTTGTGAAAGGCGTTGATGGCCGCCGGCTCCTTGAGTGTGCCGTCTTCCATGTAGTTGACCGCCATGCATTCAATGTTGGTCGGCTTGGGCACCGGCGGGCGGATGCGCACCGAGCCTACCGGCACGCCGCTGCCGGCGGCCACTGCCGCTTCGATGCGCGGGCGCAGGTCGGCAAAGTTGGCGATCACGCTGTTCATGCGGTCACCGGGCCCGCTGTGCGGGATGTTGGCGATGACGGCTGTGACATCGACCACCTGGTCGCCCTTGAGCACGCCCAGGCGAAAGTCATTGAAATGCAGCAGTTTCATGGTGGAGTCTTCCCTCTTGGTGTGGTGTGGATCAGGCTCGGCGCATTCACGCACGAGCCCCTCGCGGGCCCCGATTGTGCCCTTATGCGGCTGCCATTTTGGCCACCTCAGGCCTGCTGTCTGCCTGGCTCAGGCCTCGATGCGCGCCGTCTGTATCACGCGGCGCCAGCGCTCGATTTCGCTCTGTAGTTGTTGGGTGAGCTGGGCGGGCGTGTTGCCGATGGCGTTAAAGCCCAGCTCCACCAGTTGCTCACGCGCTCCGGGTGCACCCAGGATGGCCACCACCTCGCGCTGCAGGAAGGAAATGACGGCCGCGGGCGTGCCGGCCGGGGCCATCAGCGACTGCCAGGTCGACGATTCCTGGTCCGCAAAGCCTGCCTCGACGACGGTGGGTATTTGGGGTGAGGAGGCAAAGCGCTGTGCGCTGGTCACCGCCAGTGCGCGCAGCAGGCCGCCGCGCACCAACTCTTTGACCGCTGGCAAGGTGGTGCAGCCAATGGCGATTTCGCCGCTGACCACCGACTGCACCGCCGGGCCAGCGCCCTTGAAGGGGATGTGGGTCATGTCCAGCCCCAGGCTGATCTTGAGTTGCTCGACCGATAAGTGCGCCACCGTGCCTGAGCCGGCCGAGACATAGCTGAACTTGCCGGGCTGCGAGCGCACCAGATCGGTCAGCTGACGCAGGCTCTGCGCCTTGACCGAGGGATGCACAAAAAACACATGGGGACTTTCGCCGACCATGGAAATCGGCGCGAAGTCTTTGAGCGGGTCGTAGGGCACTGATTTGTACAGGCTGGGGTTGACCACATAGGTCGATGAGGCCAGCAGCAGGGTGTGCCCATTGGGCTGGGCCTTGGCAGCCGCGCCCATGCCGATGTTGCCGCCAGCGCCGGCCATGTTCTCGACCACAAAGGACTTGCCGGTGCGCTCGCTCAAGCGCTGAGCCAGCCAGCGGCCCATGATGTCGCTGGGCCCTGCGGGGGCAAAGCCAACGATGATCTTGACCGGCCGGTCCGGGTAGTTCTGCGCCCAGGCGCTGGGCATCAGGCTTGCTGCGCCGGCGGCGGCCAGCCAGTGGCGGCGGTTCAGGTGGGGTGTGTGCATGGCGTGGTTCTCCTTGATGAGGTGCGGGTCTGACTGATTCAAAGCGTCATCAGGCTCGATGCTCTCACATCGGTGATGAAGCTGTGTGCGGGTGCGTGGGCGATGAACAAAGGCAGCCCGGCCGCCTCGGCGGCGGCTTGTGGAGTGACGCCACAGGCCCAGAAGACCGGCACCAGATCATCGGGCAGGGCGGGCACCGGCCCGCCAAACAGCGGCTGCGCGAGGTCGGCGCCGATGGCGGCGGGGTCGCCAATGTGGATGGGTGCGCCGTGGTTGTGCGGAAAGCGCGCGCTGATGCGGCTGGCCAGCTCGGCCTGCGCTGGCGTGAGCCAGCGCATGGTCACGATCAGCGGACCTTGAAAGCGTCCGACGGCTTGGGTCGGGACGCTGCTGGTGAGCACCCAGCGGTGGCGGTGGGTGGGGATGCCGGCTTCTTCAAAGGCGCCGTCGAAGGTGATGCCCGAGCCGATCAGAAAGCTCACCAGGTCGGCTCGCCACAGCGCGCTGATGTCCTGGCGGTCGGCCTGGCGCTGGCCGTCCTGCCAAACCGCATAGCGGGCGCAGTCGGTGCGCAGGTCGGCACCGGGTGCCAATGTCAGCGGCTCGGTCTGCCCCGGGCGCGTGACTTCGAGCACCGGGCAGGCGCGCGCATTGCGTTGGCAATAGCTCCAAAAATCGTCGGCATGCTCCTGGGGCAAGATGGCCAGATTGCACTGCAGAAAACCCAGCGCCTGGCCGCGGCTGGTGCCGCTGAGCAGGCCCTGGCGGATGAGTGCACGCAAGCGCTGCGCCTCGTGCGGGCCGGGCTCGGCACTCAAGGCGGGTAGGCTCAGGGTATCCATGGTGCTGGGCCTTCAGGCCGGCACTTCACATTCATAGACCTGGGCATGGCCGCTGCGGTCTGAGGTGAAGACCACCTGGCGCTGGTCGGGTGAAAAGCGCGGATGCGGATGGGTGTGCTGCGGCGCATAGACCTTTACCGGCCCGTCGTTGTAGGGAAAGGGGCCAGCCCAGTGGCTGCCCACCGAGCTGGCCTCGGACAGGCACAGCAGCCGGCCGTCTTCGGCCGGCCCGCGCGCCGCAAAAGTGTGCAGGCCGATGTCAGGAAAGTTGGTGTCGCAGACAAAGCGCTGGCCGCTGGGGTCCGGGTAGGCATGCCAGGCGGGAAAGCGGGTGATGGTGCGGCGCTCGCCGGTATCGACCTGTATGGCCTGCATGCCGTGGGGCCAATCCACAAAGGCGAGCTCACGGGTGCCCGCAATCCAGCTTTCGTGGGTGATCCATTGGGCGGCGCTTTCGCGCTGGTACAGGCGCTCATGGCGGCGGCCGTCGGCAGTGGCGATCCACAGCCTGTCGGTCATGGGGCCGGCATAAAAAATGAGTTCGGGGTCGTCGGGGCAAAACTGGGGGTGGCCGATGATCTCGTTGTCTAGCGCTTCATGCGAGCGCTGATGGACCAGATCGATGAACAGCATCTGCGATCGGCCTTGGCGGCGAATCGGTATGGCCCAGAGCCGGCCGTCGCAGGAGACGGTGGTGGTGCCCATGGCCGCGCCGACCATGCCCTCAAGCTGATTGGGTTGGCGCTCAAAGGGGTGCAGCAGCTCTTCCTGCAGGGTTTGCATGTCGAGCCGGAAGGCGCCCCGCGCGGTGGTGAACAGCAGGTGGCGGCCGTCGGCCGTGGGGTGCAGTGACCAGGCGATCAGGTCCGGGTGATCGGTCAGCTGCAGCAGCTGGCCACTGCCGCCGGCCTGGGTGCGCAGCTCGGCATAGAGCTGGGGCTGGCCGCTGCGGTGCGAGACAAAAAACAGGTAGCGCATGGCTTGGTCATGCGCCGGTACAAAAAAGAAGGGGTGGTGGTGGATGCAGGGCGCGTCGGTCACCTGGCGCAGCCGTGCGCCGGTACGCGCGTCGGTATGCCAGCGCGTCTCGCTCGGGAGCAGCTGCCCCTTAGCCATGGGCTGTGGCCTATTCAGGCTTGAAGCCGGCGCCGCGCAGCAGCTCGGCGCTTTGCGCCACATCGGCGGCGATGAAGCGGGTGAACTGCTCCACGCTTTCGGTGATGCCGTCGACGCCCAGGGCGGCAAAGGCGCCGCTCTTGGTGAGTTCGCTCACCGCTTCGTTGACGGCATTATTGAGGAACTGCACCCGATCAGGCGGCGTGCCCAGCGGTGCCCAGATGCCGTACCAGCTGGTGTAGACCAGGCCCGGCATGCCGCTTTCGGCAGCGGTGGGGATGTCGGGTGCGATCGAGCTGCGCTTGGCCGAGGTGGTGACCACCGGCTTGACCTTACCGGTCTTGGCCATGGGCAGCAGGGCGATGATCGAGTCCATCAGGATCTGCGCATGGCCGCCGGCCACGTCGACCAGGGCCGGCGCCGTGCCTTTGTAGGGCACGGTGGTGATTTTCAGGTTGGACTTTTGCGCCAGCAGCAAGGTGGCCAGGTGGCTGGGCGCGCCCATGGCCGGCAGGGCCGCGGTCCATTTGTCCGGGTTTTGGCGCGCCGATTGCACCACCTCGCCCAGCTTTTGCTCGGTCAGGTTGGGTGCGATCACCAGCAGCAGCGGCGCTTCGCCCACCCGCGCTACCGGTGCGAAGTCGGTCACCGGGTCGTAGGGGGCCTTGGCCATGACCTGTTTGGCCAGCACATGGGTGGCACCTGAAAACAGCAGGGTGTAGCCGTCGGCTGGCGCGACTTGCACCGCCTTGCCGCCCACGCTGCCATTGGCGCCGGCCCGGTTTTCCACCAGCACCGACACGCCCAGGCGCGATTGCATCTGGCGCGCAATCAGTCGGCCGGCGGTATCCACGCCGCCTCCCGGCGCAAAAGGCACGATCATCTTGATCGGCGCATCGGGAAACCGACTCTGGGCCCAGGCGGGTGCCAGGCTGAGGGCCAGCAGCAGGCCGCCCCAGCAGGAGGTACGGCGGATTTTGGAGACAGCTTGGGTCATGGACTTTCCTTGGGTTGGGATTTAGGCGATACCGCGGTGCTCTTCGATCGAGGCAATGCTGGTGTGCAGGGCCTCGAGCAACTCGCTCCATTCTCGGGGACGCAGGTCATGGCCGGGCTGGGCCAGGGTTTGTAGCAACTCGCTCAGCGCCCTCTGACCCTGATCGGCCTGCGCCAGGGCCGGAGCGATCAGGCCAGCCAGGCGCGGCTGGTGGGCAAAGCGCTGCTGCAGATGGTCGAGGATCATGCCGTCGAGCATGGCCACATCGATGGCCGCATCGCCCGCGCAGACGCAGCCCAGGGCCAGCCCAATGCGACCCTGGCCGCAGCGCTGCCAGCGCGCAAACAGCAGCGTGGCGCGCACGCACAGGCTGTTGCGGTCCAAAGCAGGGCCGGCGTGGGTGCGCGGCCGGTGGCGCACTGCCGCTGCAGGCTCGGTCTGCGCTGCGGCGCGGGCCCGGCGGCGCTGGCTGGCCGCCAGTTGCGACAGGGCTTGCTTCACGAGGCGGCTCCGGTTTGCAAATCGTGCTCGGCGATTTCCTGCGCGCTTGGCTCGACGCCGTAGGTCTGGCGCGCCTCCTGGGCGCTGATGTAGCCCATGCGCAGGTCGCGCAGCACCGCACTGCGCTCGCGCTGCTCGGGCGGGCCAAAGCCACCGCCGCCGCCCGAATGCAGCACATAGGACTCGCCCGCCTCCAGCCGCATATTGACCTTGCCGCTGCTGTAGAGGGTCAGGCTGCCGTCTTTCTTGCGCGTGCCGACCTGGTTGCCCATCGCACTGTGGCCGCCCAGCAAGCCCCAGGGTGGGTGTTTGACCCGGTCGATGCGGGTCTGGTAGTTGATGCGGGCCAGCGCCATGACTTCGGCCTGCGCGCCCAGGCCGCCTCGGAACTGGCCCGCGCCGCCCGAGCCTTCGCGCAACTGGTAGTACTTGACCAGCAGGGGAAATTTGTTTTCCACCTGCTCGCTGGGGCCGTTGTGGGTGTCGCCGTCGTTCATGCAGACGGTGACGTTGACGCCGTCTTGGTTGTGCTTGGCGCCCCAGCCGCCGCCGATCAGGCCGCCCAGGTAAATCCACAGCTTGCCGTCGCGCGGATGGATGCCGTTGACGTTGGCGATCATCAGGTCGGCATGGTGGCCGGCGATGGTTTTCTCGGGGATGGCTTTGGCCAGCGCCTTGAAGATGGTGTCGACCACCGTCATCGGGTAGGTCATCCACACCCGCATGGCCGAGGGGTGCTGGGCGCTGACCACCGTACCCGGTGGCACGATGACCTTGAGCGGGCGGAAATTGCCGTCGTTGATCGGATGGTCGCTGGCCAGGGTCAGGCACTTGAAGGCCACCTGCGCGCAGGCCACGCCTGCGCCGGAGTTGTAAAAGCCCTTGACCTGCGGGCTCACGCCGCTCAGGTCCACCGTCATCTCGTCGCCCTGGATGATCACCTTGACCCGGATCGGGATGGGCTGGTCCAGGTCGACCGCATCGTCGTCCATGAAGGACTCGGCCTCATAGACGCCGTCGGGCATGGCGCTGACCTGGGCGCGGGCTTCGGCCTCGGTGTGGTCCATGATGGCGTCGATCGCCAGCTGCCAGGGCCCGGCGCCGTAGCGCTCGAGCATGTCCTGCATATGACGCGCACCGACTCGGCAGGCTGACAGCTGTGCCTCCAGGTCGCCGGCGGCGCGGTCCTGTCGCCGCACATTCATCAGGATCAGCTCGCGCATCTCCTCATTGAGCACGCCCCGGCGGTGG
The DNA here is from genome assembly GCA_044352515.1 of Polaromonas sp. Classification (GTDB taxonomy): domain Bacteria; phylum Pseudomonadota; class Gammaproteobacteria; order Burkholderiales; family Burkholderiaceae_C; genus Polaromonas. The sequence continues at coordinate 75,429 of JBILDR010000002.1, forward strand.
TACTTGACCCGCGGGATCTGCAGGCCTTCGGCATAGATGTCGGTGGTCACGCCATTGAGGATGCCGCCGATGTCCTGCCAGTGCGCCATGCAGGTGGAAAACGCGACGATTTCTCCCTCATGGAAGATGGGGATGGAAAAGGTCAGGTGGTTCAGGTGCGCGCCGGTGATGTAGGCGTCATTGGTCAGCAAGATGTCGCCCGGGTGTATGTTGTCCAGGCCCCAGTGGGCGATCTTGGCCTTGACCACATCGCTCATGCCCCGGATGAACATGGGCAGGCCCAGTCCGATGGACAGGGTCTGCCCGTGGCGGTCAAACAGGCCCACGGTGAAGTCCAGCGCCTCGTAGATGATCATGTTGTAGGAGGTGCGCATCAGCACCGACTTCATCTCCTCGGTGGCGGCCACCAGGCTGCCGCGCACCAGCTCGACCGTGACCGGGTCGGCGCGCTGGATGGCGGCGCTGCGCTGGTGGGCTGAGGGGTGCGGCCTGAGTGGGGTGGTCGCCCGGGCCTTGCGTTGGCTCGTTGGCGTTGCGGCGGCTTCAGCGGCTGCGGGCTTGGGGGTGCGGCGTTTGCTCATGATCGGGGCGTGCTTTCAAGTGCGTTCACTGCATTCATGGCGAGGAGGCGCCGAGCGCGATCGCGATGTGTAAATTGCCATAGGCGTCCACATGCAGGCGATCGCCTGGCTGCACAACGGTGGTGCTGGCGTGTTCTTCGATCAGAGCCGGCCCGACTAGCCGGTTATTGGCCCGCAAGGCTTCGCGGGCGTAGACCGGCGTGGGGAGCCAGCCCTGGGGCTCAAAGTAGACCTGGCGCTGGCCGCGTTTGGCCGCTGCTGGAGGTACCCGGGTGCCGGTGGCGATTTTCTCGAGCACCGGCTTTTTGAGCACGCCGATGATGGTACTGCGCAGGCTGACGATCTCGGCCGGCTCCTCGGGCGAGCCACGGCCATAGCGCTCGCGGTGCGCTTCGTCGAAGACCGCCTTGATGGCCGTCAGCGATTTGCGGCGGAAGGCCGAGGCTGGAATTTCCACCGTGACCGCATGCTCCTGCCCGATATAGCGCATGTCCAGGTGGCGGCGCAGCATGATGCGCCGCTCGCCGACGTCAGCTTGCTCAAGGGTCTGCAGGCCCTGCGCCTCCAGATCGCTGAACCACTGCTCGAGCTGCGCCAGACTGAGCTCGGCCAGGGTGATGAAGTGCGAGCGCACCAGATCGCGCCGAAAGTCGGCCAGCAGCATGCCAAAGGCCGAAAAATGCCCGGGCGCGCGCGGAATCACCACATGGGGCATGCGCAGCTCGCGCGCCACCATCGAGGCGTGCAGGGGGCCCGCGCCGCCGTAGGCGAACATCGTGGGAAAGGCGCCGGTGTCCAGGCCGCGGTCGGTGGTCACGCCCCGCACCGCATGGGACATGGCGGCCGCGGCGATGCGCAAGATGCCCGAGGCTGCCTCCGTGCTGTTCATGCCCAGGGGCCTGGCGATGTCGGTGCGCATGGCGCGATCGGCCGCAGCCAGATCGAGCTGCATCTCGCCACCCAGGAAGTGTTTCGGGTCCAGTCGGCCGAGCAGCACATTGGCGTCAGTGACAGTCGGTGCGGTGCCGCCCAGGCCATAGCAGGCCGGGCCGGGGCTGGCGCCCGCGCTTTTGGGGCCCACGCGCAAAGCGCCGGTGCTGCTCAAGCTGGCCAGGCTGCCACCGCCGGTGCCGACCTCATGGATGTCGATCATCGGCGTGAGCAGCGGCAAGCCACTTTGGTAGCCGCCGATCATCACGCTGTTGGCCACCAGGGCCTGGTGATGACGCACCACACCGGCCTTGGCGGTGGTGCCGCCCATGTCGAATGCAATCGCGTTGGGAATGTCCAGTGCCGCGCACAGGGCCTGCGTGCCGATCACCCCTGCCGCCGGCCCAGACTCCATCATGCGCACGCAGTCCTGCCGCGCCTCGCCTAGCGCATACAGGCCGCCGGTCGATTGCACCACCAGGAACTGGCCGGCAAACTTGACCTGCTTGAGCGTTTTTTCAATCTCGCCGAGGTAGCGGTCGACCCGGGGGCCAATATAGGCATTGGCCACCGTGGTCGAGGTGCGCTCGTATTCGCGGTATTCCTGCGACAGGTCAGAAGAAATCGAGACAAAGGCTTGCGGCAGATGCTGGCGCAGCAACTCGCGCACGCGGCGCTCGTGGGTCGGGTTGCGGTAGGCGTGCAGGAAGACCACCGCCACGGCCGCGATGCGCTTTTGCTTCAAGCGTTTGGCCAGGGCCAGCACCTCGGCCTCATCGAGCGCGATATGCACCTCACCGGTGGCCAGCATGCGCTCGGTAACTTCAAAGCGCAGGTCGCGCTCGACCAGCGGGGTGTGCTTGTGGTGGCGCAGGTTGAAGGAGTCGGGCCGGTTGATGCGGCCGATCTCATAGATGTCGCGAAAGCCGCGCGTGGTGATCAGCGCGGTATGCGCGCCACTGCGCTCGAGCATGGTGTTGATGGCCACCGTCGAGCCGTGCAGGAACAGGTCGGCTTCGGGCAGGGCCACGCCGGCCTTGTCCAGGCCGGTGAGGATCCCGTCCACCAGCTTGCCGGGGGTGGTCAGGGTCTTGCCCAGGAGCAAACGCCCTTGGCGTTCGTCAAAGGCGGCGACATCGGTGAAGGTGCCGCCGATGTCGGCAGCGGCGCGCAGGCGTGCATGTGAGCTCATGCGGCCAGATGCTAGGCGTCTGTGCGCTATGCTGTCAATGATGAAATCAGCAAGCTAGATATAACAGGAAAGGTATGTCATGGCCGATCTGTCTTTGATGCGCCCCGCCGCCTGGCAGCTGTTTGTGGATCTGGCCGAGGAGGGCAGCCTGAGCCGGCTGGCCCTGCGCAGCGGCCGGGCCCAGCCCCAGCTCAGTCGGCAACTGGCCGAGCTGGAGTCCTCCTGCGGCACACCGCTGTTTCAGCGCCATGCCCGCGGCCTGCAACTGAGTGAATACGGGCTGTGGGTGCTGCCGCAGGTGCGGGCCTGGCTGGCGCAGACCCAGGCCTTGCACGATGAGATCCGCCATGGCGCCGGTGTGGCGGTGGGCGAGGTGCGGCTGGCGGCCATACCCTCGGCGGTGCAGTCCTGGGTGATGCCGGCTTTGGCGCAGCTGCGCCGCAGTCACCCGCTGGTGCGGCTGGTGGTCAGCGAGGCGCTGGACAGCCAGATGGACCACAACTTGCAAAGCGCCAGCGTCGACATGGCGCTGCGCTATCTGCATGCGAGCCGGCTGCGCCCGAGCGATCAGGTGCTCAAGACGGTGGGCACGTATTTGGTCGGCCCGCCCGGCGACAAGCTGACCCGCAAGCGAAGCCTTCCCTTTGCGGCTCTCGCAGGACTGCCTTTGGCCCTGCCTTGCCGGCCCAGTGCCTGGCGCGATGCCCTGGACGCCCTGGCCCACCAGCGTGGGTTTGATCTGACGGTGGCGCTCGAGGCCGACTCTTTGCAGGTCCAAAAGCAGGCGGCCATGCAGGGCCTGGCCTACACGCTGCTGGGCCCGCTGGCGCTCGAGGGTGAGCGTCAAAGCTTGCAGATGGCCTTGATCACCGACCCGCCCTTGCCACGGGCCATGGTGCTGACGCTGCGCCCGGGCTTGACGCTGCGCCGCGCCCATGAGGTGGTGGCCCAGGCCATCATGGCCCAGGCGCATGCGCAGCCATGAGGGGCAAGGACCCAGCGCTCGGGCGGTTTAGCCTGGGCGCTGCTTAAGCGACAGCGCCTGGTGCTCTCAGCCGTGAAAATATCTTTCTTGGTGCGCTTGGCGACTTTGGCCCCACGGCACCACCGCCCCATTGATGGCGATCGCAGATGAAGGACCCTATGCAAGACACACAGGTCACCCGGCAAGAGCTGCATCACAGGCGCATCGATATGCGTGCCTGGCGCAGGAGTGATGGCTTGTTCGAGGTCGAGTCGCGTCTGACCGACCAAAAGTCAGCGGACTTTTTGCGCCCCCGCACCGACAAATTCGTCCCTGCGGGCCAGAGTCTGCATGACATGGGTATCAGGTTGGTCTTTGACGAGGACCTCACGGTCACCGCGGTGTCGACCTTCACTGACGCCGCGCCGGTTGACGACTGCTGGGACGGTGGCCACGCTCTGCAAGCCATGGTCGGGGTCAAGATGAGCAGCGGCTGGGGCAAGGAGGTGCGCGAGCGCTTGTCTGGTGCGCGCAGCTGCACCCACCTCAGGGAGTTGCTCATGCCCATGGCCACGACGGCATATCAGGCGATTGCCGGTCTGCGCATCAACAGGCCTGAGCCCCTGGATGCATCCGGGCGCCCCAAGAAGATCGACAGCTGCTATGCCTACGGGGAAGAGCGCGAACTGGTGCTCAGGTTCTGGCCGGAGTTTTACCGGGGTAAGGCACGCTGAACCGTTTCAGGCCTTGGGCTGTGACCGCCTGGTTAGCCAATCTTCCAGCACTTCTTGTGTGTGTTGGCCTAAGGTCGGCGGTGGTCTGACCGGTCGGTCGCTGGCGACCTGGCGCCAGGGCATGCCGGCCGTGGTGATTTGTTGGCCCGAGCCCGGTGGGTACTCCACCTCTTGCAGGATACCGCGCTCGCGCACCTGCGGGTGCTCAAGAATTTCAACCAGGGAATAGATCATCTCCGCCGGAATGCCGACGGCGTCAAAGCTGGCGATCCAGTGCGCGGCTGGCTGTGTCTGCAAGATGGCTTCGAAGGCGGGCACCAGGGTGCGCCGCTGCTCATTGCGCTTGGGCGGGGTGGACAAGCTGGGGTCAGCGGTGAGCTCAGCAAATTCAGGCAAACGGGCCAGCGCAGCCCAGATTTTTTCATTGGTGACTGCCACCACGATCTCGCGATCGGCGGTGCGAAAGCTCTCGTAGGGTGCCATCAGGGGGTGGCCGTTGCCCCAGCGGCTCGGCGCCTTTGCGCTCATGCCCCACCCGGCGACGGACTGCCCCATCAAGGCGACCATGGCATCGAGCATGGCGATGTCGAGATAGCGGCCTTGCCCGGTTTGGCGGCGCTCCATCAGCGCGGCCATGATGGACAGCGCCGCCGACATGCCTGCCATGCTGTCGGCCACCGGCGCGGCGGCCTTGTGAGGGCGGCCTGTGGGATCACCAGTGAGCGACATCAGGCCGCTGACGGCCTGCACCATCAGATCGACCGCCGGTCGCTGGGCCATAGGGCCAGTCTGGCCGTATCCGCTGATCGAGCAGTAGACGATGTCGGGCCGCACCGCGCGCAGTTGCTCGTAGCCCAGGCCAAAGCGTTCGGCCGTGCCGGGTCGAAAATTCTCCACAAACACATCGGCACTCTTGGCCAGTTCCAGGCAGGTCTGCTGGCCTTGCGCGGTGTGCAGATCAATCGCCACCGAGCGTTTGTTGCGGTTGTAGCCAATGAGCGTGGGGCCGGCGTCGCCGCCGGCAAAGGGCGGGCCCCAGAAGCGGGTTTCGTCGCCAACACCGGGCATCTCGACCTTGATCACATCGGCGCCGAAGTCGCCCAGGATCATGGTGCAAAGGGGGCCGGCCAGGGCGCGTGTGGTGTCGAGGACCCGGATGCCAGCCAATGCGCCTGCGCTCATGGCTGCCCTACTTTGAAGACGGGCAGCAGGCGGCCGCTTTCCAGCACCCGAAAATCGAGCCGGACCGCTTGGTCGATGGCAATCGGCCCAGGCTCGGCCAATAGCCGTGAGAGCAGGTACACACCCTCCTCCAGGAACACCAAGCCGATGGTGTAGGGCACAGAGGCCATGAACGCTTTGTCGGCCACATGGTGGACTTCGCTGAAGCTGTAGACCTTGCCGCGGCCCTCCGAGCGTTTCCAACTGAGATCGGATGTGCCGCAGCCGGTGCAGACGATGCGCTTGGGGTGGTGGGCCCGCTGGCAGGCTGGGCACCATTTGAGCAACAGCTCGTGACGCGTCACGCCTTCCCAAAAGCCTTTGGTCTCAGGCGACGGTTGGTAGAGCCCCAGAAAATAGGGGCCGGCCATGAGGTTCAGGCCTTCGGCCCATTCCGAAGAGTCTTGTTTGACGGTATTCATGGCGTGGGTTCCTTGGAGACGATGACCACCGAGTGGCAAGCGAGCGGACCACCGTGGCCGTGCACCATCCCCACCTGCGCATCGGCGACCTGCCGCCCTTCGGCGCGGCCCCAAAGCTGATCGACAGTCTCATGCAGGTTATACAGACCCTGCGCCACCTGGCCAAAAGACAAGTAGCCGCCCATGGTGTTGAAGGGCAGCCCGCCGTCGTAGTTAACGCCGCCGGATGCCACAAATGCGCCGCCTTCGCCGACACCGCAAAAGCCCAGTTCTTCCAGCATCATCAGATTGGCAAAGCTGAAGGGCGCGGAGCTTTGCACCACATCCATGTCCTTGGGCTTGAGGCCAGCCATTTCGTAGGCCTGGCGTGCCGCCACCCCCGCGCCGGTGCGTACCAGATTGGGTCCGTCGAGCATGGGCTCGAAGCCCCAGGTGCCCATGCGCTCGCTCACCCATTCATGGGTGTTGCTCTGCCCAAAGCCGGCCAAGTAGGTCGCCTCGGGGTGGCGGGCGCGGGCGATGTCCGAGCGGGTCACCACCATCGCGGTGCCTATGCCGCCGGGGTACCAGACAGCGCAGTCGAGCAGGCGCAGTGGCGAGGCGATCATGCGCGAGTTGAGCACGTCTTCGACAGTGATTGGGCCTTTGTGGCGGGTGGCCGAATGGGGATGGTCCAGTGCCCATCGGCGGTTCTCCACGGCAAGCCTGGCGCACATCTCGGGCGTGATGCCGTATTCATGCATGTAGCGGCAGGCAAACTGGGCGTAAAGGGAGGGGGTCGAGACGCCATAGGGCGCCTCAAATTGCAGCTCGCCCTCCCAACCGGCATTGGACATGGTCTGGTTCATCCAGACGCCGCTGGCTTCGTTGGTGACGCACAGGGCGTAATCAATGACGCCTGACTCCACCGCCAGTGCGGCCAGCTGCAGTGTGCCCAGGGCACCTCCGCCATGCGAGCTCACTTCGGAGCTGAACATCGGCCCGACCTTGAGCTCGTTGAGCAGGGATTGGTTGTACTGCAGGACCATATAGGCCTGCGGCGTGCGCCCGGTAAACAAGGCGCCCACATCTTTGCGCCCGATGCCGGCTTGACGCATGGCGTCAATGGCTGCTTTGGCGCCCAGTTGCAGGGGGGTCTGGCGCTCGGCGTCGGCGCGGGTGGTCAATGCGCGGCCGATGCCAACGATGGCAGCGCTGCTGCCCAGTCTGTTTTTCATGGGCTCGATGCCTTCAGTCGGCGGTGGCGCCGGCCAGTTGGATGATGCGCCTGTAGCGGGTAATCTCGCTCGGCCCAAAGCGAGCCATTTCATCGGGGCCGGCCAGGTAGGGGTCGGTGCCGGTGGCTGCCATGCGCCGCTGCACGTCCGGGTCGTTGACCGCCTTTTCAAGAGCGGAATACAAGATATCGACGTTTCTGCGGTGTGTCCCCGCTGGCGCATAAACAGCGAACCAGGCGGTCAGCTGGATATTGGGAAAACCCAATTCCGTGGTCGTGGGTACTTGCGGCAGGTAAGAGGTGCGCTTTTCCGAGGCTACTGCCATCACATTGAGCTTGCCAGCCTGAATATGGCCCTGCAGCGCGCTGAACGGGTAGAACATCATCATGATCTGGCCGCTGAGCAGATCGGTCAGACCTTGGGCAATGGCCCGGTAGGGCACATGCTGTGCCTTTAAGCCGGTTTCAGCATTCATCAGCGCTCCTCCCAGGTGGGCCGAACTGCCATTGCCTGATGAGGCAAAGTTGGCGCCCGTTCCGGCCTGGCGCGCATGGGTCAGGAGCTCACTGAAATTTTTGACCGGGACCTGTGTGCTGCTGACCAGCAGCATGGCCTGGGCGCCGACCCGACCCACTGGGGTGAAGTCGGTAATCGGGTCGTAGGAGAGCTTGCTGTAGAGACTTTTATTGATGGCGTGAGTCTGGCTGCCACCGAAGAGCAAGGTGTAGCCATCGGCTGGCGCCTTGGCGACCGCTTCGGTGCCAATGATGGCGCCTGCGCCGGGCCGGTTGTCGACCACAATAGGTTGGCCCAGCAACTCGCTCCATTTGGGCGTGAGCAGGCGGATGAATACGTCGGTGGCTGAGCCTGGGGCTTGCGGCACGATCAGTCGGATCGGACGCTCGGGAAAGTTTTGTGCCCTCGCGGGCAAGGCAAGCAGCACAGCAGCGCAGGCTGCAGCAGCCCAGTGGAAAAATGGCTTCATGGTCTCCTCCCCTCATTGCATTATTGAAAACCACTTGCTTGGCATCCGTGTGATGCCTCGCGTGGTCGAATTTCAGTTTATCGACAGTCGGTGCGAGCGTCATCAGGGTTAGGGCTTAGTCCACCGGCTCAGTTGCATGCGGCTTCAGACTTGCGCGTGCCGTGGGGTCGGGCTTGTCGGAGGCTTTATTTTTTTCTCACTTGTGTATAGTCGGCGCGCATTCGCGACCGGTCCCTCTACCTCGACAAATCACCATGGAAACTCCCGTTCACTTCACCTCCAGCGGTCTCAAGCTCGCAGGCCTTTTGCACATACCCGAGGGTCTGCCGGCCGGGCAGCGTCGCGCTGCGGTGGTGGTCCTGCACGGTTTTGGCAGCAACAAGGATGGCGGCATTTCCATGGCCGCTTCGCAATTGTTTGCCGCTTTGGGTTACATCACGCTGCGCTTTGACATGCGGGGCTGCGGCCAGAGCGAAGGTCAACGCGGCAAGGTGATCTGCCTGGAGCAGGTGCAAGACACCCAGGCCGCGATCGATTTCTTGCAGGGCCGCCCCGAGGTGGACCCTGAGCGCATCGGCGTGATGGGCCACAGCTTTGGCGCGGCGGTGGCCATTTACACCGCCGGCGTCGACAAGCGGGTGGCCGCCTGCGTCTCCACCGGCGGCTGGGGCGACGGCGAGAAAAAATTCCGCAAGCAGCATGAAAGCGACGAGGCCTGGAAAAAGTTCACCGACATGATGGCCGAGGGCCGGCGCCGATTGGCCCGGGGCGAGACCATGATGGTGCCGCGCTACGACATCGTGCCGATACAGCCCGGCCTGCGCAATCAGCTCGCACCCGGCTCGATCACCGAATTCCCCTATGAGGTGGTCGAGAGCATGTACAACTTTCGCGCCAACGAGGTGGTTGGCCAGATCGCGCCGCGTCCGCTCTTGCTGGTGCATCCTTCCAAGGACACGGTGACGCCCACCGAACAGTCCGTTGACCTCTTCGCCCACGCCGGCCAGCCCACCGACCTGCACCTGTTTGCCAACACCGACCATTTCATTTTGGGCGAGGGCAATGCGCTGGTGATCGACCTGGTGACCGGCTGGATGCAAAAGAACCTGCCCTTGGCTTGATGCCTTCTCTTTCCATCAACACTGGAGACTCCTATGCAGACAAATAAACGACTGAGCCTGAAGCAACTCGCGGTCGCGCTGATCGCCGGTCTGAGCCTGGGCGGCCAGGCCCTGGCCCAGAGCGCCCCCTACCCGAATCGCCCGATCAAACTGGTGGTGCCCTTCGTGCCCGGTGGCACGCTCGATGTGGTGGCCCGCTTGCTGGCGCGGCAACTGCAAGACAGCCTCAAGCAGCCGGTGGTGGTCGACAACCGCGCCGGCGCTGGCGGGGTGGTGGGCGTGGACCATGTGGCCAAGAGCCCGGCCGATGGCTATACCTTGGTGCTCAATGCCGCCACGCCCATGGTCACCGTGGTCAGCTTGCAGCCCACGCCGTATGACTTGTTTCGCGATATGGCGGCAGTGGCCCAGGTCAGCACCTTTGACTATGTGATGGCGGTCAACAGCAAGTCCAGCATCAACACGGTGCAGGATCTGGTGCAGCAGGCGCGCAAGCAGCCGGGCAAGCTCAACTATTCCAGCGCGGGCACAGGCTCGGGTCAGCACATGTATATGGAGCTGGCACGCAGCGCGGCTGGCATCCAGTTGCAGCACATTCCCTACAAGGGTAACGCGCCAGCCATCCAGGCGCTGCTGGCCGGCGAGGTCGACCTGATGTTCGACACCACCCTGGGCATGTTGCCGCAAGTGCAGTCCGGTCGCCTGCGCCCCCTGATGACCAGCAGCGCCAAGCCGCTGCAGGCCCTGCCCAATGTGCCGACCATGGACAGCCTGTTTCCGGGCTCGGGCATACAGGGCTGGCACGGCATCTTCGCCCCGGCAGGCACCCCCAAGGAGGTGGTCAATCTGCTGGCCGAGGCGATACGCAAGGTGATCGGCTCGGCAGAGACCAGCGCCAGATTGCGCGAGCTCGGCCTGGAGCCCTCCGACCTGGGGCCCGAGCGCTTTACTGAGGTGGTCAAGCGCGACCATGCGCGCTGGGGCAAGGTCATCCGCGACAACAACATCAAGGCCGACTGAAGGTTCCCGTCCTCTCAACATCGGCACCTATGACAGAACCTCAAAGCTGTGACCTGCTGGTCACCCACATCGACTGGCTGATCAGCGTGGACACCGAGCGGCGCGTCATTCGCGACGCGGCGCTGGCCGTCAAGGACGGCCTGTTCGTAGCCGTCGGCAAAAGCGCGGACCTGCTCGAGCGCTACCAGGCCAGCCGGGTGGTCAATGCCAGCGGCAGCGTGGTCACCCCGGGGATGATCGACAACCATCTGCATGCCTCGTTTCAGCTCTCGCGCGGCCTGGCCGACGAGGCCAATGCCCAGCAGTTTCTGTTCGAGCACATGTACCCCTACGAAGCGGCCAACACCCGCGAGGATGTGCAGGTCAGCTCGGCTTTTGCGGCGCTTGAGTTGCTGCGCCATGGCGTGACCTGCTTTACCGATCCGGGCAACTACCACCCGGAGGCAACGATTGAAGCGGTGATGGGCACCGGCATGCGGCTGGTGGCTGCCTGCTCCTGCTTTGACAAGACCAAGTCGGTGATGGGGCTGCTGCCGGCCAGCATGATCGAGTCGACCGGTGCCTGCCTGGAAAAAACCGAGGCCCTGTTCGAACGCTACCTGGGCCAGCACCATGGCCGGCTCACCCTGTCGGCCTCCTTCAGGGGCATGAACAATGCCAGCGACGAGCTGATCACCGGCCTGAAAGATCTGGCCAACAAGCACCAGGTCAAGCTACAGACCCATGCCTGCTTCAGCTACCAGACCCATGACGCCAGCGTGGCTGCGCACGGCAAGCCCGAAATCGAGCGCCTGGAAGCCCTGGGCGTGCTCGACGAGAACATGATCTTGGTGCACTCGGGCTGGCTCGAACCGCAGGAACTGGCCCTGCTGGTCAAGCGCAAGCCCACCCTGGTGTGCAGCCCCTCTTCATCGCTGCACAACGGCTATGGCTATATCGCCGCTGGCAAGCATCCGGAGCTGATGGCCATGGGTGTGAACGTCAGCCTGGGCTCGGACCATGCGAGTTCGGGCGTGGTCGACATGGCGCAAGAGATGCGCATGGCCGCCTGCATGTACAAGGAAGTGCGCATGAACCCCCGGGTCATGCCGCCGGAGTTGGCCGTCGAGATGGCCACCATCAACGGCGCCAAGGGTGTGGGCCTGGCCCACCGCATCGGCTCGATTGAGGTGGGCAAGGAGGCCGACTTCGTGCTCTTCGATGCCACCCAGCCCGAGTGGCAGCCGCTGTACAACCCGGTTTCCAACCTGGTCTACAGCGCCACCGGCAGCAGCGTCAAGCATGTCTTCATCGCCGGCGAGCAGGTCCTCAAGGACGGGCGCCTGACCCGCATCGACCATGACGCGCTGATGCGCGAGGTGGGTCAAGCGGCCGAGCGCATCGCAGGCCGGCTCGACATGAAGAAGCTGCTCAAGGGTCTGTGGCCGGTGAGTTAGGCTGAGCCCGCGGGGCAGCAGGCCTTGGGCAGCATCGGCGGTTTGTTCTGAGATGGGCGTATTACAGTGTAATATTCAGTCATTCCCATTCAGAGAAGTCCCATGAGCACATTGACCGTTCGTCTGAGCGATGTTGAAGATCAGGCTCTCAAATTGGCCTGCGAGCAGTCCGGCAAGAGCAAGAGCGAAGTGGTGCGCGAACTCTTGTCTGATTCATTGAAAACCTACCGTCTGCGCCAGGCCTTGCAGCAGGCCCATGCGGAGCTGAGCGCATCGGCGCGGCAGTCGGGCTGGTTGACCGAGGACGACATCTTGCAGGATGTTCGGTGAAGGTTTTTCTGGACACCAATGTCTGGTTGTCCGCTACCGTGTTTGCGGGCCTGTGCGAGGCCATCGTGCTCGAGAGCCATCAACGCCATCGCTTGCTGACGACCCGCTTGGTCCAGCAGGAGGCCCATGCGGTGCTGCGCCGCAAATTTCCCCATATCAGCCATGCACCGGCGCTGTTCGATGCGGTTTGGTCGCAGGCTGAGTGTGTGGCGGATGTGGATGAGCCTGCCAAGGACAACGACGCCCGGCTGGTGCGCGCTGCGCAATCGGCAGGCGCTGCGGTGTTCGTCACCGGCGACCGGCGCGTCCTAAGCTGGGGCCTGGAGTCGGTTGGGATGCAGATCCTGAGCCCGCGTCAAGCCTGGTTGCTGTTGTCTGGGCAGGCGCAGTAGAGCCAGGAGGGGCGCCGACCTCGGCGTAATGCGCCATTCTTCCCTCTCCCTGGGGGGAGAGGGTCAAGGTGAGGGCGCCTGCTCACTGCAACGCAGCCGCTGTCACGCCAAGGCCCATGCCCTCACCCCAGCCCTCTCCCAAAGGGAGAGGGAGCAAGACCAGGCCGCTTTGCTCAGCCCACACTGCCATCCTGGGACCGCCGCAGCACCCGCCCCGGCAGTGCCCCAGTGTGCTGGGCCTGATCGATGACAACTACGCCATTGACCAGCACCGTCGTGCGATCGCCGGCCGGGTAGCGGTGCGGGTCTTCATAGGTCGACAGGTCCAAAAACACATCCGGCTCGAACAGCGTCACATCGGCGCACAGGCCCACGCGCAACAGGCCGCGGTCGCGCAGGCGCAGGGCTCTGGCGGTCGCGCCGGTCATCTTGAAGATGGCTTGCTGCAAGCTGCTGACCCGCTCGCGGTGTACATAGCGGCCCAGGACCCGGGGGAAGGTGCCATAAAAACGGGGGTGCGGCATGCCCTGGCTGACGGTGCCGTAGTCGGCCACGCAATTGCCGTCGGAGCCGACCAGGGCCTGCGGCGAGCGCAGCAAGGTGCGCACATCTTCTTCTGAGATCGAGGTGACCAGCACGCGGGTGCCGCCACGGTCTTCGATGAGGAAGTCGCACAGCGCGTCAATCGGCGTGATGCCGCGCTCGGCCGCCAGCGCCGCGATGGTCTTGCCCGCATGCTGGGGCAGGTGGGGCGTGATCGAGATGCGGATCGCCTCCCAGGATTCGATGCGCCCCCAGTTGTTCAAGCCGTCGCGCTCAATGTCCTGCGCGATGCGCACGCGCGTCTCGGGCAGCGCCAGGCGCGCTAGCATGGCCTCGACGCCACCGGCTTGCACCCACTGCGGCAGGATGTTTTTCAGCGGGTTGCTGCCGGCGGTGTAGGGGTAGGCGTCGCAGTCGATGTCCACGCCCTGCTCGCGCGCGGCTTGCATGCGTTCGAGCGCGGTGGCGGTCTGGCCCCAGTTGTCCAGGCCCGAGCATTTGAAGTGCACCACCTGCACATGGACCTTGCAGGCACGGCCTATGTCTATGGCCTCTTGCAGCGCTGCCAGCACCCCATTGGATTCATCGCGCAGGTGGGTGAAGTAAGCGCCCCGGCAGGGCTCGAGCTGGCGCACCAGGCGCAGCATTTCTTCGGGCTGCGCATAGGAGCCCGGCGAGGTGAACAGGCCGCTGGACAGCCCGAGCGCGCCAGCCTGCAGACCTTCGTCGAGCAGATCGACCATGGCCTGCATCTCGGCTTCGGTGGGTTCGCGCTGCGCCATGCCCATGACCATCAGGCGCAAGGTGTTGTGCCCAACCAGCATGCCCGCATTGACCGCAGTGGCCGGGAAGCTGTCGAGGTATTGGCCAAAACCCATCTCGCGAAACGGCAGCCAGGGCGCGCTGGGCTTGAGGTAGTCGGCCAGCAGTTCGACCTTGCCGGGCAGGCAGGGGGCGACCGAGAAACCGCAGTGGCCGATGATCTCGGTGGTCACCCCTTGGCGCAGCTTACTCTCGGCCTTGGGGTTGATGGGCAGGGTGAAGTCTGAATGGGTCTTGATGTCGATGAAGCCGGGCGCCACCGCCAGAGCGCGGGCATCGATGGTGCGCGTGGCCGAGACCGTGAGGTCTGGGGTAATGGCGACGATGCGGCCGTCTGCAATCGCCACGTCGGCCGCCATGCCCGGCGCGCCGCTGCCGTCGTAAACCGTGCCGCCGCGAATGAGGATGTCGCAGTTCATGGGCTTGGGCACTCCATCAACCCAGCGGGCCCAGGAAGACCTCGCCCATCAGGCTGTCGGTCTGCGCATCGATGTCCTCGGGCCAGGCCGCCGGATCGCTGGGCCACTGGCGCCGCTGTTCGGCCGGCCGGGGCTGGCCGCTCCAGCCGATCTGCTCGATTTCCCAATACAGCTGCACCGGATTGCCGTCGGGGTCGCGCAGCCAGACATGGTGACCCAGCCCGGGTGAGAGTGCCTGCGGCAGCAACCAGGGGGTGTAGCCCGCCTGGCCCAAAAACGCCACCGCTGCGCGCAGTTGCGCATAGCTGCCCAGTTGCAGGCCAAAACCGAGCAAGCTTCGCTCATGGCCCAGGCCCAGGGCGCCGCGCAGGGCCTCAGGGTAGAGCGCGAGCGCATGGTGCTCGGTATTGGCGCGAAAGAAGTGGCAGCGCTGGCCCAGGATCTCGACGCTCTCAGTCAACGCCAGGCCCAGGCTGTCGCGGTAAAACCCGAGCGCCGCCTCCATGTCCTCGACCAGCAGGCGCACCGGCCCGATGCGGCTGATCTTGAAGGGCCGCGCCAGCAGCACGCCGCCCACATCATGGGTCTCTGGCCAGTCGGTGCTGCGCCGGTAGCCGGCATCGCTGGCCACGCCCTGGGCCAGCGCCTGGTTGACCTCGGCGTATTCAGAGCGGTGGGGCAGTTCGGGCGGCTGCATATAGCGTATGCCGTGCATGGCCATGGGCTTGGAGTGGCCCGACCAGCCGACCTGCTCGATGCCGTAGTAGAGCTCGTTGATATGGCCTTGCGGATCGGCCGGGTAAATGTGCCAGTTCGAGCCCGGCGTGTCGCGGCCCGAGCGCATGATCTTGCAGCCGCGTGACTCGAACCAGGCCATCCCCTGCACCACCTCGCGCAGGCTGCCCACCTGCCAGGTGATCTGGTTGACGTTGAGCCTGGGGTGGGCGCCGTAGTGCGGGTTGCTGGCGTGCATGGCCGCTTGCGGAAATAAGACAAAAGAATGATGGTCGGTGCCGTGGCGGGTGAAATAGCCGACGGTGGGCCCGACCTGGGCCTTGAGCTCTGCCGGCACACGCGGGCCGAAGTCGAGTTCGTCGGCGATCTCCAGGCCGAGCAGTCGGCCATAGAAGTCCATGGCCCGCTCCACCGAGGCCACGTTAATGCCAAAGTGCCCAAGGCGGCGCACCTGAAAGGGCCGGGGCAGGCGCAGGCCGTCCACCACGGCAGTCGTCGTATCGCGAGAGGTCATGCTTGCTCAATAAGAAATAGGGGCAAGCCGTGCGGGCATCGCAGCGGCCATGCCTTATCCTACCCGCTTCGCTTTTTCTACACCGTCACCGACTCGCCATGCCCGCACGACACTCTTTCAAACCGCACGGCGTGATTCCCGCCGTCTTGCTGCCCTTCTTTGACGACTTGAGCATCGACGAGGCGAGCTTTCGCTCGCACCTGCGCGATGTCGCCAGCGTGCCCGGCATCAGCGCGATCACCATCAATGCCCACTCGACCGAAGCGGGCTCCTGCACCTTTGAGGAGCAAAAGCGTGTGCTGGCCATCACCCAGGACGAGGTAGGCGCTCGCCTGCCCATCGTCAACGGCATTTATTGCGACGGCAGCCTGGAGGCGCAGCGCCTGGCGCGCATGGCCGATGAGGGCGGTGCCTCGGCCCTGCTGGTGTTTCCTTCCGGAATCACCACCTTCGGCCAGCGACCGGAAATGGCCATTGAGCATTTCAAGCGCATCGCCGCGGTGACCGACCTGCCGCTGATCGTCTTCCAATACAACCCGGCCGGCGGCCAGGGCTACCCGCTGGCGACCTTGCTGCGCATGGTCGATGAGGTGCCGACGATTGCGGCCATCAAGGACTGGAGCGGCGGCGCGCAGCTGGCCGACCGGCAGATCCGCGCGCTGCAAAGCCGTGAGCGGCCGGTCAATGTACTGAGCACGCACAGTGCTTGGCTGTTCAGCTCTCTGGTGCTCGGTTGCAAGGGCTTGCTCTCGGGCAGCGGCTCGGTGATCGCCGATCTGCAGGCGCAGCTGTTCCAGGCGGTGCAAAACAAGGACCTGGCGCTGGCCCAGCAGATACACGACCGCATCTATCACACCGCTGAAGTTTTTTACAGTGACCCCTTCGTTGACATGCACAACCGCATGAAGGAGGCGCTGGTGCTCATGGGCAAGCTGCCGCGTGCGGTGGTGCGCCCGCCCTTGGTCAAGATCCCGGCCGATGAGATCGAGCGCATACGCCGCGCGCTGATTGCTGCTGGCCTGCTGCCTGCCTGAACCTTTTGCAAAAACCGGAGTTCTTGCCATGACCTTTTCAACTGCGTTTTCCTCGGCCCGGCGCGCTCTGCTCGGCGCCACGGCCACCCTCGCCACTGTGGGCGCGCTGAGCACCTCGTCGGCCTGGGCCCAGGCGCCTGCGGGCTATCCGGCCCGAGCGCTCACCCTGGTCTGCCCTTTTGCTGCTGGCGGCTCGGCCGACATCATGGCGCGGCTCCTGGCGCAAAAGCTCGGCGAGGCCATAGGTCATCCAGTGGTGGTTGAAAACCGGCCCGGCGCCGGCGGTCTGGTGGGCGCAGCCGCAGTGGCGCGGGCCAAGCCCGACGGCCACACCCTGTTGCTGGTCACCGGCGCCTACCCGGCTGCGGCCGCACTGGCGACCAATGCCTCCTTTGACTACCTCAAGGACGTCAGCATGATCTCCATGGTGACCTCCTACCCCTTCATCATCAATGTGCCGGCCCAGTCGCCGTTCAAGACCTTTGCTGAGTTTGTGGCCCATGCCAAAAAGAACCCGGGTGTCTTGAACTACGCCAGCTCGGGGGTGGGTTCGATCGGCCATCTGTCGGCCGAGCTGATGAACGCCATGGCCGGCATCGAGACGGTGCACATCCCGACCAAGGGCGGCAACACCGCTCTGAGCGAAGCGCTGGCCGGCCGGGTCGACTACCTGTTCGAGGCGCCCACCCTCTCGCTCAATTTCATCAAGACCGGCAAGCTGCGTGCGCTGGCGGCTACCGGGCGCGAGCGCTACAAGCCCATGCCTGAGTTGGCCAACGTCAGTGAGTCGCTTCCTGGCTACGAGGTTTTCTCTTTCATCGGTCTGGGTACCACTGGCGGTAGCCCCGATGCGGTGGTGCAGTACCTCAATGCGCAGATGCGCAAGGTGCTCGAGCAGCCCGACATGGCGCGCCGCCTGCTCGAATTGGGCGGCGAGCCGCAAAGCAGTTCAGCCGAAGAGATGAACCGCTTCGTGGCCGCCGAATTGCGCAAGTGGCGCCAAGTGATTGATACACGAAAGATCGAGCGGCCATGAGCGCCACAACACCGGTGCAGGCCGAGCGCCTGCAAGATTTTGTTCAAGGCCTGTTTGTGCATGCGGGGCTGTCAGCGCAGGCCGCCCACGAGGTCGCCCGCGCCCTGATCTGGGCCGACCTGCGCGGCATCGACACCCACGGCGTGAGCCGGGTGGCGTTTTATCTGAACTTCATGCAAAAGGGCGTGATCAAGGTGCAGCCGCAGCGGCGCGTGCTCCATGAGACGCCAGCGGTGCAGGTGTTTGACGCCGACGCCAGCGCTGGCGCGGTGGCCATGTTCCATGCGGCCGAGCAGGCCGCGCTCAAGGCGCGTGCCCTGGGCCTGGGCCTGGTGATGGTGCGCGGCACCACCCACACCGGCGCCCTGGGCTGCTACACCCAGGCCCTGGCCCGGCAGGGCATGGTAGGCATTGCGTTGGCCGCTTCGATTCCCCTCATGGCCTATCACGGCGCCAAGGCGGCTGGCGTGTCGACCGCGCCGCTGTCGATTGCTGTGCCGGGTGCTGCCGACGAGCCGCTGATTCTGGACATGGCCAGTGGCGCGATGTCCATGGGCCAGCTGCGCGCGGCCAAGCAAAGTGGCACGCCGCTGCCCGCCGGCCTGGCGCTGAGCGAGCAGGGCGAGCCCACCACCGACCCGCAGCAAGCCAGCATCGTGCTGCCTATGGCCGGGCCCAAGGGTTCGGGCCTGGCGCTGATGTTTGAGCTGCTGTGCTCCCTGGTGGTGGGCAACCCCATCATTGCCGATTTCCTCAGCGACAAGCCAGGCGGGCGCAAGCACCGGCAAAACGCCTGGCTGCTGGCCATCGACATCAGCCGCTTCGGCGATGTTGCGCATTACCAGCAGGAGGTCGCTCGCACCGTGGCCGCACTGGCCGGCCTGCCGGCCAGTGCCCCGGGCGAGCCGGTGCGCATGCCCGGTGACCGGGGTCTGCAATGCCAGGCCGAGCGCCTGCGCGATGGCATACCGCTGCCGGCGGCGCTGTGCAAGGAGTTGGCCGCCTGCGCACGGCCCGAGGGCCTGGCCCTGCCTTGGTAGGGCCTTGCC
>JBILDR010000131.1:0-9590 GCA_044352515.1 Polaromonas sp.
GGCAGACCCTCGGGGCTCCACAGCAGCGGCAGGCTGATGCAGGGCACCTGCAGCGCGGTCCACAGGCGGTTGAAGGTGGCCATGCCCTGGCTGTGCAGGCCCAGCGGAGCAGGGCCGGGCGCGCTCAAACCAATGACCGCGTCGGCATCGCCCATGGCGCTTTCAAAAGCCATGCGGGCCTGGGCAATGCGGTCGAGCGCCAGGCGCATGCCGGCCGGCGTGAGCTGCAGGTGATTGGCCAGCTTGTTCTTAAAGTCTTGGTGCAGCAACTCAGGCGCTTTGAGCAGCTCGGGCAGGAAGGCGCTGCGCCCGCCGTCTTGCATCACCTCGTCCTGCCAGGTGTTGATGGCGGCCAGCTCTTCGGGCCAAGCCAGCTCGCTCAGCTGCACACCAGCGGCGCGCAGGCGCTCGAGAAAAGCCTCAAAGGCCTCTTGCGCCACGGCCTCGGCCTGCGCCCACAAGGGCGTGCGGCAGACCGCAAGCTTGAGTTGGCGCAGGGGCGGCACCCCAGGAGGCTCCGTTTCGAGCAGGGCGTAGGCCTCGAGCAACAGGGCCAGGTCGCCAGCGCTGCGTGCAAAGAGGCCCACAGTGTCAAGATGCGCGGCAAAGCTTTTGATGCCGTCAAATGGGATGCGGCCCCAGGTCGGCTTCATGCCGACGGCGCCACAAAAAGCGGCTGGGCGTATGGTGGAGCCGCCCGTCTGTGTGCCCAGGGCCAGCGGGACCATGCCATCGGCCACTGCCGCACCCGAGCCGGAGGACGAACCGCCCGGCGTGCGTGCCAGGTCCCAGGGATTGCAGGTCGGCGGGAATTGACCGCCGCAGGCAAATTCCAGGGTCTGCAGCTTGCCCAGAATCACCGCGCCGCGCAGGCGCAAGACCTCGGCGCTGTGCGCGTCTTCATTGGGCCGGTGCTCGGCGTAAATCGGGGAATTGAAGCGGGTCGGCTGATCGAAGCTGCGGATCACGTCCTTCAGGCCCACAGGTATGCCGTGCAGGGCGCTGCGCCTGGGCTGGGCATCGCAGGCTCTGGCCTGAGCCAGGGCTGTGTCGGCATTCACATGGGCCCAGGCCTGCACTTGCGGCTCGCGCTCGGCAATGCGCTCCAGGCAGGCGCGCACATACTGCTCGCTGCTCAGGCGCCCTTGCTGCATCAGGGTGCTGGCCTGGCTGGCCGTCAGTTGCCACAGGGGCGGGAGGACTTCCTTCATTGGATTGAGTCGATTAAAAATTGTATGCATAATATCCTGCAAATTGTTCTTATCCAAGAGATTGATCCCTGACTCGCCGGATCCGCATGAGCGAATTGCATACAAATCCCGTCCCCCTGACCCAGGCCTATGCCGACTACATTGCGGCAGCCCGCAGTCTGCCACTGCCCGAGCGCGCGATCGAAGTGGCCACACTGGGCTTTACCGACGCGATCGGCGTCACACTGGCCGGCGCTCAAGAAGAGGCGGTGCTGGCGCTGTTGCGCTGGGTGCAGGAGCAGGGCGGCCCGCCGGTGGCGCGGGTCCTGGGCCATGACGGCCGGGTGCCGCCAGCGGTGGCGGCCATGCTCAATGCCACGGCCGCGCATGCGCTCGACTATGACGACTTCGCTTTTTCCAACCATCCCAGTGCGGTACTGGTGCCGGCCATCCTGGCAGCGGCCGACAGCGGGGTGGCTGACGGGGCCATGCTGCTGCGTGCCTACGCCATCGGCTATGAGGTGTGGTCAGACGCCTTTTTGCGCGAGAAAGACCTGTACTACGAGCAAGGCTGGCACCCCACCGCTGTTTTGGGCACCTTGGGCGCCACTGCGGCGACCTGCGTCATCTGGGGCCTGAGCGCAGTGCAGACCCGCCACGCGCTGGCTTTGGCTGCATCGAGCGCTGGCGGCGTGTTCGAAAACTTTGGAACCATGGCCAAACCCTTCCATGGCGGACGCGCCGCCTGGGTGGGTGTGCAGGCCGCCGGCATGGCCCGCTGCGGGCTACAGGCGTCAGCCACTGCTATCGAGGGGCGCCATGGTCTGATGCGCGCTTTTTCCCCCCAGGGCAGGGTTGACCTGCAGGCTGCCGCGCCCGTGCCCGGTCAATGGCGTTTGACGCAGCTGGGCCTGAACATCAAGAAATACCCGGTCGTCGGCTCGGCCCAGCGAGGCATCGACGCCGCCTTGGGTCTGCGGCGCGAGCATGCGCTGGACTTGGCGCGCATCAAACGCATCGACGCGCACATCAGCGCCCGCCATGCAGCGGTGATGCCGCATCACCGCCCCACCGACGCCCTGCAAGCCAAGTTCAGCTTGGAATTTGCGATTGCCAGCGCCCTGGTGCATGGGGCCGTCGGTCTGGCGCAGCTGCGCGATGAGGTGGTGCGCGATCCGCGCATCGTCGCCCTGATGGAGTGTGTGCACATCCACACCACCGAAGAATTTGAGCCTGGCTGGCGCGATGCTGCGCCCTTTGACCAGATCTTTTTACAGCTCGACGACGGCAGCACCGTCGCCTCGCCCAAAGTGCGGCGCGCCACCGGCCATGCCGACACGCCGCTGCCGCCTGAGCAACTGCAGGAAAAATTCATGGGTTGCGCTCAGGCGGCTGGCATAGAGGCTGAGGCAGCACAGGCGCTGTATGCTCAGCTGCAAAATCTCCAGCATCTGAGCGACGCCAGGGCCTTGCGCCTGCCGTCCGACACCCGCCAAAACGCCAGCGCCTGACTGCCATGCCATCGATTCGAGACTTTGTTCAGTACGCACCTGTGACCAGCCGGCCGCCGGTGCGCTGGCCAGGCGGCAAGCGTCTGGCGGTGTGGATCGTGCCGAATGTGGAGTTCTATGAATACACCCCGCCGCCAGCCATAGGGCGCGAGACCTGGGACCGGGTGCCAGTTCATCCGGATGTGCGGGAATACGGATTTCGCGATTATGGAAACCGGGTGGGCATCTGGCGCATGGACGAGGTGCTGCAGCAATACCCGGTGCGGCCCACCGTTTCGCTCAACCTGGCGCTGCTCGACCACTTTCCTGAGATTGCCCAACTCATACGCCAGCGCGGCTGGGCGGTGATGAGCCATGGCCTGTACAACACCCGGTTTTTGTACGGCATGGACGAGGCGCAGGAGCGCGCCTTCTACAAAGACAATATAGACAGCCTCAAACGCCATACCGGCGCCGACCTGCTGGGCATCCTCACACCGGCCATCACCAATACCGCGCGCACGCCGGCGCTGATCGCCGAGTCGGGCATGATCTATCACGCCGACTGGGTTCATGACGATGTGCCGGTGCCGATTCATGTGCCCGGCCGCAAGCTCGTCTCCATTCCCTACACCTACGACCTGAACGACGCGCCGCTGTGGGACGGCCGCCCCTACGGCGCGCGTTACTTTGTTGACGCCTGCAAGGCAGCCTTCGACCGCCTGTATGCCGAGACTGCCGAAGGCGGCCGGGTGTTTTGCATTGCCCTGCATCCCTATCAGATCGGACAGCCGCACCATGTTGGCCATCTGCGCGAGGTGCTTGACCATATCGCCGGCCATGAAGGCCTGTGGTGGGCCACCGGCGACGAGATCGCCCGCCACTTCCTCGATCACCACCACGACGAGCATGTGGCCCATGCCCGAGAGATTGAGGAGCGCCGCAAGGCCAGAGCGCCGCAGGTGGTGCTGCGGCCGCACAAGCCGGCCAGCGTCACCATGGCCCCGGGGCCATGGCCTGCCGAGCGACAGCCCGGCTACGACCATCCGCATTGCGACTGGAACCCCTGGCCGAGCCGGCCGGCACTGCGCTGGCAGGCGCCGGGCCAGCTGGCGGTGGTGCCTCTTTTGGTGCTCGAAGCCTATGAAGATCCGCTGCCGACCGGCTGGCCGCAGGTGCACAGCGTTGGCGGTGGCTTGATCCGCGACTTTCCCAACATCTCGCGTGTCTCCACCCGTGAATACGGCCACCGGGTCGGCATCTTTCGCCTGCTCGATGCGCTGCGCCAGCGCGGCGTGCGGCCGACGGTGGCCATCGATGCCATCACGGCCGAGTGCTATCCAGATCTGCTCGATCGCCTGCAGCAAGACGGCGCAGAGTTCATTGCCCACGGGCTGTCGGTCACAAAGCCTCAAACCAGTCGCATGAGCTTGCAGGAAGAGCGAAGCTATATTGTTGAAACCCTGGACCGGCTGGCGGCCTGCGGTGTGCAAACCCGGG
Source organism: Polaromonas sp. (assembly GCA_044352515.1). Classification (GTDB taxonomy): domain Bacteria; phylum Pseudomonadota; class Gammaproteobacteria; order Burkholderiales; family Burkholderiaceae_C; genus Polaromonas. Next base: position 4,181 of record JBILDR010000131.1, read on the forward strand.
GCTGGTTTGGTGCGGATTACAGCGAATCGACCCTGACCCCTCAATTGCTGGGTGAGCAGGGCGTGCATTACCTGTCCGACTGGGCCAATGACGAGCAGCCCTACCGCATGCGTACGCCCGGCTCCCTGATTTCCACGCCCCTGTGGGCCGACTTTGACGACCAGACGGTGCTGATCAACCGCATGTGCGACCCCGCCATCCTGGAAGACCACTTCGGCAAGGCCTTGCGCCAGCTCAATCGCGACGCAGCAACCTCGGCGCGCCTGTTTCATTTTTGCGTGCGGCCCTGGGTATTGGGCTCGTCCGCGCGCATTGCCCTCTTCGAGCGGGTGCTCGATCAGGCGCTGGCCCTCGATCAGGTCTGGATGCCCAGACTCGGTGAAGTCGTCGACGCCTGGCAGGCTGCGGTCGGACCCGAGGTCAGCCAAACAGGGCCACAAGCATGACTTCTGACTCCCCCATGATCGAACTTCAAGGCGTCTCCAAGACCTATGGCTCGGCCAAGTCACCGGTGCATGCACTCTTGCCCACCGATTTGACCCTCGCCCAAGGCGAGGTGGTGGGCCTGCTCGGCTTTTCTGGGGCGGGCAAGAGCACCTTGCTGCGCCTGATCAATCTGCTCGAAGTGCCCAGCAGCGGGCGGGTGCTGATCGGCGGGCGTGATCTCACCTCACTGCCCGCCGCTGAGCTGCGCCAGGCCCGTCAGCAGGTGGGCATGATCTTTCAGCAATTCAATTTGCTGAGCAGTCGCAGCGCGCTCGAAAACGTATCGTTTGCGCTGGAAGTGGCTGGGCTGTCGTCCGCCCAAAGGCGCGAGCGCTCGCGCGAGGCGCTGTCGGCCGTCGGCCTGAGTGACAAGGAGTCGGCCTATCCGGCGCAGCTGTCGGGCGGGCAGAAGCAGCGGGTGGCCATTGCCCGGGCGCTGGCGATGCGGCCACAGATCTTGCTCAGCGACGAGGCCACCTCGGCGCTCGATCCGCACACCGCCTTGTCCATCCTGCGCCTGCTCAAGCAGCTCAAACGTGAGCGGGGCATGACCATGGTGGTGGTGACCCACGACATCAAGGTGGCGAGTTATCTGTGCGAGCGCTCGGTGGTGCTGGAAAAAGGCGCGGTGGTCGATCGCATTGACATGAGCCGGCCCGAGCCCGTCAGTCGGCTGGGCCGCTTCTTTTTCGAGACCGCTAAAGGCTGGACCGACCAGACCGAGCTGCCGCAGGAGGAAACATGAACGAGCTCCTCAAGGCCTTTGTCGAATTCGGCCCCGACCTGTGGAAAGCCACCACCGACACCTTCCTGATGGTGGGCGTGACCATGCTCAGCGCGGTGTTGCTGGGCACGCCCTTGGGCGTGTTCCTCTTCGTCACATCCGACCAAGGTCTCTACCCCAAGCCTTTGCTCAACCGGGTGGCGGCCTATCTGGTCAATGTGCTGCGCTCTTTCCCTTTCATCATCTTGCTGGTGCTCTTGATTCCCTTTTCGCGGGTGCTGGTGGGGACCAGCATAGGCCCCAAGGCGGCGGCCGTTGCCCTGTCCTTTGCGGTGATTCCCTACTTTGCGCGCCTGGTGGAGCAGAACCTGCGCGATGTGCCGCGCGGCATGGTCGAGATGGCCAGAGCCTGCGGCGCTACGCCCCTGCAAATCGTGCTTAAGGTGCTGATCCCCGAGGCGCTGCCGGCCCTGCTGGGCAGTCTGACAGTCACCGCCACCGGATTCATCGCTTATTCGGCGGTCGCTGGCGCGGTGGGTGCGGGCGGCCTCGGCGATCTGGCCATACGGTTTGGCTACTACCGCTTCGAGACGTCGGTGATGATCTGGTGTGTGATCATCATGTTCATCCTGGTCCAGTGCACCCAATGGCTGGGCGACTGGCTGGTTCGGCGCGCTGACCGGCGCTAGCGCCTGTTCAATCCCTTTTGTGTTCGCGTATTTTGTTTGTCCATTTGAAGGAGATCCCCATGAAAAAACGCAATCTCTTGGCTGGTGTACTGGCCGCAGCCCTGAGCGCTACCGCCAGCGTGAGCTGGGCCCAGCAGGTGCTGCGCATCGGCTTTTTCCCCGGTCCCTATGCCGACCAGTTCAAGCGCGGCGTGCAGCCCTATCTGGAAAGCCAGGGCATCAAGGTGCAGGCCACCGAGTTTTCCAACATCATCCAGCTCAACTCTGCGCTGATGGATGGCTCGCTCGATGCCAATGTCTTCCAAAACCGCGCCTTCCTGGAGACCTTCAACACCCAGCAAAAAGCCCGTCTGGTGGAGGTGCTGCAGGTACCCAGCGCCCCCTTGGGCATTTACTCGACCAAGCACAAAGACATCAAGTCTTTGCCCAACGGCGCGCGTATTTCGGTGCCCAATGACCCGACCTCCATGGGCCGCGCGCTGGCGTTTTTGCAAGGTCAGGGCCTGATCACCCTGGACCCGGCGGTCGCCGCTGGCCGGGCCACCGAGAAGAACGTCACCGGCAATCCGAAGAACATTCAGCTGGTGCTGATTGACGCGCCGCAGATGCCGCGCACCCTGTCGGAGATGGACGCCTCGACCATATTGGGCAACCATGTGATTGCCGCCGGCATGGCGCTGTCCTCGGCCCTGGCCCTGGAGGACCCGGCGCCGCAGTACCGCATCATCTTGGCCGCCCGCGACGATGTGGCCAAGTCCGATCTGGTGGCCAAGCTGGTCACTGGCTACAAGTCCAACGAATACCGGCGCTTTGTTGAGACCGACCCCAAGGCCAAGGGCTTCTCGCGGCCGGAATACTGGCGCTGAGCCCAGGCCCGCATGAACGGCCTGACCAGCAGCGTTGACAAGGCCTGCCAGGTCATCCGTGAGGCGATCCGCAGTGGGCAATACCCGGGCGGATCGTGGATTCGGGAGGTGGCTGTGGCCGAGCGGGCCGAAGTCTCGCGCACCTCGGTACGCCAGGCGCTCAATGTGCTGGCGGCCGAGGGCTTTGTTGAACTCCATCCCAACCGCGGTGCGCGGGTCATGGACTGGAGCAGCGAAAACCTGCTTCAGGTCTTTGACCTGCGGGTCATGCTCGAAGCCTATGGCTGCGAGCTGGCGGCCAGCCATGCCACGGAGGAAGACCTGAGCCTGCTGCAGACCGAGGCCGACCGCTTCAGTGCATTGGTGGCCAAAAAGAGCCGCCGCAACATGGCGGCCATTGAAGAGTCCAACAACCGCTTTCACCGTGCCATCCTGGAAGCGAGCAAGAACAGGCATCTGGCCAGTCTGCTCATCGCGGTGGTGCAGGTGCCCATGGTCTCGCAGACCTTTGCCCGCTACGATCAGGCCGCACTCGAACGCAGCGCAGCCCACCACCAGGAGATTGTGCACGCCCTGCGCTCACGCGATCCGGCCCTGGCTCAGGCCACCATGCGGGCCCATATCCTGAGCGGCAAGCAAGTGATCTTTGCCCACCAAAACGGCTGAATGCCCTATTTCATTGAGGAACCCATGTCAGTGATCGATCCACGCGCAGACGCTGAGCGCGCCATGAAGGTGATGGAGGGCGGCGGCATCGCCATCTTGCCCAACGATGTGGGCTACTCCCTGATCGGTGCGACGGCACCGGCCCTGCATAAGATTTTTGCCACCAAGCGCAGGGCGCCGTCCAAGCTCAACGCCATGCTCGGTAACGATGACTTGCATCGCGAGTTGCATCAGGTCAGCGAACGCGGGCGTGCCATCGTGCAGGCCATCGTGCAGGACTATGACCTGCCGCTGGGCCTGATCGCGCCGTGCCGCGTAGACCATCCTTTGCTGGCCAAACTTGATCCCGACATTTACGCCCGCAGCACCCGCGACCACACCCTGCTGATGCTGCTCAACGCCGGACCTTTTCACCGTGAGATCACCCGGCTGAGCCTGGAGCGCCAGACGCTGCTCTTTGGCTCCTCGGCCAATTTATCGCTGCATGGCACCAAGTTCCGGGTTGAAGACATGGAAAGCGAAATCACCGCCATTGCCGATGTGGTCATCGACTACGGTCTGATGAAATACCACCCCTGGCAGTCATCGTCCACCTTGCTCCATTGTGAGACGCTGGAGGTGGTGCGCTACGGTTCCTGCTTTGAAAACATCGCCGACATCCTCAAGCGCCACTTTCGCATCGAGCTGCCGCCCAGGCCAGCCAGCGCATGAGCGGCGCGGCCTCGGCGCTGCCGCTGCGCGGCCTGCGGGTGATCGAGATGAGCCACATGGTGATGGGGCCGGCCTGCGGCATGATCCTGGCTGATCTGGGCGCCGAGGTGATCAAGATCGAGCCACTGGGCGGCGACCGCACCCGGCAGCTGCTGGGCGCAGGCGCGGGGTTTTTCCCGCTGTTTAACCGCAACAAAAAGAGCCTCGCCCTCGACCTGCATCAGCCGCAGGGCAGGGCGGTGGCCAGGCGCTTGTGCCTGGGCGCCGATGTGGTGGTCGAGAACTTCAAGGCCGGTGCCCTGGCCAAGCTCGGGCTGGCTTATGAAGATCTGGCACCAGACCACAAAAAGCTGATTTATGTCAGTCACAAGGGCTTCTTGCCGGGGCCTTATCAGAATCGCCTGGCATTGGACGAAGTGGTGCAGATGATGGGTGGCCTGGCCTTTATGACCGGTCGGCCGGGCGATCCGCTGCGTGCGGGAGCCAGCGTCAATGACATCATGGGCGGCATGTTTGGCGCCATCGGTGTGATGGCGGCCTTGGTGCAGCGTGGCATATCTGGGCAGGGCATGGAAGTGCAGTCTGCCCTCTATGAGAACAATGTTTTTCTGGTCGGCCAGCACATGCTGCAGCACGCGATCCTGCAAAAGCCGGTGGCCCCCATGCCGGCGCGGGTCAGCCCCTGGGCCATTTACGACGTGTTCACCGTCAAGGATGGCGAGCAGATCTTTTTGGCGGCGGTCAGCGACGCCCAGTGGCTGTTGTTTTGCGATGTGCTGGGCTTGCCCGATCTCAAGACCGAGCCCAGCCTGGCCACCAATAACCAGCGGGTACTGGCCCGGCCCACACTGATGCCCCGCCTGCGTGCCCATCTAGAGACTTTCGAGGCACAGGCACTGGCCCAGGCCATGGAGGGCGCAGGGCTGCCCTATGCGCCGATACGCAGCCCCGAAGACCTGTTCGAAGACCCGCACCTCCTGGCCACCGGCGGCCTGGCGCCCATGCAACTGCCCGATGGTCCACGTGCCGGCCAAGAGGTGCTGGCACCGCTGGTGCCCATCACCCTGGCCGGCCAGCGGCCCGGCATCGTCCTCAGCCCACCACGCTGCGGCGAGCACAGCCGGCAGGTGCTGCTGGACGTGGGCTGGAGCGCGCAGGAGGTTGATGGCTTCCTTGAAGCAGGCGTGGTGGCCTAGGCGGATGGGCAGCAGGAGTAGGCGCGCCGCCCCGGCGCGATGCGGCCTTTGAGCAAGGTCAGTCATCGAGCC
>JBILDR010000132.1:0-9588 GCA_044352515.1 Polaromonas sp.
CGGCCAAGAGCACGTTCATGTGTCCGGGCATGCGGCCGGCCACTGGGTGGATGGCGTATTTCACGTTCACGCCTTTTTCGGTGAGCTTTTGAGCCAGCTCCTTGACCGCATGCTGGGCGCGCGCCACCGCCAGGCCGTAGCCCGGAACAATGATCACGCTTTCGGCATTGCCCAAAATGAAGGCCGCGTCGTCGGCCGAACCACTCTTGGCGGTGCGCTGAACCGCAGCGCCTTGCGCGGCCGAGCCCGCATCGCCACCAAAGCCGCCCAGAATCACATTGAAGAAGGAGCGGTTCATGGCCTTGCACATGATGTAGCTCAGGATCGCGCCCGAGGAGCCCACCAGGGAACCGGCCACGATCAGCATGCTGTTGTTCAGGCTAAAGCCGATGCCCGCTGCCGCCCAGCCCGAATAGCTGTTGAGCATGGACACCACCACCGGCATGTCGGCGCCGCCAATGGGGATGATGATGAGCACACCCAGCACGAAGGACAGGGCCAGCATGACCAGGAAGGCATCCCAGTTGCCGGTGAACATGAAGAACACCCCCAGACCCACGGTGGCCAGACCCAGCACCAGATTGACCATGTGCTGGCCGGCAAACACCACCGGCGCGCCCTGGAAGAGGCGGAACTTGTACTTGCCTGAGAGCTTGCCGAAGGCGATCACCGAGCCGCTGAAGGTGATGGCACCGATGGCTGCACCGAGGAAGAGCTCCAGCCGGTTGCCGGCCGGAATGTCGACCGTGCCCTTGCCCTTGGCGACGATGCCGAAGGCCGCAGGCTCGACCACCGCAGCAATGGCGATGAAGACCGCCGCCAGACCGATCATGCTGTGCATGAAGGCCACCAACTCGGGCATTTTGGTCATCTCGACCCGCTGCGCCATGATGGCACCGGCCGCGCCACCGATGACCAGGCCCAGCAGCACATAGCCCAGGCCGGCGGCCGAGCCGGCCAATTGCACGATGAGTGCGGCGGTGGTCAGCACGGCAATGGCCATGCCGGTCATGCCAAACACATTACCGCGAATGGAGGTGGTGGGATGCGACAGGCCTTTGAGGGCCTGGATAAAGCAGACGCTGGCAACCAGATAGAGCAGCGTGACGAGATTCATGCTCATTTTTGGGCTCCCGCTTTCTTGTCTTTCTTTTTGAACATCTCAAGCATGCGCCGGGTGACCAAAAAGCCGCCAAAGACATTGACCGCCGCCAGCGCGACGGCCAGCACGCCCATGGTCTGGCCCAGGGGGGTTTCGGTCATGGCGGCGGCCAGCATGGCGCCGACGATGACGATGGCCGAGACCGCATTGGTCACCGCCATCAGCGGCGTGTGCAGGGCGGGAGTGACGGTCCAGACCACGTGGTAGCCCACGTAGATGGCCAGCACGAAGATGATGAGGTTGGTGATGGTGGGATTGACGAGTTCCATGACAGAGCCCTTGTGAGAGTGAAGTAAAGGCCTCAGGCGCGCAGCACCTGGCCGCCCTGGGTCATGAGACAGGCAGCGACGATGTCGTCCTGCATGTCGATGTTCAGGCTGCCTTCCTTGCTGATGATGAGCTTCATGAAGTCCAGCAGGTTGCGCGCATACAGGGCGCTGGCATCGGCGGCCACCAAGGCCGGCACATTGGTCTCACCGACCAAGATGACGCCGTGCTTGGTAACGGTTTTGCCCGGCTCGGTGAGCGGACAGTTGCCGCCTTGCGGCGCGGCCAGGTCGACGATCACGCTGCCCGGCTTCATGGCCTTGACCATGTCTTCGGTCACCAGCACGGGCGCGGGGCGGCCCGGAATGAGGGCGGTGGTAATGACCACATCGGCCTGCGCCACGCGCTTGGCCACTTCCAGCTTCTGGCGCTCTAGCCAGGACGGCGGCATGGGCCGGGCATAACCGCCCACGCCCACGGCGGCTTCTTTTTCTTCATCGGTTTCGTAGGGCACGTCGATGAACTTGCCGCCCAGCGACTCGACCTGCTCCTTGACGCTGGGGCGCACGTCGGAGGCTTCGATGACGGCACCCAGGCGCTTGGCGGTGGCGATGGCCTGCAACCCGGCCACGCCGACGCCCAGAATCACCACCCGCGCCGCCTTGACGGTGCCGGCGGCAGTCATCAGCATGGGGAAAAAGCGCTGATAACGCTCGGCAGCCATCATCACCGCCTTGTAGCCGGCGATATTGGCCTGCGAAGACAGCACGTCCATGCTTTGCGCGCGGCTGGTGCGCGGCGCCGCCTCCAGCGCAAAGGCGCTCAGGCCGGCCTTGGCCAGCCGATCCAAACCCGCGCGGTCAAAAGGATTGAGCATGCCAATGAGCACACCGCCGGACTTGAGGTGGGGCACTTCGGCCTCCTGCGGGCAGCGCACCTTGAGCACGATGTCGGCGGCGTAGGCGCCGGCCGCGTCGGTGATCTGCGCGCCGACGGCGGTGTAAGCCTCGTCAGGCGCACTCGCGGCCAGGCCAGCGCCAGACTGTATGCGCACCGTGTGGCCCTGGGCCATGAATTTCTTGGCCGTCTCGGGGGTCACCGCGACGCGCGTCTCGCCCGCCAGAACTTCTGCGGGTACTCCTATGAGCATGGCGCTCTCCTTCCTTGTTATGGAGCAAGGCTAATCCTTGCCAAGTTTTCAGCTGTCGGCGAGCTTACCCGAGTTTGCCCAAGCGGCGCCGGGGCCGCCGATGAGCTTGATCAAATTTGATACTTATTACGGAGCCCGCCCAAGAGCTGCTCCGGCCGGGAGCACCTTGCCTTTATTTAGAGGTCGGCATCACGAATTCGGCGCCCTTGCCTATGCTCTCGGGCCAGCGCTGCATGATGGATTTTTGCTTGGTATAAAAACGCACGCCTTCCTCGCCGTAAGCATGCATGTCACCAAAAAGACTGCGCTTCCAGCCGCCAAAGCCATGCCAGGCCATGGGCACCGGAATCGGCACATTGATACCGACCATGCCCACCTGGATGCGGCGGGAGAACTCGCGGGCGACATTGCCATCGCGGGTAAAGCAGCTGACCCCGTTGCCGAATTCATGCTCATTGATGATGCGCACCGCAGTGGCGAAGTCGCTCACCCGCACGCAGGAAAGTACCGGGCCGAAGATTTCTTCCTTGTAGATCTTCATGTCGGTGCTGACATGGTCGAACAGGGTACCGCCGAGCCAGAAGCCGGCCTCGCAGCCGCTGCCCGCCTGCGCACCGTCAAACTGCCGGCCGTCGACCAGCAGTTGGGCGCCCTCGGCCACGCCGGCATCGATATAGCCCCGAATGCGCTGACGCGCCGCATCGGTGACGATGGGGCCCATCTCTGCGGCCAGGTTTTCCCCTTGCAGCACCTTGAGCGCGCGGGTACGCTCAATCAGCTTGGGCATGATCTTGTCGCCCACATCGCCGACCAGCACCGCCACGGAAATCGCCATGCAGCGCTCGCCAGCCGAGCCATAGGCACTGCCGATCAGCGCATCGACGGTTTGGTCCAGGTCGGCGTCGGGCATCACCACCATGTGGTTCTTGGCCCCGCCAAGAGCCTGCACCCGCTTGCCGTGGTGGGCGCCAGTCTCGTAGATGTAATTGGCAATCGGCGTGGAGCCGACAAAGCTGATGGCCTGCACGTCTGGGTGGACCAGCAAGGCATCGACTGCCTCCTTGTCGCCCTGCACCACATTGAAGACGCCCTCAGGCAGGCAGGCCTGCTTGAGCAGATCGGCCATGAACAGGCTGGGGCTAGGGTCGATCGGGCTGGGCTTGAGCACGAAGGTATTGCCCGCAGCGATGGCCACCGGGAACATCCACATCGGCACCATCACCGGGAAGTTAAAAGGCGTGATGCCGGCGACCACGCCCAGGGGCTGGCGCATGGTCCAGTTGTCGATGCCGGTGGAGACCTGCTCGGTGTAGTCGCCCTTGAGCAACTGCGGGATGCCGCAGGCAAATTCAACGATCTCGATGCCGCGGGTGACCTCGCCCTGCGCATCGGTGAAGACCTTGCCATGCTCGGCGGTGATCATGTGGGCCAGGGTGTCACGCTGGGCGTTGAGCAACTCGAGGAACTTGAACATCACCCGGGCGCGCCGCAGCGGCGGCGTATCAGCCCAAGCCGGGAAGGCGGCGCGGGCAGCGGCCACCGCGCGATCGACCTCGGACTTGTTGGCCAGTGCCACCTGGGCGGTCACGGCCCCGGTGGCCGGGTTGGTCACCGGCTGCTGGCGGCTTGATGTGCCTGCGCTGGGCTGGCCGTTGATGAAATGGGCGATCTGGGCAGTGCTCATGAATGTCTCCGAAGGGGCTTGCGAGAGGCGTGTGTGCGCAGCGGCGCGGGTGCCCACATCTTCGGCTTGGCGCCGGGGAGCAGTGCTGCGGCGCACGCCTGACTTTTTAAGGTCTTTAGTCTAGGCAGGGCGCCTGAGCCCCACAAGACCGCGCGGCTGAATTGATTGTTCATTTTGATGAACAATGTGGCGATGAAAGAGCAAAAAGTCAGCGCCCTCTGGGCCCACCTGCACTGGCTGAGCGTGCTGGCCCAGCAAGGCAGCTATACCGCAGCAGCCGCCCGCCTGGGGGTGAGCAAAGCCGCCATGAGCCAGCGCATCGCCGAGCTGGAACGGGCCGCCAAGGTGAGCCTGGTGCAGCGCACCACCCGCAGCGTGCGGCTGACCGAGGCGGGCCAAAAGCTGGTCGACGATACCCATGCTGCTTTTGAGCAGATCGAGCACAGCTTTGCCCAGGTGCGGGATCTGGCCGATCAGCCCAGCGGGCTGATCCGCGTCACCGCGCCGGTGGCGTTGGCGCGTCAGCAGCTAATGCCGCTGCTCACCGAATTCCTGCGCAGCCATCCGCAGGTGCGCATCGAGCTCGACCTCTCAGACCGCCTGAGCGCTCTGGCCACCGAAGGCTTTGATCTGGCCATACGCCACACCGAGCGCGCCCCCGACACCCATGTGGCCTGGGCCTTATGTACCACGCAGTCGGTGCTGGTGGCCAGTCGCAGCTATTTGCGCCGGCGCGGTGTGCCCAAGGTTCCGCTGGACCTGCAAAGCCACAACTGCCTGCACTACCCGCGCTCGCAAGACAGCCCGGCCTGGACCTTCGAGCGTCTGGGTCGCAACGCCCCTGGCGAGCGTCTGACCGTGCCGGTGGCGGGCAACTTTGCCGCCAACAACAGTGAAGCTCTGCGCGAAGCAGCCTTGACTGGCGCGGGCATCGCCCTCATGCCCGACTTCAGCGCCCAGGCCGCATTGGCCCAGGGCAAGCTGGTGCGCGTACTGCCCGACTGGAAAGCCGTGGGCGCCTTTGCCGAGACCATCTACGCCATCCGCCCCTACTCGCCGCATGTGCCAAGGGCGGTGGCGGCGCTGGTCGAGGCCTTGCGCCTGGGCCTGGCGCGGGGCTTTGGGGGATAGGGCATGGACGCGGCTGCGCCTTGGGCTAGCCAAGCGACACAATGCCGTCTCTACTGCGCTGCCTCGTGCAAAACGATCTGGCGGGCATAGGCCAGAAAATCATATTCTTCGCGGGCGCGGGCAACGCAGCGCTCAATGATGGCCGCCTTGTTGAGCAAGACCTCATCGACCATACACATGCCCCGCATGGCGGACGTCATCGATCAGGCCGGCACGCGCCTCATTGAGTGACATCTTTTCGCTCAGCATTGCGGCCTCGAACAGGCCGGCGTGCACATCCTTGCGCCACCAGGCCTGGCCGGTGGTAAGGATCTGGTACTGCATCACGGTGGAGGCGGCCCTCATGTCGAGCAAATCAACCGGGCAGCCGGCCAGATCGGCCAGCTCGCCCGACAGATCAAACAGCGCGACCGGGTCTGCATAGCCTTCGAGCAACACCGCCAAGTCCAGGTCGCTATCGACCCGCGCTGCCTGCCCCTGCTCCACAATGCGACTGCCAAAAGCGTAGACCGCCAACAAGGCCGGCAGGCGCTGCTGGAGCAATGCGATCAAAGGCTCTGAAGTCATGGCGACTATTGTGCATCGGCTAAGCTCGCCGGCATGAACACGCCCCAGCCCAGCCCATTGGCACTGCTGCGCCAACGCCGCTTTGCGCCGTTTTTCTGGACGCAGTTCGCTGGCGCAGCCAACGACAACCTGTTCAAGTTCGCGTTCACCGTGATGGTGACCTACCAGCTGCAGATCAGCTGGCTGCCGCCGGCGCTTGCTGGGCTGGTGATCGGGGCCTTGTTCATCGCGCCTTTTGTGCTGTTCTCGGCCACGGCCGGGCAGCTGTGCGACCGGCTGGAGAAGACACGCATCATCCGTGCGGTCAAGAACCTGGAAATCGCCATCATGGCCTTGGCAGCTCTGGGTTTTGCGCTTGATGCGCCCGACTTTCAAGCCGGCTTGCTGCTGGTCTGCGTCTTTTTGATGGGCCTGCACTCGACGCTGTTTGGGCCAGTGAAATACGCACTGCTGCCCCAGGTACTGGCCGAGCGTGAGCTGGTGGGCGGCAATGCGCTGGTGGAGTCCGGAACGTTTATGGCCATCTTGCTGGGCAATATGGCCGGCGGCCTGTTGATCGCGCTGCCGGGCCTAGGGCGCGAGGCGGTGGCGGCGGCCTGCCTGCTGCTGGCACTGCTGGGGCGCTGGTCGGCCCAGGCCATGGCGCCGCTGCCCGCGGCCGACCCCGAGCTGCGCATCCACTGGAAGCCCTGGAGCGAAACCCTGGCCAATCTGCGACTGGCGCGGCAAGACAGCGTGAGCTGGCACATGCTGCTGGGCATCAGCTGGCTCTGGTTTTTCGGCGCGGTGTTTCTCAGCCAGTTCCCGGTGCTGGCCAGACAGGTCCTGCACGGCGATGAACAGGTCGCCTCACTCCTGCTGGTGGTGTTCTCGCTGGGCATAGGCGCAGGCTCCCTGCTGTGCGCACGCCTGAGCCGGGGCACGGTGGAGACCGGCCTGGTGCCCCTGGGCGCGCTGGGCATGAGCGTCTTTACCCTGGACTTCTGGCTGGCGGTGCGCAGCCTTCCCGCAGCCGAGCTGATGGGTGTGAGCGCCTTCCTGGCGCAGCCGACCCATTGGCGGGTGCTGCTGGATCTGGGTCTGCTCAGCCTGAGCGCGGGCCTGTTCAGCGTACCCATGTACGCCTTGATTCAGGTGCGCAGCCAGGTCACGCACCGCTCGCGCATCATCGCCGCCAACAACATCCTGAACGCCTTGTTCATGGTGGCCAGCGCACTCATCAGCGCCGCCCTGCTGATGGCCGGCGTATCACTGCCGGCCTTATTTGCCTGCCTGGCTCTGGGCAATCTGCTGATGCTGGCTTGGCTGTGCCTGCGCGTGCCGGAGTTACCGAGCAGGCTGATGGCCCTGCTGCGCGGCAGGGTGAGCTGAGCGCTCGGGTGCATCGAAGCCTGAGCTACCGGCTCAGGATGAGGCCCGGGGTGTCAAGACCCCCTCGAACTTGGAAGAATCAAGTCGGTCTTACCTGGTAATACAATCGGCATCCATCGCCGACCGGCGAGCGCACGCCCAGGAGCACCCCACATGCTGTCCACCATCACCAGCAAAGGCCAAGTCACGATTCCACAAGCGCTGCGACAGCGCCTGGGCTTGACGCCAGGCCAGGCTGTGCAATTCGACCTCAGCGCCGATGCCACCTACATCACCCTGAGTCCGACGCCGTCAGCACGACAACTGCCGCAAACGGGCTTTGGCATGGTCAAGGCCAAGGGGCCGCATGTGCCTGCCGACTGGGACGCGGCCAAAGCACTCAAGCCATGACGCAGCGCGCGCATCGCACAGCGCGCCTGACTGCGCTGGACACCAATGTGCTGGCGCGCTACTACGTGCAGGCCGAGCGTACCGATGCTGCCACCGCTGCGCAGTGCGAACAAGCCCGCGCCTTGCTGGAAAGTGGCAAACCCCTTTTCGTAGCGACCACGGTTGCGCTGGAGCTCGAGTGGGTGCTGCGCGGCTTTTACAAGCTCACGCCAAAGACCGTGGCTGAGGTCTTCAATCACCTGCTGGCCATGCCCCATGTGCAAGTGCAGGACCGGCAAGCCTTGCAAAGCGCTTGCGACAGCTTGAGCCACGGCTTTGATTTTGCAGACGCGCTGCACCACGCCAGCAGCCGCCATTGCGATGCCTTGGCCACCTTCGACGCGAAGGGCTTCGCCCAACGAGCGGCCGACCACGGCTGGGCGCCCCGGGTGTTGGTGCCTTGAGAGGCGCAGAGGGCGCTGCTGCCGGCAGGCGTGCGCCTGCTGGAACTTACTTGGCCACGACCCGGATCATCTCCAGGCACTTGTTCGAGTAGCCCCACTCGTTGTCGTACCAGGCCACCACCTTGATGAAGGTGCCATCCAGGGCGATGCCGGCGTCGGCGTCAAACACGCTGGTGCAGGTCTCGCCACGGAAGTCGGTGGCCACCACCTTGTCTTCGGTGTAGCCGAGCACGCCTTTGAGCGCGCCCTGGGCCTGGGCCTTCATCTCGGCACAGATCTCGGCATAGGTAGCGGCGTTGTTCAGTTCCACCGTCAAGTCGACCACCGACACATCAGAAGTTGGCACGCGGAAGGACATGCCGGTGAGCTTTTTGTTGAGCTCGGGAATCACCACACCCACCGCTTTGGCCGCACCGGTGCTCGACGGAATGATGTTTTCCAGAATACCGCGGCCGCCGCGCCAGTCTTTGTTGCTGGGGCCGTCCACGGTCTTTTGGGTGGCCGTCGCTGCATGCACCGTGGTCATCAGGCCGCGCTTGATGCCCCATTTGTCGTTGAGCACCTTGGCCACGGGCGCCAGGCAGTTGGTGGTGCAGGACGCGTTGGAGATGATGTCCTGGCCGGCGTAGGTTTTGTCATTGACGCCATAGACGAACATGGGCGTGTCGTCCTTGGACGGGGCCGAAAGCACCACCTTCTTGGCACCAGCAGCCAGGTGCTTGGAGGCGGTGGCCTTGTCCAGGAAAAGGCCGGTGGATTCCAGCACGATGTCGGCGCCGACTTCGTTCCACTTCAGGTTGGCGGGATCGCGCTCTTGCGTCAGGCGGATCTTGTTGCCGTTGACGATCAGCGTGTTGCCCTCGACCGAGACTTCACCCTTGAAACGGCCATGCACCGAGTCGTACTTGAGCATATAGGCCAGGTAGTCAGGCTCGAGCAGGTCGTTGATGGCAACGACCTGGATGTCGCTGAAGTTTTGCACGGCGGCGCGCAGCACATTGCGGCCGATGCGGCCAAAACCGTTGATGCCGATCTTGATGGTCATGAATTACTCCTGGGATGAGACTAGAAAAAATTTTGAGGGCTGCTGCGCCTGGCAAGGCCGTATCGCCGCGAAGGCGCGGCTCCCACAACCCTCATCAGGGCAGCGCAGCGTTGTAGGAGCGCCGCCCCGGCGCGATGCGGACTCGATCATGCGCGGCCCAACTTATTTGCGCAGGGCAGCCCTCACGGTGTCAGCCACGTTCTCGGGCGTGAAGCCGAAATGCTTGAACAGCACAGGCGCGGGCGCCGATTCGCCGTAGGTGTTGATGCCGACCACAGCGGCGCAGCCATACTTCCACCAGCCGTCCGTGCTGCCCATTTCTACGGCCACACGCGGAAGACCCGCAGGCAGTACCTCGCTCTTGTAGGCGCTGCTTTG
>JBILDR010000133.1:0-9575 GCA_044352515.1 Polaromonas sp.
TGAGCCATGAGTACATGGCCCAACCGGGGGGTGCCTCCGGCGGCCTGGCAGGGGCCTGAAGATAAAAGAACAGCAACCCAAAACCAATTCACCCAACCGCCTCACACACAGAAATACTGACAGTCCCGAAAGCGCTGGATGATGGCCTGCGCCGAACGCGGGCCGCCGAAGCCCTGAAGCAGTTCCTGCAAAACCAGCCCCGTGGTGAAGACAGCTGCAGCGCCAGCCAAAGCCTCTGATAGCACCAGAACCTCAGGCTCATGCGTCGATCCGTCGCGCCGAAATGCCAGCGACCAGACGCTGGTGTCTACCAGCAAAGTCATGAACGGCTGCGCTCTGCCTTGTAATCGAAACTTGCATCCCAATCCAACTTGCCAAAAAGCTCAGTGAGCTTTTTTTGTTCACGGCGAGCGATGAATGGGTATTCCGGACCAGCGTGACCGCGGCTTTTTTGGTTGCTTCACCACTGAGCTCCAAAACCTGGTCCAAGAGCTTTGGGTCGAGATCGAGGTTGGTTGCCATGTGCGCCTCCTTGTGTGGAAGCTTACACACGCCAGCCTCTAAAAGAAACCCGGCATGTCCCCGTCTTTCATGGCTCTAGCGGTGACCCAGCTTGGCTACCGCTGGCGAACACCACTTTTGGACAGTGGCGCTAGCCTCAAACATCAGCCCAATGCGCAACTTTTCTTGACGATTAATGGGGCCAGTTTCCAGTAAGCTGAACATTTGACTAGGCCGACGGTTGCGAATCTGTAGCGAGGTAGCCCCCGTATGAAACGTTCACTCATCAGCTCGGGCTCCACCTTCGAAGCAGAGATTGGCTACAGCCGGGCCGTGGTCCAAGGGGACTGGATCTTCGTCTCCGGCACCACCGGTTTTGACTATTCCACCATGGCCATTTCCGACGACCTGGCAGAGCAAACCGAGCAATGCCTGAAAAACATAGCGACAGCCCTGGCCCAAGCGGGATCCAGCTTGGCAGATGTAGTGAGGGTGACTTATGTCTTACCGGATGGCAGCCAGTTCAAGGAATGCTGGCCAGTGCTGCGCCAATACTTCGGCACCGTTCGGCCTGCGGCCATGATGATTTCGGCTGAACTGGCTGATCCAAGGATGAAGATTGAGATTGAGGTGACGGCGGCCAGGCAATTGGCTTGAGGTAGAGAGAAAGAAAGATGTCAGTTTGACTCTGGCGTCAGTTTCAAAGGGAAATTAAATGAAATATACGTCGATAATTGTAGCTGTCGGCTCCGCTGTTGTTCTCAGTGCCTGTGCCTCCAAATCGTACGTTGTTCGATCAGCGCCCAGTGGTGGCGTTCAGACTTCCGGACTCAACGTTCTTTTTTCCATTATTCCATTCGACACGGCGAATAGCTCTGGCACCCGCGAGTCTAAAACGGTCACGACAGGCGTGCGAGTTATGACAGCACCCAGAGAGCAGGCAGAGAAATTGCGTGACAATATTCAAGAGCGCCTAATACCTCAATTACGTTCCAAGGGCCTCGCTGCGGATTACGCATCCATTCATGTCCTACCTGGAGTTTCCCCCACACCAATTAATCAACTTTTTGCAAATGGCACCAAAGATCGGCATCTCCTTTTAATTACGCCCATTTCCGAACGACGAATATGCACATCGTCATGCGCGACAAAATTTACTCTGTCTGTGAGCCTAAAAAGCCCTAAAGATAATAGAGATATCTGGACCATTAATATTGAGCAAGGCATTGGAGGAAATGTGGCAGACTGGATTCCCAATAGGAACGATGGGCTAATTGATGATGTAGCCAAGTCAGTGCTTGAGATTGTCATTCCCAAGAAATCAATTTTTAATGAATCAGGGGCATAAATCACGCGAAGACGCCAATTGCAGTTATTGAAGGTCCAGATGATGGGTGGAACATACTTGTGGACGTCAAAATTCATTAGTTCTGCTATGAGCTTTGTCCATCGGTGTCGAGTCGTGCTTTATTGCGGTTGGGGCAATCACCCGCATCGAGGAAGACTGCAATGTTTTTAGCCCACCCCTCCCAACTCCACCAGCGCACCATGAGACGTTCCCTCATCACCTCGGGCTCCACCTTTGAAGCAGAGATTGGCTACAGCCGGGCTGTTGCCCAGGGGGACTGGATCTTCGTCTAAGACACCACCGGTTTTGACTATTCCACCATGACCATTTCCGACGATTTGGCAGAGCAAACCGAGCGATGCTTGAAGAACATTGCGTCAGCGCTGGCCCAGACGAGCTCCAGCCGGACCGATGTGGTTAGGGCCACCTACGTCATGCCGGATGGCAGCCTGTTCAAAGACTGCTGGCCGGTGCTGCGCCAATACTTTGGCGCCGTGCGGCCTGCGGCCATGATGATTTCGGCGGGCCTGGCTGATCCTCGGAAGAAGATTGAGATTGAGGTGACGGCGCTCAGGCGGGCGGCTTGAGATCAAAAACAAGGCACCTAGAAATTTAACTATGACCCGATTTCATTGCGCTGCCTGCTAACCAATATTCTGTATGACCCAAGACCCATTTCTGCAGTCCCTTCACAAGGCACACTCAGATTCTCAGAACAAGCACACCTACTTCCTGCTGGCCGCTGCTGGTGCGGCGATTGGCTTCGCAGTTCAGAAGACCGAAGGGCAAATATTATCCTGGTGGCTATTGCCCGTAGCGTTGGCAACCCTGCTCTGGGCAGCAAGCTTCTACTTCGGCTGCAAAAACATCGATTTGGTTCAGCGATCAATGTCAGCAAACTTCAACTTATTACAGTTGAAGCAGGGTATGCATCCGGAGCAGCCGCCGAACCCGCAGGTTTGTGAAGCGGCAATCTCGGGAGTGACCCAAGCTCTTCACGTCAACATAGAGCGTGCAGGGTTCTATGCAAGATGGCAGTTTCGTACCCTCATCGCCGGAGCGGTATCGTTTATTGTCTGGCGAGTTATTGAATTGGTGCGCTTCAACTGACGTCTGACGAATGAATTGGTGTCACAAGTAATACGAGGTTAATACGGGGTCAGATACCGATTTTTCAAACGACATTCTGAATGCCTCATTCCACAGGCACCGACGAGAGACCAAGATCAAGGACTCGCCCTCCCTCAAGCAATCGCCTGCAGTCCCTTTTTCTGAATCACCGTCAACAAGCGCAGTGCAGGGCCCCCCGGTTTCTTGACCCCCCGCTCCCAGTCAGAAACCAAATTTTTCGACACATTGAGATAGCGGGCAAAAACAGGCTGCGAGATGTGTTCGCGCAGACGGAGTTCTTTGATTTCCTCCGGCTCCAGGGGCAGAACCGGCGTCAGGCAGGCCTCATCAAATTCGCGCATCGTCTGTTTGTCAATGGCGCCAATTTCATGCATGGCCTCCATGGTTTCGTGGATGGCCGCAAAGGCATCACTGCGGTATGTTTTAGGCATGTCTGAAGACCTAGTCCAACCTCAAGAAGCTCTGACTTCCTTGAGCAACTCCGGATGCCGGTCCAGCACCTTGAGCAGTTTGACCAGGGCCAGCGGCGGTTTGGTCTTGCCGTTCTCGTAGCGCGAAAAGGCATTCACACCGCCGCCAAAAATGTCGGCCGCCTCGCGCTGGTCCAGGCGGAGTTTCTTGCGCACCTTGGCGATGAAGGCCGGGTCAACATGGGCTGCATTCACCTGTCGCTGAAACGCGCCCACCAATTCACTGTACCGGTCGCCCTGTTCACGGTCTAAGACCACTTCACCGCATGCGGGGCAATGGTCGCCGGTGACATCAGGAATGGCGGTTTGCTCGCCCTTGTAGACGTAGGGCAGGTCCCGGGTGTCGTGGATCAGTGCAGCTGCTCCGCAGCTTGGGCATTTCATGGTCACAGCTCCTTGAACGAAACAATCAGGACATCATCGATCACCGTGAGCTTGAGGTAGACCTCATCCCCGCCGGCGGTATGGGCGTGGTAGACGTCCTGCCAAATGCGATGGTCGGCGTGGGTGGTCATGCTCTTGTAAAACTGGGAGTTGCTCAATGACATCACCACCGCACACATGCCGGCCAAGTCCTTGATGCCGAGCTCGCGTGCGCCAGCGAAGGCACTGGCAGTGGCCCGAACCTGGCCATGCGCCACCAGGGCTTTGACGACCGAAAGCTTGCAATGGGGCGTGCTTTTTTCCACCCCGTCACTTTAACCAACTTGGTTTATTTTACAAGCGGGCGATTGGCATCCCGATCCGGGCCCCCAACCCTTCGCTCGACCCTGCAAGAACGGGAAGTAGCAAGAGCATTCGGCCTGAAGATGAGCGAGGGCGACACCTTTGCTAAGGAGGGGTGCCCACGGCTAAACTCGCCGTCAGAGGTGCCTATGGACACTAAGCTTGTCAGCCGAAATCCTGAGCTTATGACTAGAGCTTTGTGCTTCACGGGCACGCGCATGCCGGTGAAAAACCTGCTCGACTACCTTGAAGGCTCCTCTTCGCTCAAAGACTTTCTCGAGGACTTTCCGGCTGTCTCGCGTGAATGCGCAATTGCCGTACTGAAAGCAAGTTGCGCAGGGCCAATGCACGCGAGATGAACAGATATGCCCAGGCACCTTCCTCTGACTGATCCACAAGGAGAGGTGCACGAACTCAAGACTGCAGATCTCCAGCGGTTCAAGCGGGTTGCTGCGCTTTCACCTTCGCTGCAAAGCAAGCTCGGGGTGCTGGCCCCGCAGAAGGCGCCCACCTGGATTGATCGGGGTCAGAGACCGATTGAGACGGCCGAACGTGACTGGTCATCCCGTGATCGCCACCGATCGGCTTGAGCAGCGGACGACGCAAGAATACGCTGCACTTTTGCATCATTTTTGATGCAGGCCTTGTTCCAGGAGTTTTCCATGCGCACCACGGTCACGATCGATGATGCTTTGTACGAGCGGGCCTTGCAGGCGGCCGACCCGGGCATGGACAAGGCCGACCTGTTTCAAGAGGTGTTTCGCACCTTTGTCCGGGTGCAGTCAGCCAAACGGCTGGCGGCCTTGGGCGGTTTGCAACAGGAAATGACGGACGTGCAGCGCCGCCGTGAAGAGCCTGTCCCATGACGGCGGTGCTGGTGGACACTTCCGTGCCGGTGGACCCAAGCTCACGGATGCGCTGGCCTGGCCCAAGCTGAGCGCCCGCTACCGTCGCATCGCCCAGGCCTCAGCTCCAGCGGAAACACGTTGAAAAAATACAGACTCTGCTCACAAGGTACGTCAAATAAAGCACACAAATTTCATGACCACCACCCACTCCATCTACGCCAGCACGACAGTCAGCATGACCGATCTGCGGCGCAATCCCAGTGCCATCCTGCAGGATGCGGGTGACTCACCTGTGGCCGTACTCAATCACAACAGGCCTGCTGCTTACTTGTTGTCAGCACGGGCATATGAGGCTTTGCTGGAGCGCCTGGAAGACGCGGAGCTGACGCAGATCGTCAAGCAGCGCCAAGGCGGCAAACGGGTCAAGGTGGCGCTTGAAGACCTATGAGCTGGAGTTCCACGAAGCCGCGCTGAAGGAATGGCGCAGGCTCGACAACTCTGTCCAATTGCTATTCAAGAAACAGCTGACTAAGCGCCTGTAAGCGCCGCATATTCCCTCGGCAAAGCTGCACGGAGAGCTCAAGCCCTAAGCCCTCACCCCCGCGCCAACACCGGTCCCAAGGCCACCCCCGTCGCCGTCTTCAAGCGCACCAGTTCATCCGGCGGCGCCGATGCCACCACCCGGCCACCCGCATCCCCACCGCCTGGGCCCAGGTCCAGCACCCAGTCGGCTTCGGCGATCAGGTCGAGGTCGTGCTCGATCACCACCACGCTGTGGCCGGCATCGACCAGGCGGTGCAGCACGTGTATGAGTTTTTCCACGTCGGCCATGTGCAGGCCTACGGTGGGTTCGTCCAGCACATAGAGCGTGTGCGGGGCTTTTTGGCCGCGGCGGGTGATGTCGTCGCGCACCTTGCTCAGTTCCGTCACCAGCTTGATGCGCTGCGCCTCGCCGCCGCTGAGCGTGGGTGAAGGCTGGCCCAGGGTGAGGTAGCCCAGGCCCACGTCCTTGAGCAATTGCAGCGGGTGGCTGATGTTGGGCATGGCGGCAAAGAACTCCACCGCTTCGTCCACCTCCATGCGCAGCACCTCGCCGATGCTCTTGCCGCGCCAGGTCACAGCCAGGGTCTCGGGGTTGAAGCGCGCGCCGTGGCAGGTTTCGCACAGCACTTTCACATCGGGCAGGAAGCTCATGCCGATGGTGCGCACGCCTGCGCCTTCGCAGGTGGGGCAGCGGCCTTCGCCGGTGTTGAAGGAGAACCGGCCGGGCCCGTAGCCTCGGGCCTTGGCTTCCAGCGTGTCGGCAAAGAGTTTGCGCACCGTATCCCAAAAGCCGATGTAGGTGGCAGGGCAGGAGCGCGGGGTTTTGCCGATGGGGGTTTGGTCAACCTCCAGCACGCGGTCCACGCCTTGGTAGCCACTCACGCCGGTGCAGCCGACCCAGGCAGGGTGCTTGCCAGCCTCGTCGAGCTTGCGGCCGGCAGCCGTCGAGCGCTGGGCGACGGCGGCCTGCACATTGGCCAGCAGCACCTCGCGGGCCAGCGTGGACTTGCCCGAACCGCTCACGCCGGTGACGGCGACCAGGCGGAACAGGGGTACATCGATGCTGACGTTCTGCAGGTTGTGCAGCTTGGCGCCATCGACGTGCAGCCAGGGGGTGTAGGTTATGCCCCCACCCCTGCCCTCCCCCAGAGGGGGAGGGAGTGAGATGGCGGCGTTGTGCTCGGCGCTGGCTTGGGCGGCCTTGTCTTTGAGGGCTTGCGCTTTGGCGGCGGCTTGCTTGGCTTTGCTCAAGGGCTTGGCGGGCGCGTCCGCGCCCTCACCCAGGGGGGGAGGGGGTAAGGCAGAGGGGTCGGTGTCGCGCCGTGGGCGCAGGGGATGCTGGATGGCGTGCAGCAGGTAGCGGCCGGTCAATGAGTCGGGCGCGGCCGACAAGTCAGCCGCGCTGCCTTGCGCGACCACGCGGCCGCCGCGCTTGCCCGCGCCGGGGCCGATGTCGATGATGTGGTCGGCGCGGCGGATGGTGTCTTCGTCATGCTCGACCACCACCAGGGTGTTGCCACGCTCGCTGAGCTTGCCCAGGGCGCCCAGCAATATTTGGTTGTCGCGCGGGTGCAGGCCGATGGTGGGCTCGTCCAGCACGTAGCACACGCCTTGCAGATTGGAGCCCAGCTGCGCGGCCAAACGGATGCGCTGTGCCTCGCCGCCCGAGAGCGTGGGCGCGCCACGGTCGAGCGTGAGGTAGCCCAGGCCGACTTCTTCCAGAAACTCGAGCCGGCTCTTGATTTCAGGAATGAGGTCGCGCGCAATGTCGGCCTCGCGGCCCACCAATTGCAGGCCCTGTACCCAAGAGCGCACATCGCTGACGGACAGGCGCGCAATGTCGGTGATGGACCAGCCATCGCCGCTGGCGCTGTGCAATCGCACCGCTCTGGCCTGCTTGTTCAGACGCGTGCCGGCGCAGCCGGGGCAGACGGTGTCGACCACGTCATCGAGTTCAGGCTCGGCAAAGCTTTGCTCGCGGCCCTTGTTGTCGTCGTCGCGCACGGAATCGTCCAGGGCCTTGCGCTGCTCCTTGGTCAGCGCCACGCCGGTGCCCACGCAGTCGGGGCACCAGCCATGCTTGCTGTTGTAAGAGAACAGGCGCGGGTCCAGCTCGGGGTAGGAGGTGGCGCAGACCGGGCAGGCACGCTTGGTAGAAAAGGCATGAATGCGGCCTATGCCTTGCGTGGACGTGCCGTCCGCCATCGCGGCCTTCAGGCCATCGAGCGGGGCCAGCACATGCACCACGCCCTTGCCGTGTTCCAGCGCGGTCTTGAGTGCCTGGCGCAGCGCGCTTTCTTGGGCGGGCTGCACGCGCACATCGGCCACGGGCAACTCAACGGTGTGTTCCTTGAAGCGGTCGATGCGCGGGAAACCGGTGGTCGGCAGAAACTCGCCGTCCACGCGCAGGTGCGTGTGGCCGCGCGGGCGGGCCCAGTCGGCCAACTCGGTGTAGACGCCCTTGCGGTTGATAACCAGCGGCGCGAGCAGGCCCACATGCTGGCCGCGGTAGTGCTTGAGCAATTGGGCCGCAATGGAGTCGCTGCTTTGCGGCATGACAGCCGCTCCGTCTTTGACGCAGTGCTGAATGCCCAGCTTGACGTAGAGCAAGCGCAAGAAATGCCAGACCTCGGTGGTGGTGCCCACCGTGGACTTGCGGCCACCGCGCGAGAGCCGCTGCTCGATGGCCACCGTGGGCGGGATGCCGTAGACCGCATCGACCTCGGGCCGGCCCGCCGGCTGCACGATGGAACGCGCATAGGCGTTGAGCGATTCCAGGTAGCGGCGCTGACCTTCGTTGAACAGGATGTCGAAGGCCAGCGTGGACTTGCCCGAACCCGAGACGCCGGTGACCACGTTGAATTTGCCACGCGGAATGTCGACCGAGAGGCTTTTGAGATTGTTCTCGCGGGCGTTGATGATCTGGATGGAATTCGATGCCTGAACCCGCTTTGCTCCCTCCCCCTCTGGGGGAGGGTTGGGGTGGGGGCTGCGGTCGTGGCGCGCTTCGGGAGGTTCTGTGGTGCGCGTGCCCTCACCCCTGCCCTCTCCCAGAGGGAGTGAATGCGGGGAGAGGTCGTAGGTGGCAGATTTCTCGGCCACGCCATGCAGCTCGCCCATGGCTAGTGCGTACTCGCGCAGGGCCTGCGCGGTGTGCGATGTGGGGTGCTGGCGCAATTCCTCGGGCGTGCCTTCGGCGACCAACAGGCCGCCGGCTTCGCCGCCTTCGGGGCCAAGGTCGATCACCCAGTCGGCGGCGCGGATCACGTCGAGGTTGTGCTCGATGATGATGAGCGAATGCCCGGCTTCCAGCAGCTTGCGCAGCGCACGCATGAGCTTGGCGATGTCATCAAAATGCAGGCCGGTGGTCGGCTCGTCCAGCAGGAAGAGTGTGCCGCGGTGCTGGCGCAGCGCCAAGGGCTGGCGGCTGGCGCTGGCGAGCGGGCGGGCACCCTTGCCCTGACCCTCGCCCTTGCCGGCCAGAAAGCCCGCCAGTTTGAGGCGCTGGGCCTCGCCGCCCGAGAGCTTGGGCACGGGCTGGCCGAGCTTGACGTATTCCAGGCCCACATCAATGATGGGCTGCAAGGCGCGCAGCACGTCGCGGTCCAGGCGAAACACCTCACAGGCCTGGCTGACGGTGAGTTCAAGCACATCGGCCACGCTCAGGCGCAGGCGCTGACCATCGACCAACACCCGCTCAATCTGCACCTCCAGAATCTCAGGCCGGTAGCGCTTGCCGTCGCAGTCGGGGCAGCGCAAATAAACGTCACTGAGAAACTGCATCTCCACATGCTCAAAGCCCGAGCCGCCGCAGGTGGGGCAGCGTCCGTCACCGCTGTTGAAGCTGAACTTGCTGGCGGTGTAGCTGCGCTCTCGGGCTAGGGGCGCATCGGCAAATAACTCGCGTATGGCGTCCCAGGCGCCCACATAGCTGGCCGGGTTGGAGCGGGCGGTCTTGCCGATGGGCGACTGGTCGACGAAGACCATGTCGTTCAAATGATCGGCGCC
>JBILDR010000331.1:0-2747 GCA_044352515.1 Polaromonas sp.
TCCTTGAGGGCGTCATAGGGCAGTTTCTTGAACAGCCAGGGGTTGATGGCCATGGTGCCGGGCGAGCCCAGCAGCAGGGTATAGCCGTCGGGCTTGGCGCGGGCCGCAAAGTCGGTACCGATGTTGCCGCTGGCGCCGGTCTTGTTGTCCACCGTGACGCCCTGGCCGGTGTTGGCCGCGATCTTCTGAGCAATCAGGCGCCCCACCACATCGACCGAGGAACCGGCGGCAAAGGGGTTGATCAGCACCACCGGACGGCTGGGCCAGTCCTGCGCCTGGGCGCCAGCGTGCAAAAACACGCCGGCCAGCGCCAAGGCGCCAGACCAGCGCCTAGCGCCACCGGCAAAGGCAGTGGCGGTGCGAGTCATCGGTGAAGACTTCATAAAAACTCCTTGGTGATGGGTCGGTTAATCAGAAACGAGTCTCATACGGCCATGCCGGCCTCGTGGCCTTCAGAGGTGGCGGCCAGCGCGTCACGGGCGATTTTGCAGTCGCCCACCAGCGTCACCGGCAGACCGGCGGCCTGAAGCGGCAGGCGCAAATCATCGCGTGGCCGGCGCGGGCTGGCGTAGGCAAAGAAGGCCACGTTCTGAATGTCTTGCAACGGGCCGCCAAACACACTGCGGTATTGTAGGCAGCCTTCGTTTTCAAAGCGCTCGGTCCAGACCGGATCGACCCAGGTCTTGACCTCGATGCCGCGCTCAAAAAACCGCCGGTGTATGCGCTGGCGCGCCACCAGCACCACTTCTTCGGCGATCGTCTCGCGCGGCGACAGCACCACCACACGCTCGAAGCGGTCGCGCAGGTATTCGGCCGCGGCGTAAGTGCCTTCTGTCTGGTCCAGGTCATAAATCACCGCGGTACCGCTTTGCGGCCCGTGGCTGCGCAGCACATCGCTCATGGCTTGGCGCAGGTCGGGCAGCAGGCCTTCGAGCCGCAGGGCCTCAGGCAAATCCATGGGCCAGGTCATGTCAGCACCGGTGGCCAGCACCACCGCATCGGGCTGCCAGGCCAGTACATCGGCGGCGGTGGCCGCTTGGCCCAATTGAAATTGAACACCCAGGCGCTGCGCGCTGATCCATTGGTGATCGTAGATGCTCGATATGGATTCGCCCAGCGGCAGCTGCGCCAGCAAGCGGGCCCGGCCGCCCACATCGGACGAGTGGCCCCAGACTTTGACCTGGTGCCCGCGCGCTGCGGCCGTCACCGCCGCCTGCAGGCCGGCAATGCCAGCGCCGACCACCGCCAGCTTGCGCAGCACCGGGGCGCGTGCAAGCGTCTCGTCGAGCTCGTTGGCCTGGGCCAGACGCGGGTTGTTGTCGCAGCCCATGTGCCGGTTTTGATTGATGGTCTTCCAGCAGGTATTGCAGGAGACGCAGTAGCGGATGTCACTGGCCTTGCCCGCCTGCGCTTTCAGGGGCCAGGCGGGGTCGACGATGAGCGAGCGGCCCAGGGCGATCATGTCGGCATCGCCGCGCGCCAAAATCGCCTCGGCCTCGGCCGGGTCGGTGATGCGCCCCAGGCCCATTACCGGCACCGAAGGCGTGAGCGCCTTGAGCCGCGCGATCAGCCCCATATAGGTCTGGCGCGGATGGCTGTCGTCGGGCAGGTGCATCTCCAGGCTGCGGTGGTGCGAGCCTTGGCAGTAGGTCAGGTAGTCGATCTGGGTCTGTGCGACCAGGCCTTGTGCGATCTGGCCGGCTTCGAATTCACCAATGCCACCAGGCACCCCGTCGTCGCCCGGCAGTTTGACGCCGATGATGAAGCCTGAGCCGCAGCTTTGCCGCACCCCCTGACAGACTTCGACCAGCAGCTGCAGGCGCCGGGCGAGGTCGCCGCCGTAGGCGTCGTCACGCTGGTTGGAGCGCGGCGAGAGGAACTGGTGGAACAGATGCCCGTGCCCGGCCGAAATCTCGATGCCCGAAAACCCGCAGCGCTGCATGCGCACACAGGACTGCACCGTGTGGGCCACAAAGGCTGTGATGTCGTCGGCCGTCATCGCGCGCGGCATGGAGTAGCTCAGGTCGTCGGGCAGGGCCGAGGCGCTGATGGTCTGGTAGGCACGGCCGGGCACATGGCGCCCGCGCCCGGTGTCCTGCACCTGACCGAGCAGGGCGCTGTCGTGCGCGCGCACACCGTCGGCCAGGCGCCGCAGGTCGTCGGCCATGCTGTCGTCCCAGGCCCGCAAGCGTTCGAGCCCATGCTGGGGCACGATGCCGATGGGATCGGTCACCACCATCGCCGCCCCGCCCTTGGCCCGGTTGACGAAGTAGTGCAGGTAACGCGGATGCATGCCCTGCTGCGCGCCAAAGCGCGGCGAGATCGAGGCGTGGGTGATGCGGTTCTTCAGCGTCTGGCCGGCCAGCACCTGCGGGCTGAACAGAAGCGGATAGGGGTTTTGAGGCATCGGCGAAGTGGGGGTCTGTTTCAGGCCGGTTTGCGTGACCAGAACAAGGTCCAGGGAAAGCGCCAGTAGGGCCAGTCGGCGCGGGTCGCGCCTTCGGTTTCGGCAAAGGGCTCGACGCGCACAGGCTCGAATCCGGCCGCCAGGTAAGCGGCAGCTATGTCCATGCGGTTAAAGCCAGGCAAGAAGCCCTCGTTGTTGCGCACGCTATGGCCCTCGATCAGGAACTGCGGCCAGGGCTGACGCGCCCGGAAGTCCAGATGGGCCACCAGCCCACCGGGCTTGAGCAGGCGGTAAGACTCGGCCAGCACCTGGGCGATCACCTCGACCGGCAGCTCATGGA
>JBILDR010000332.1:0-2737 GCA_044352515.1 Polaromonas sp.
CACCCAGCAGGTCTTATGTGATGCGGTCCAAGCCCGGGCCTGCGGCCAAGCTTTTGCCCTCGGCCCATGCCATTGAGCGCGAATTTCGCGTCATGCATGCGCTAGCAGCCAGCCCTGTTCCGGTGGCACAAATGCTGTGTCTGTGCGAAGACGAGAGCATCATCGGACGCGCCTTCTACGTGATGGAGTTCGTGCAAGGACGGGTGTTCTGGGACCAGTCGCTGCCCGGCATGAGCCCGGCCGAACGCGGGGCCATCTACGGCGAGATGAACCGGGTGATCGCCGCCCTGCACAAGGTCGACTTTGCCGCCATCGGTTTGAGTGACTACGGCCGGCCCGGCAATTATTTTGAGCGCCAGATCGGCCGCTGGAGCAAGCAATATGCTGCCTCCATCACCCAGCCGATTGCGGCCATGGACGCGCTGATCGACTGGCTGCCGCGCAGCATCCCCGCGGCGGCACGCGACGAGGCGCAGGTATCCATCGTGCATGGCGACTATCGGCTCGACAACCTGATGTTCCACCCCAGCGAGCCTCGGGTGATTGCGGTGCTGGACTGGGAGTTATCGACGCTGGGTCACCCCATGGCCGACTTTGCCTACCACTGTATGTCCTGGCACATCAGCCCTGGCGTGTTCCGCGGCATCGGCGGGCTCGACATCGCCAGCCTGGGCATTCCCGACGAAAACCAATACCTGCGCAGCTACTGCGAGCGCACCCAGACCACACTCCCCACAGCGGCCGAGTGGAACTTCTACTTGGCCTACAACCTGTTTCGCATCGCCGCCATCCTCCAAGGCATTGCCAAACGCGCCGAAGACGGCACCGCCTCCAGCGAACAGGCCAAGACCTCGGGCGCGGGCGCACGTCCGCTGGCCGAACTCGCCTGGCAATTCGCTCAACGCGCAGGCGCCCACTGACAAATACAACACCAGGAGATACGTTCATGAATTTCGACTACACGCCCAAAATCAAGCAGATGCAAGAGCGCCTGCTGGCCTTCATGGACGAGCACATCTACCCCAACGAGCATCGCTTCCATGAAGAGATTGCCGCCAACCGAGCCAAGGGCAATGCCTGGGTCCCGCTCACACTCATCGAAGAACTCAAGCCCAAGGCCCGCGCTGCCGGCCTGTGGAACCTGTTCTTGCCGCATTCGCCGCGCGCGCCCGAAGGCCTGTCCAACCTCGAATACGCCCCCTTGTGCGAGATCATGGGCCGGGTGCACTGGGCACCTGAGGTGTTCAACTGCAATGCGCCCGATACCGGCAATATGGAGACCATCGAGCGCTACGGCACCGAAGCCCACAAAAAGGAGTGGCTGGAACCGCTGCTGCGCGGCGAGATCCGTTCAGCCTTCTTGATGACCGAGCCGGCTGTGGCCTCGTCAGACGCCACCAACATCCAGTGCTCCATCGAACGTGACGGCGATCACTATGTGATCAATGGGCGCAAGTGGTGGTCCTCCGGCGTCGGCGATCCGCGCTGCGCGATCTTCATCGTCATGGGCAAGACCGACCCCGAAGCCCCCCGGCACTCCCAGCAGTCCATGGTCATGGTGCCTGCCAACACGCCCGGCATCAAGATCCTGCGCCATCTGCCCATCTTTGGCTACGACGACGCACCCCACGGCCATATGGAGGTGCTGCTGGAAAACGTGCGGATTCCCGTGAACAACCTGTTGCTGGGCGAAGGCCGCGGCTTCGAAATCGCCCAGGGTCGCCTGGGCCCTGGCCGTATTCACCACTGCATGCGCAGCATAGGCGCGGCCGAACGCGCGCTTGAATTGATGTGCAGCCGCCTGAACAGCCGCATCGCTTTTGGCAAGCCGGTATCAGCGCAGTCGGTCTGGCATGAGCGCATCGCCGAATCGCGCTGCATGATCGAGCAGGCCCGCCTGCTGACGCTCAAAGCGGCCTACATGATGGACACGGTGGGCAACAAGGTGGCCAAGGCCGAAATCGCCATGATCAAGGTGGTGGCCCCCAATATGGCCGCCAAGGTGATCGACTGGGCCATTCAGGCCCACGGCGGCGGCGGCATGTCCGACGATTTTCCCCTGGCCTATTCCTATGTCTGGCAGCGCGCCCTGCGCTTTGCTGACGGCCCGGACGAAGTCCATCGCGCATCGCTGGCCAAGCTGGAACTGGCCCGGCAGCTGCAGACCCGCCAGGACGTCGAGATGCCCATCACCCGCGGCTCTTGAGCCGGGCAAGAGCTCGCTCAGCCGGGCGGGCTCAGTCCGTCGAGCTGGAGGCTGATTCGTCAGCCTCCAGGTTAGCGATCATGTGCAGCATGGTGCGCCGCAGCGCCGCCACCTCTTGGGCCGACAGGCCGTTGACCGCCACTGCGTTAACCTGCTCAGCCAGCGGCACCAGGGTGGCCTTGAGGGCCCGGCCTCTAGGCGTCAGGCAAACGCTGAGGTTGCGCATATTGCCGGCCAGTTTTTGCCGGGTGATGAGACCGGCTTTTTCCATCGCCAGCAAGGCGCTGTAAGTAGTGGGCTCGCTCACCCCGGCCAGTTCACTGAGCT
Source organism: Polaromonas sp. (assembly GCA_044352515.1). GTDB lineage: Bacteria > Pseudomonadota > Gammaproteobacteria > Burkholderiales > Burkholderiaceae_C > Polaromonas. Next base: position 2,534 of record JBILDR010000332.1, read on the forward strand.
CGCGCTGGGTGATGCCTTCGCGCTCCCACAGGATGCGCAAAAAAGCCCACTGACCGATAGAGACCGAATGCTCGGCCAGCCGGATCTGCATCGCCCTTTGAATGGTGCGCAGCAGATCCTTGACCACATGGGCCATGCGGTCGTTGGGCACAGCCTCGCGCCACTTGCGCAGGCCCTGCAGGGATGTGACGGCACTTTCTTTTG
>JBILDR010000333.1:0-2724 GCA_044352515.1 Polaromonas sp.
CAGCCACAGCCCAAAGCCATCGTGCACCAGCACCTTCATGCGGTTGCTGCGGGCATTGGCAAACAGGTAGGCGTGATGGGGGTGAGCCGCGCCAAAGACCTGCACCACCCGCGCCAGGGCCTTGTCAAAGCCGGCGCGCATGTCCAGCGGCTCGGTGGACATCCAGATCGCGTCAATGCGAATCACCGCAGCAGCTCACGCAGCAGGGCCGCACACTCAGGCGCCGGGCACCGAAAGTTGACCACCCAGTCCGCACGCTCAAGGCGGATTTGCACCAGCGTCGGCGCGGCACCAGCCGGAACGCCTGCCGCGCCTACCGACGCCGACAGCGGCAATGCAACAAATGCGGCTGGCTCGCCCTGGCTGGCACTGAGCGTAAAAGCCTGATCCTGCCGCGCCTCCCGAATCCAGCGATGCACCATGTTCGAGTGCAGGCCATGGGACAAAGCAACACCGCCGATGCTTGCACCAGGCTGCCCGCACTGAGCGAGAACCTGCGCCTTAAAGGCCTTGCTGTAGTCACGCCGGCGGGGCCGGCCATCGTTTGAAAACTGTTCCATCGTCTCCACGATCCTCCAATCGTGTACACGATGCCAGCTTCATCAGATCGACTCAAGATGGGTTGGCCGGACGGATACCCTGGGGAGGCGCAACCACTGGGCATCCCGGGCAAGAAAAAGGGGACTGAGAAAGTTCAGTCCCCTAGTGAATGGTGGTGCCTCGACACCACGGTTCAAACAACACTCTCACGGCCCCTGATGGCTGCGAGTGGATCGCTGATATTGTGCCGTAAACCCCCGTGACTTTTCCGGCAAACCCGTGAAACCCTCAACCGTACGCAACGCTCCCATGCCTAATTTCTAGGCACTTCGCGCAAAAAACTTCGGCATCACAGTCCGCGCCAGCTGCCCCCTTGGATCTCGCTCGTTACACGTGAAAGACAATGCAATCGCATTGACGTTGACAAGGCAAATGCATTACCATGGCTGCATCAGACACCTCGCACAGGAGCACGCCATGCCCGCCACCCTTGAAGCTGAATCCACGCTGACCGACCGTTACCAGACCACCGTGCCAGAAACGGTTCGCCGTGCGCTGCGCCTGCGTAAGCGCGACAAGATCCAGTACGTCATCCGCCCCAGTGGCGAAGTGGTGCTGACACGCGCCAATGATGCAGAAGCCGACGATCCGGTGCTGGGCCAGTTCCTGGGCTTCCTGGCGCACGACATCGCCACCCATCCTGACCGCCTGCAATCGGTAAGCAGCAGCTTTGTCCAACGCGTTCAGTCGCTGGTCAGTGAGGTGAATGTGGATCTGGATGCGCCCTTGTCGGCAGACGATGAATGAAAGCTGCCAAGCCTGCTCCTCTGGCCATCCACGGCTGGACAGTGTTTGCGCACCCGCTGTTCATGGCGCAAGTCGAAGCCCTGGTGGAGCAAGTCGAGGCACTCAAGAAAAAAGACCCGACTGGCTACGTCAAGAAGAACGCCACCAAGCGACTGGCCGCCATTGCCCGCCTGGCCTTTGATGTCATCCCTCAGGACCCAACCCGCTCTGAATACCGCCAGGGTGGCACCCTGGGCGATGATCGGAAACACTGGTTTCGCGCCAAGTTTTTTCAGCAGTACCGGCTGTTTTTTCGGTACCACGCTGCGGCCAAGATGATCGTCTACGCTTGGGTCAATGATGACGACACCAAGCGCGCCTACGAGAGCAGCGATGACGCTTACCGCGTCTTTCGAAAGATGCTCGAAAGCGGCCACCCGCCAGACGACTGGGATCAACTACTCAGCCAGGCCGAACTTGGGGGGAATCGGCTGATGCAAGCATTCAACACCCTGAACATACCGTGAATATCTTGCGAACCGCGCTTGGCTTTCATGGCAAACAGCGCGTTCATGGAGTCCTGACAACACCTGCGGAAGGACACCAACATGAACGGACAATGCATCTCCCAAATCGAGCTGGCACAGCGCTGGCAGATCAGTGAATCAACACTTGAGCGATGGCGCTCTGAGGGGATTGGCCCGGTTTTTCTGAAGCTCCGGGGCCAGGTGCGCTACCGGGATATCGACATCCTGGCGTACGAGGACCAAGCCCTGCATGCGTCCACACGGCACCGCTCGGGCGCCGTCGCAAGCCATACTCCTGATGCTCAATGAGGAGCGCTTCTGCCCACTGCTGGGTCCTGCTAGCCCATGGCAGAAGTTGGCAAAGATTGCGGAAGGTTGCGGGAATCTCGCCTGCTCAACAGTACGCAGCCATCCCATTCCATCCATCAACCTGGCTCACGAACCCGCAACTGCCATCACGGGTACTCAGGCGCCAGCAACCTTACCAATGCCTACCCAAGCACCCCCAACTCTCTTCTGGCTGGGCCGAGGCATATCCGGTTCAATGCTGTGCAGTAGCGATATCTGCTGCGCATCACCGTTCAAGGAGAAATTCATGCAAGCCAACCCCACGCCCGCCGAGTCCACCGCCATGTTCAACGAGACCGAACTGGCAAGCCGCTGGAAGATCAGCGTTCGCACCCTTCAGGACTGGCGCCGACGCAAAACCGGTCCGCGTTTCGTCAAGCTGCAAGGCTGGGCGGTTCGATACCCCCTGCAAGCCGTGATTGACTTTGAAGAGCAGTCTTTGCGGGTAGTCAGCTGACATCCATCAGCCGGGTTTCACCGTAATTCTCAGGGGGTTTCGGTAACAGACCGATCGACACCGCAA
>JBILDR010000334.1:0-2694 GCA_044352515.1 Polaromonas sp.
ACATGAAAAGCTATGTCAATGACTTCAAGGAAGTGCGCAAGATCAACGACTACACCGTCGAGATCGAGACCAAGGCGCCCTTCCCCATCCTGCCCGATGTGCTGCCCTTGGTCTACATCATGAGCAAGAAATGGTGCGAAGAGAACAAGGCTATCACCCCGGTGGACCGCCGCAAAGGCATAGAGAACGCAGCCTCCTTCCGCGCCAACGGCACCGGCCCCTTCACCGTGGTCGAGCGCCAACCCAATATCAAGACCACTTTCAAGGTTTTCACGGGCTGGTGGGGCGGCAAGATCGAGGGTAACGTGACCGAGGTGGTCTATACCCCGGTGGCCAATGACGCCACCCGGGTCGCGGCCCTGTTGTCGGGTCAGGTCGATGTGATGGAGCCGGTACCGGTGCAAGACGTGGCCCGCATCAATGCCAGCGCCAACGCGCGGGTGCTGGCCGGCCCCGAGCTGCGCACCATCTTCCTGGGCATGGACCAAAAGCGCGACGAATTGCTGCAGTCCAGCATTAAGGGCAAGAACCCCTTCAAGGACAAGCGCGTGCGCCAGGCCTTCTACCAGGCCATCGACATCGAGGGCATCAAGCGCAGCGTGATGCGCGGCGCCTCCAACCCCACCGCGCTCATGATAGGCCCGGGTATCAACGGCTTTTTTACCGACCAAAACACCCGGCTGCCATTCAATACCGATCAGGCCAAGAAGCTGCTGGCCGATGCCGGCTACCCCAATGGCTTTGAGGTCGGCATGAACTGCCCCAATGACCGCTATGTCAACGACGGCGAGATCTGCCAGGCGGTGGCCGCCAACCTGGCGCGCATAGGCGTGAAGGTCAATTTGCAGGCCGAAACCAAAGGCACCTACTTCCCCAAGATCCTCAGCCGCAACACCAGTTTTTACCTGCTGGGCTGGACACCGGCCACCTACGACGCGCACAACGCCCTCAATTCCCTGATGCGCTGTGTTGACGACAAGGGCGCCGGCCAATTCAACCTGGGCAGCTACTGCAACCCCAAGGTCGATGAGTTGATCCTCAAGGTTCAGTCTGAGACCGACAAGCCCAAGCGTGACGCCATGATCAAGGAGGCCTTCAAGCTCCACCATGATGACATCGGCCACCTGCCCCTGCACCAGCAGGCGCTGGCCTGGGGCGCCGCCAAGAATGTCGAACTGGTGCAACTGGCCGACAACTTCATGCCCTTCAAGTGGATGAGCATCAAGTAAGCCATGACAAGCAGGCTCCAGCGCTGGCTAGACAGCGACGTCGGTCACAGCTTTCGCAGCACCCCGACGGCGGTGGCTGCGGCCGCTGTGGCCTTGGTCTGCCTGTTTGGCGCGGTGTTCGCCCATTGGGTGGCGCCGCACAATCCCTTTGACCTGGCCACGCTGGAGCTGAGCAATGCCCGCCTGCCGCCGGCCTGGAGCGAGGGCGGGCAGCTGCAATTTTTATTGGGTACCGACGACCAGGGCCGCGACATCCTGTCGGCCCTCATCTATGGCTCGCGCATCTCACTGGCGGTCGGCCTGGCCTCGGTGCTGCTGTCGGTGCTGATCGGCGTCAGCCTGGGTCTGGTGGCCGGCTTTCGCGGCGGCTGGCTCGACGCCTTCCTGATGCGGCTGTGCGACGTGATGCTGTCCTTCCCGGCGATTTTGGTGGCCCTGCTGATCGCCGGCGTCGGGCGCGCGCTGTTCCCCAATGCCCACGAGTCGCTGGCCTTTGGCGTGCTCATCCTGTCCATCACCCTGACCGGCTGGGTGCAATACGCCCGCACCGTGCGCGGCGCGACCCTGGTCGAGCGCAACAAGGAATATGTGCAGGCCGCCCGGGTCACCGGGGTGGCGCCGCTGCGCATCATGCGCCGCCATGTGCTGCCCAATGTGCTCGGGCCGGTGCTGGTGCTGGCCACCATACAGGTGGCCACGGCCATCATCACCGAGGCCACCCTGTCGTTTCTGGGCGTGGGCGTGCCACCCACCTCACCCTCGCTCGGCACGCTGATCCGGGTGGGCAATGACTTTTTGTTTTCCGGCGAATGGTGGATCACCGTCTTCCCCGGCTTGATGCTGATCCTGATTGCGCTGTCCGTCAACCTGCTGGGCGACTGGCTGCGCGACGCCCTCAACCCGAGGCTGCGATGAGTCTGCTGCAAGTCAAGAACCTGGTGGTCGAATTCCCGCACCGACGCGGCACGCTCAGGGCGCTGGACGACATCTCCTTTGAGATCGCGCCGGGCGAAATTTTGGGCGTGGTGGGCGAGTCGGGCGCGGGCAAGTCGCTCACCGGCGCGGCCATCATCGGCCTGCTCGATCCCCCGGGGAGAGTGGCCAGCGGCCAGATCCTGCTGCAAGGCGAGCGCATCGATCACCTGAGCAGCCAGCAGATGCGCCACATCCGGGGCCGGCGCATCGGGGCGATCTTCCAGGACCCGCTGACCTCGCTCAATCCGCTCTACAGCGTGGGCCGGCAGCTGACAGAAACCATCCTCGCCCATCTACCGCTGAGCGAACAACAGGCCCGCCAAAGAGCCGTCGAGCTGCTGCAGGACACCGGCATCCCGGCGGCCCAAGAGCGCATCGACCACTATCCCCACCAGTTCTCCGGCGGCATGCGCCAGCGGGTGGTCATCGCACTGGCGCTGGCGGCCGAGCCGCAGCTGATCGTGGCCGACGAGCCCACCACCGCGCTGGA
>JBILDR010000335.1:0-2692 GCA_044352515.1 Polaromonas sp.
CGTCCAGACCGGCGTGGACCTTGACCTGGCAGGACAGCCGACTCTCGGCGCGCCGCTCACTGCTGGTGCATTCGAGCATCTCCAGCTCGTTGGACAGCGGGGGCTGGACCTTGTCCAGCCAGGCCGGTTCGATGTAGACGTGACAGGTGGCGCACATCGCCGAGCCGCCGCACTCGCCAACAATACCGCTCACGCCGGCGGCCACCGCGGCCTGCATGACGCTATGGCCCTCAGGAACCTGCAGTTCAGTGCGCTGGCCTTCGTGAGAAATCAGATAAATCAGGGGCATGGCAGCTCAGGCAGGAATAAAGCGCAGGGGTAGCGTGGCCAAGGCGCGCAAGGTGTTGTTCAGCCGGCGCGTGGGCTCGCCTGCCCATTCGATGCGGGCAAAGCGCTTGGCAATGCCCGCGAGGATGAGCTCGCCCTCCAGCCGGGCCACCACCTGGCCTACGCAGCCGTGGATGCCCGAGCCAAACGCCATGTGGCCGGTGGGCCGGCGGGTGATGTCAAAGCGCTCAGGGTCGGGCCACTGGCGCTCGTCTCGGTTGGCGGCGGCCAGCACGGTGAGCACCTTGGATCCCGCGGGGATGGGGGTGCCCGCCAAATCCACATCGCGCGAGGTGGTGCGGAAAAAGGTCTGCACGGCCGATTCAAGACGCAGCGATTCTTCAAAGGCGCCCCGCGCCAGGCCCGGGTCGGCGTGGAGCCGGGCATAGGCCTCGGGGTTTGCGGCCAGGCACCACAAGGCGTTGCCGATTCCGTTGACGGTGGTGTCCACACCGGCCGACAGGAAGGAGCGCACCAGCATGGGCGCCTCGTCCTGGCTGATCTCGCCGGCGTCGGCGGCCTGGAAGATCTGGTCGCCAAAGCCACCGGGGCGCAGCATCGCGCGCTGACAGTGGGCCATGATCCAGGCCGTCACCGGCTGCACCTTCTCGGCGGCGCGGATGAGCAGCTCGTTGCGCGGGCCGAAGGCGTTGAAGATCATGTCGCCGTAGAGCAGCAGGTTCTCGCGGCCCTCGGCCTCCAAGCCCACGGCATCGGGAAAGACCTTGAGCGGATAGGCCTCGGCGATGCGCGAAATGGCATCAACGGCCTCGCCGCGTTGGGCCGCCTCGAGCAGGCCGTCGAGCAGACGATCCGCCTCCTGGGCAAAGCTCTCGCGGATCTGCGCGACAGTGCGCGGCGACAGAATGCGCGAGAGGACGGTGCGCGCCCGCGTGTGGCTGGGCGGGTCGGCTTCGAGGATCAGGCTCTTGGGCCGAAAGGGTGGCTCCTTGTTGAAGTTGGCCAGCCCCACGCCCGCCGAGGAGATGTAGCTCTCGTGGTCGTTGAGCACCTGGCGCACCGGCTCATGGCGGCCGGTGACGTAGATGCCGTACTTGGGCAGCCACACCACCGGGCCGGCCTCGCGCAAGCGCGCGTGGTAGGGGTAGGGATCGGCGAGCAGCTCCTTGGAAAACGGATCGACGTCCAGCACGGGCACGCCCGCGGGGGCGGCTGCCAGGGTGTCAGTGGTCATGAGAATGCTCCCTTTTGTCAGTTCAATGGACACCCGCAACGCCCACGTAGCGCTCGAGCAGTTCGGGCCGCGCGCTCAGGCTGTCGCAGGCTTCGCGGTGGACGACCAGGCCGCGCTCGAGCACGATGGCCTGCTGGGCAAAACGCAGCGCGGCCTCCACCTTTTGCTCGACCAGCACCACGGCCACGCCGGTCTGGCTGGCCAGCCGGGTGAAGGCGGCCATGAGTTCCTGGCAAATGATGGGCGCCAGCCCCTCCAGCGGCTCGTCGAGCAGCAAAAGCCGCGGCTGGCCCAGCAGCGTGCGCGCCACGCTGAGCATCTGCTGCTCGCCGCCCGAGAGCTGGCTGCCGCCGTTGCCCTTGCGCTCGGCCAGGCGGGGAAACAAGTCGTAGGCTTCCTGCACGCAGCGCACCGGCCGGCCCTTGAGCCCGGCAATGAGGTTTTCTTCCACCGTGAGCGAGGGGAAGATGTCGCGCGTCTGCGGCACATAGCCCAGGCCGGCCAGCGCGCGCTGGCCCGGCCCGGCCTGGGCCAGGCTGCGCCCCTCGAAATGCACCGCGCCCCGGCGCACATCGGCCAGGCCCATCAAGGCCTTGAGCAGCGTGGTCTTGCCCACGCCGTTGCGGCCGATCAGGGCCAGGCGCTGGCCGGGCTCGACGGTCAACGCAATGCCGTGCAGCACCTGCACCGGCCCATAGCCGGCGTGCAGGTCAGTGACTTCGAGCAAGGCCATGGTTCAGGCCTCCTCGCCCAGGTAGGCCGCGCGCACTGCGGGGTGGCGGCGAATCTCTGCCGGGCTGCCCTCGGCCAGCACCGCGCCTTCGGCCAGCACCATCATGCGATCGGCAAAATGAAAGACCAGGTCCATGTCGTGCTCGATCATCAAAATGGCCAGGCCCGAAGGCAAGCTGGCCAGGGCGTCGAGCACCACCTGGCGCTCACCTGTAGGCACACCGGCCATGGGCTCGTCGAGCAGCAGCACGCGTGGGTGCAAGGCCATGGCCAGTGCAATCTCCACCAGGCGCTGCTCGCCATAGGCCAGCTCCACCGGCGCGCGCGCCGCCAGCGCGTCCATGCGCAGGGACTGCAAGATGGCCTGGGCCTCGTCCTGCACCGCGCTGTAACTGCCCAGCGGCCGCCACAGTCTACCGATGGAGCCTTGGCGCTCGT
>JBILDR010000018.1:0-30007 GCA_044352515.1 Polaromonas sp.
TGACGCAATCAATAAGATGTGCTGTGTGCGCGTCGTCTCTAAATACCGTTGATACAACTCTATGAATCTTGGTAGTCTGCTTACGGGCAGGTCACCGACCCTTTATGCCTGATGACCATAGCAAGTTGGTACCACTCCTTCCCATCCCGAACAGGACAGTGAAACGACTTAGCGCCGATGATAGTGCGGATTCCCGTGTGAAAGTAGGACATTGTCAGGCTCTTACAGCCTGCAACGCGCCCAGCCTCTTCGAAAGAACAGGTTGGGCGTTTTGTTTTTCAGGCTTCACATTCGTTCCTCATCTTCTGTCAGCACCATTCATCCTTGATTTATCGAGGATCTAATACAATCGTGGCTGGCTTATCTTTAGGCATGCTCACACTCAGTCCGATTCAGGTCCCAAAGGCCGCCGATGTTCTCGCCGATAGTCTGCGAGAACAGATTTTGGATGGCCGCTTGCGTGTCGGCGCTATCCTTCCGAACGAGCGCGATCTGGCCGAGCGGGCCGGATTGTCACGGGCCTCTGTGCGCGAAGCTCTGCGCATCCTGGAGGTGGAAGGGCTGATCGCTACCCGCACTGGCCGCAACGGCGGCTCCGAGGTGATCAGACCGAGCCTGGCCACCATCGAGCGCACCATCGGAATTTTTATCCGCGGCCAAAACATCAGGTTGGCATCGGTGCTGGAGGTGCGCGAAGCGATAGAGCCCCATGCCGCCCGCCTGGCTGCTCTGCACCGAACCGAGCAGGATTTAGCAAAACTCAATGAGTGCCACCAGCGCTTGGTCCAGCAGATCGACGACGTAGCCGCTTTTTTGCGCGCTAACCTCGACTGGCATGTCAGCGTGGTGCTCGCTGGCCACAACGAATTGCTCAGCGCCTTTGTCGGTGCTTTTGCGCAAACCGTCTACCAGGCCACGGATTTGCAGGAATTTAGCCCGCCTGAAATCCGCAAAACGGTCGCGCGAGCGCACGAAAGCGTGATGGATGCGATACAGGCCGGCGACGCAGACGCGGCTTGGCGGCGTATGGCCCGTCATGTCGGCGCTTATGTTCACCGCGTCAATGAAGTCGGTCCAAGCGGCATGCCCTCGGTCTGAGCCTTTCCGCCGATTCGGCATCTCTCCGGTGCGGACTCTTCCGTCACCCCCTCTAAAAAATCGCGGGAAAAGTTGCTCCAAGTCAATTTGGGCGACGATATGAAGCCGTCCATACGCCTAAATTGGTGAGATTGAGGGAAAACCCCGGCAAAATTCTCGATATGGTCTGACCAAATCAACGTTGGGCCAAATATGATGTGGCTGTTTTCGCATAGCCCATCATGCTGGATCTGACCCCCATCGACATTCCCAAGGCCGCAGACGTGCTGGCCGATGTCCTGCGTGAGCAGATTCTCGACGGGCAATTGGGCGTTGGGGTATCTCTGCCCAGCGAGCGCGAGCTGGCGCTGCAGTCTGGCCTGTCCCGCGCGACGGTGCGTGAGGCCCTGCTCATCCTGGAGGTCGAAGGTCTGGTGATGACGCGCATGGGGCGCAACGGCGGCACCGAAGTCATGCGTCCGCGTACCGAAACGGTTCAGCGCTCCATTCAGACCTTTATCCGCGGCCAAGGCATACGATTTGAGTCAGTGCTGCAAGCCCGTGAGGCCATTGAGCCGCAGTCCGCCCGCCTGGCCGCTTTGCACCACACGGACGAGGACTGGGCCGGTCTCCTGGAGCGCCACCGCCATATTCAGGAATGCATTGCCGATGTGCCCGCTTTTTTGCAGGCCAACTTGCAGTGGCATGTGAGCCTGGTCCGAGCCAGCCACAACGAATTACTGATTGCCTTCACCCAGGCCATTTCGCAGGCAGTCTACGAGGCCACCGATCTGCGGGGTTTTAACTCGCCTGAGGTGCGCCAGGCCGTGGTTCAGGCCCACCAAAGGGTGATGGACGCGATCGAGCAGCGAGACGGAGATGCCGCATGGCGGCGCATGGGCCGCCATGTGGGTGCTTATGTTGAGGCGGTCGACAAGAGAAGCAAAGAGGCAGCGGCCCAGCGTCTGAATCGCCCGGGTAGCGCAAGCAGAAAGAATTTGGAATAAGCCAACGGACATCCCGCATCAAAGCGGGGGCCGTCAGGGGCATGGCGTTTGGCCATAGCCCTGCAAGGAACGCGGGGACCCGCAAGGGTGGGAGGAGTAGTGATGCGTCATGAGAGCAAACGGGGCGGCCTGGCCGCCTTCGGACGAAGCCAGCGCGGTGCAATGGGGCGCCGGGCATGGGCAGCCCTGTTGTTGTCGACGGCTGTATTAAGTCCGGCTTGGGGCCAGGGCGCACCGGCAACTTATCCGAGCGGGCCGGTAAAGATCGTGGTGCCCTTCGGCCCGGGCAGCGGCTCGGACCTGGCCACCCGTCTGATGGCCCAGCACCTGAGCACGGCCCTCAAGCAGTCGGTGGTGGTGGAAAACCGTCCTGGTGCCAACGGCGCCATCGCCACCATGGCGGTGGCCCGAGCCAACCCGGACGGCTTGACCTTGCTGTTGGGGACCAGCGGGACGCATGGCGTCAATCCTGGCTTGGTGGCCAAGCTGGGCTATGACCCGGTCAAGGATTTCGCCCCGGTCGGTCTGATCGCCACCTTTTCCAGCTTTTTGGTGGTGCACCCCTCGGTGCCTGCGCGCACGCCGGCCGAGTTGCTGGCCTATGTCAAGGCCAATCCCAAGGTCGTGACCTTTGCTGCTGGCAACACTTCCAGCCTGATGATGGGCGAAATGTTTGCACGTCGGGCCGGTGCTGAGATGCTGCGCGTACCCTACCAAAGCAATCCCCTGGGCCTGACCGATGTGATCGCGGGCCGGGTTCAAGTGATGTTTCCGGACATCAGTTCGAGCATGGCCCATGTCAAATCCGGGGCGGTTCGGGCCCTGGGCGTGGTCAGCATGGGCGGGCGCAGTGCCCAGGCCCCAGATCTGCCCAGCCTGGTGGAGGCGGGCATTGCCGACTTCAACTTTGTGGGCTGGATTGGTCTGTTCGCGCCGGCCGCTACACCTGAGCCCATCACCCGGAAGGTGGCGGAAGAACTCGAGCGGCTGGTCAAAAGCCCTGAGATTGCGCAGCGCCTGGGCCAGATCGGCGCCGACCCCTACTGGATGGGCCCGGCAGAGTTCGGTGGGTTTGTGCGCTCTGAAGTCGATCGCATGAAGCGCCTGCTTACCTCCATTGGCGTGCAGCCGCAATAAGGCTGCGGCACCACTGAGCGGTCCCCCATGCCCCTGCACCCCTTCATCGCCGCCGAACTGTCGGCCGCCTCCAGCGCGGGGGTGTTGCCCTATCACCAGCTGCCGATAGAGCAGGCGCGCGCGCAAATGAAGAAGGCCTACGCGCGCCAGAGCGTCATCGAGCTGGCTCAGGTGCGCGATCTTCAGGTGCGTGGCCCGGCCGGCCCTTTAACTGTGCGCCTCTACACACCCGCGTCGGACAAAGCGCCCTTGCCCCTGACGGTGTTTTTTCACGGCAGTGGCTTTTGCTGCCTGGACCTTGATACCCACGACGAGATCTGCCGGCGTCTGGCCCTGGGCTCGGGCACGGTGGTGGCCTCGGTCGACTATAGGCTGGCACCAGAGCACCCCTTTCCCGCCGGGCCCGACGACTGCCTGGCCGCCACCCGGGAGCTGGTCGCCATGGCCGCAGACCTGGGCGCCGATGGCGCCGCCCTGAGCCTGGCCGGTGACAGCGCTGGCGCCTGCCTAGCCGCCGTCACTGCGCTGCGCCTGCGCGATGAGGGCGGGCCCGAGGCACAGGCGCTGGTGCTGTGGTACCCGGTGACTGACCATCCCAATGCGCATTGGCCCTCTTACCAGCACTACGCGCAGGGTTACGGCCTGAGCGCGCAGGGTATGGCCTGGTTCTGGACGCACTATCTCCAAGACCCCGCACTGGCGACGAACCCTCACGCCAGTCCTTTGCGCGCGGCTGATTTGCGCGGCATGCCCACCACCTGGTTGATGACGGCCGAATATGACGTGCTGTGCGACGAGGGCCTGGCCTTTGCAGAGCGACTCGAGCAAGCCCAGGTGCCTGTACAGGCGCACTGTGCGCAGGGGCTCAACCATGGCTTTCTCAAACACGCAGCCCGCTTGCCGCAGGCGGCCGATGGGATGGCCAGCGCCTGCGCCTGGCTGCAACAAATCCAATCGGCCAGCGCCGCGCGCGGGCATCAGAACAAACCCAGCAGGCTAGGCGCCTGAGACCCAGACAGGAGTAAGCAGATGACAGGAACCGTAGGCATAGACGTTGGTGGAACCTTCACCGACCTGTATTTCTCGGGAAGCGACGGCAAGCCGCACCAAATTCTCAAGGTGCCATCCACCCCGCATGACCCCTCGGTGGGTCTGCTCAATGCCCTGCAGGCCGCTGGCCTGAGTCCCAACGAGCTAGACGCCATCTTGCACGGTACCACCATAGCCACCAATGCGGTGATCGAGCGCAAGGGCGCGCGCTGCGCCTTGATCACCACCCGTGGCTTTCGCGATGTGATCGAGCTGGGCCGGCGCGATCGGCCGAAGATGTACGGCCTAGAGGGCGTGCACGAGCCCCTGGTTCCACGTGAGCTGCGTTTTGAGGTGGACGAACGGGTCGACTACGAAGGCCGTGTTCTGCAGCCGCTGGACGAGGCGGGCCTGCGCGCCATCGCTCAGGAATTGCAGGCGCGCAAGGTCGAGTCGGTGGTGATCGCCTTCATGCACGCCTATGCCAACACCAGCCACGAAGAGCGTGCGCGCGACATCCTGGCGCAAATCAATCCGGCCTGGGAACTGGTCACCGCCACCTCGGTGGTGCGCGAGTATTACGAGTTCGAGCGCACCAGTACGGCGGTGGTCCAAGGCTTTTTGCAGCCCCTGGTGGCGCGCTACGCCAAGAATCTGGCTGAAAAGCTCAAAGGCTGGGGCTATGAGCGTGAAGTGGCCATCATGCAGTCCAACGGCGGCGTGGCACCGCTGCGCCAGTTGGGCCAGCGTTCGGCCTACATCGTGCGCTCCGGCCCGGCTGCAGGTGTCACCGCTGCTGCGCTGATCGCCGCCGAATCGGGCTTTAGCCATGTGATTACCGGCGACATGGGCGGCACCAGTTTTGATGTGGCCGTCATCATCAACGGCAAGCCCGAGGTGGCTGAGCTGACCAACCTGGACTTTCGCATTCCGCTGCGTCTGCCCATGATCGATGTGCACACCATCGGCGCAGGCGGCGGCAGCATTGCCCACCTCGACCGCGGCGGCATGCTGCAGGTCGGCCCGCGCAGCGCCGGTGCGGTGCCCGGCCCGGTCGCCTACCGCCGCGGCGGCACCGAGCCGACCGTGACCGATGCCAATGTGGTGCTCGGCCGCATCAATCCCGAAAGCCGCATGAACGGCGACGGCAGCACCCTGAACGTCGAGGGTGCGCGCAAGGCGGTGGCCGATCTGGGCCAGAAACTGGGCTTGGGCATGGAGCAGACCGCCGAAGCGATTTTGGCGGTGGTCAATCAGCGCATGGCCGGCCGCATGCGGCTGATGTCCATTGAGCGCGGTCTGGATCCGCGTGACTTCGCGCTGGTGGCCTTTGGCGGCGCTGGCCCCTTGCACGGCGGTGCCCTCATCCGCGAGGTGGGCGTGAGCACCATGCTGGTCCCGCAGTACCCGGGTGTGCTCTGCGCACTGGGCTGCGCCTATGCCGACCTGCGCTACGACATTTCGCAGACGGTGGAAAAGCGCCTGGAGGCGATAGCCGCAGCAGACCTGTCGGCCATCTTCGAGCGTCAGCGCGAACAGGCCCAGCAGCAGATCCGCGACAGCCAGGTACCGGTCGACTCGGTCGTGCTCTCTCATGCTGCCGACATGGCCTACGCCGGCCAGATCCACTCCTTGCGGGTGCCGGTCCAGCCCGGCATGAGCCATGCCGAGCTCGAGCAGGCTTTTATAGATACCTACCGCGGCCAGTTTGGCAACACGCTCAAGGACATCCCGGTGGTGATGGTGAACCTGCGTACCGTGGCGGTGGGCTCGCGCAGCACCGTAGCTGCTGCGCGGCCGCAGGCCCAGGCCTCCAGCGCGACGCCCAAGCCGGTGAGCCGGCGGCCGGCGCACTTCCTGCGCTGGTACGACACACCGGTCTATCAGCGCGATGACCTTCTGCCCGGCATGCACTTCGACGGCCCGGCCATCATCGAGCAGAAAGACACCACCACCGTGGTCGAGCCCGATATGACCCTGGTGGTTGATTCCCACAGCAATCTTTTGGTGAAGGTGAAGTAAATGGATCCAGTGACCTTGGCCGTGGTGCGCGGCAGCCTTGAACAAATCGCCGATGAGATGGATCTGCAACTGATTCACTCAGCCATCTCGCCCATCATTTCTGAAACCAACGATTGCGCCAATGGCATCTTCCACCCGGAAACCGGCGAGACCATCGCCCAGGGTCGTTATGGTCTGCCGGTGTTTCTGGCTTACATGCAGTTCGCGGTACAGCACATCATTGGCTTGGCGCGCGAGCAAGGCGGCTTCAAGCCCGGCGACATCTGGATCATGAATGACACCTATGTCGGGGGCAGTCATTTGCAAGATGTGCAACTGGTAGCGCCCATTTTTGCCGACGGCAAATTGTTCGCGGTGCTGGCCACCACCGGCCACTGGATGGACATAGGCGGCAACGTGCCCGGCGGCTGGGGCCCCAAGGCCACTGAGATTCACCAGGAAGGCATCGTCATCCCGCCGGTCAAGCTCTATGAAGAAGGGCGTCTGAACGAGGCCCTGCTGGCCATGTTCAAAGCCAATGTGCGCCTGCCCAAGGAAATCGCCGGTGACCTCTCGGCCATGGTCAATGTGTTCGCTGTCGGCCATCGGGGCATCGAGGCCTTGGTGATGCGCTACGGCCGAGAAACGCTGTCCGAGTGCCTCAACGAAATGATCGCCTACTCCGAGCGTCAGATGCGCTCCTACATCGCAGAGATTCCTGACGGCACCTACCGCTGCGAGGATTTCCTCGACAACGACGGCATCAACGATAGCCCGGTGCCGGTCAAGCTGGCCATCACCGTCAAGGGCGATGAAATGCACTTCGATTTCACCGGCACCGGTGCCAGCACCACTGGGCCGATGAACATGTCGCGCAACACCACCCTGTCCTCGTGTTACGTGGCCATCAAGCACATCTTCCCGGATGTGCCGGTCAACGGTGGCACCTTCCGCCCGATCAGCTTCACCCTACCGCCGCGCACCTTGCTCTCGGCCGAGTACCCGACCGCTTGCGGCGGCTACCTCGAACCCATGGGCCGGGCCATTGATGTGACCTTCGGCGCACTGGCCCAGGCCATTCCCGACAAGGCGCCAGCAGCCTTCTTTGGCACCATAGGCGTCACCGCCATCAGTGGCACCCACCCCAAGAGTGGCAACTACTACGTGGGCGTCTTCCCCTACCCAGGCGGCTATGGCGCCAGCCAGGCCAGCGATGGACTGATCAACGGCACACCGCCTCAGTCCATGGCCAACTTCATGTCGCTGGAAATGTCAGAGCATCGCTTCCCGATTCGTTTCAACCACTTCAGCGTGCGCGACGACTCGGGCGGGGCCGGTTGGCACCGCGGCGGCTGCGGCACCAGCTACAGCTTCACCACCTGGAATGAATGCCTGGTCACCGTGCTCGGCGACCGCGCTGACCACGCGCCTTTTGGTGTGCGCGGTGGCGGATCGGGCCAGCCCAACAAGGTCGAGTTCGTGACCGAGGGCAAGACCTGGACGCCGGCCATGCGCAGCAAGGAAGACAAACGCGCGCTCAAGACGGGCGACACCCTGCGCGCCAATTCGCCCGGCGGCGGCGGCTACGGCAACCCGCTCGAGCGCGATCTCGACGCGGTCGAGCGGGACCTTAACGGTGCTTACATCTCGCGTGCGACCGCCGAGCAGGTCTACGGCGTGGTCATTGCCAGCCAGAGCACTCCCGCGGCGGGAACCCCCGTCTACGCCCTCGACCGCGCAGCCAGTGAGCAGCGCCGCCAGCAACTGGCCAGCCAGAAGCAGGCCGCCTGAGATCGACAACCCCCCCCCATACAACCATATCAACAGGAAAGACATGACACACGACAGCTCGGGAAGTTGGGAACTGCCAGAGGAGTTGAGGATGCTGCAGGGCACCATCCGCCGCTTTATGCAGGAGGAGGTTAAGCCGGTTGAAGATACGCTCGAACACGACGCCTACGAGCCGGCGCCCGCTCAGCTGGCAGCCCTGCAGAAGAAGGCGCGCGATCTGGGTCTGTGGCAGTTCGAGACACCGGCCGAGCATGGCGGCGCCGGCCTGAGCCTGCTGGGTCAATGCGTGGCCGCCGAGGAAACAGCCAAATGCCGCATGGGTGCTTACATCGCGGGCTGCGGTGCTTTCGGCTTCGATCCCCCGAATGTGATCTGGAAAGGCACCGAGCACCAGCAGCGCTTTGCGCGTGAGGATGTGGCCAATGGCACCAAAGCCTTTGTGGCCATCAGCGAGCCCTCGGGCGGCTCCGACCCGGGCCGCTCCATCCAGACCCGCGCCGAGCGCAAGAGCGATCGCTATGTGATCAACGGCACCAAGATCTGGATCTCTGGCGCTGGCATGGCCAAGTGGGGCATCGTGTTCGCCCGCGTGGGCGACAGCAAGGGCCGCGACGGCATTACCAGCTTCGTGGTCGACAAGAGCCGGCCGGGCATCAGTCTGTCCAAGATCCCGGTGATCCGTTCCTATTCGCCCTACGAGGTGCATTTCGACAACTACGAGGTGCCGATCGAAGACCGTCTCGGCGAAGAAGGCAAGGGCTTTTCCTTTGCCGAAGAGTGGCTGGTCCACGCCCGCCCGCCCTATGCGGCAGCCACCATCGGTATTGCCCAGGCGGCCCTGGACATTGCCATCGACTGGGCGCGCCAGCGCAAGACCTTCGGCAGCCATCTGGCCGACAAGCAGGCGGTGCAATGGATGATCGCCGACTCTGAAATCGAGCTGCGCGCCGCCCGCTTGCTGGTCTATCAATCGGCCTGGAATGCCGACATGGGCCGCAACATCAAGGTCGACGCTTCCATCGCCAAGGTCTACGGCACCGAGACCGCTGGCCGTGTGGTCGACCGCTGCATACAGATTCTGGGTGGCATGGGCGTGGCCCAGGAACTCCCGCTCGAGCGCTGGTACCGCGAGATGCGCATCAAACGCATCGGCGAAGGGCCTTCGGAGGTGCACCGCATGGTGGTGGCCCGCGACATTCTTGGCGCGCTGCGCCAGGGCTGATTTCTAAAAGGAAGCGAATATGTCCATCGATCTGAGCGTATCCGACGAGGGCGTGGCCCTGATCACCATCAACCGTCCTGAGCGTCTGAACGCCATGGACGCTGATCATTACAAGGGCCTGTCCGATGCCTGGATCCGGGTGCGCGACGACCCCGCCATTCGCGTGGCGGTGGTCACCGGTGCGGGTGAAAAATCCTTTACCACTGGCGCCGACATCAAGAGCTTCATTACGGCTCCGACCCCGATGTCGGAGATGTGGCTGACCCAGGCCGACCAGTTGCTCAACCGCGGCCTGGAAGTCTGGAAGCCAGTGGTCAGTGCGATCAACGGCTATTGCCTGGGCGGCGGCGTCACGCTGATGCTGGCGACCGACATCCGCATTGCGGCCAGCCATGCCACCTTCAACCTGGCCGAGGTCAAGCGCGGCGTGATCGCCGGCAACGGCGGCACGCAGCGGATCATGAACCAGGTGCCGTATGCCATCGGCATGGAGATCTTGCTGACCGGCGATACCTTCAACGCGGCCACCGCCGAGCGCTGGGGACTGGTCAACAAGGTGGTGCCTATGGACCAGTTGTTGCCCACCGCCATGGAATATGCCGGTCGCATCGCCGCCAATGCGCCGCTGGCGGTGCAAGCGGCCAAAGAATTGGCCATACGCAGCCGTGACCTCGATCTGCAATCGGGCCTGCGCCTCGAACGCCTGATCGGGCGCATGCTGCAAAACACCGAAGACGTGGGTGAGGGCACCCGCGCCTTTGCTGAAAAGCGTCCGCCGCAGTTCAAAGGCCGCTGAGATGAGCCGACCCCTACCCCTGGACGGCGTCACCGTCGTTGACCTGGGCCAGATCTACAACGGCCCCTACTGCAGCTTCATGTTGGCCATGGCCGGCGCGCGGGTCATCAAGATCGAGGCCAAGGGCGGTGAGCATTTGCGCAAGCGCAGCGTGGTCGGTGGCGCTGCCTTGCCCTTTGCCATGCTCAACAGCAACAAGTCTTTTGCCACGCTCAACCTCAAGAGCGAGCGCGGCCGCGAGCTGCTCAAGACCATGGTCGCGCGCGCCGATGTGGTGGTGGAGAACTTCGCGCCCGGCGCCATGGACCGGCTCGGCCTGGGCTACGAAGAGCTCAGCCGGGTCAACCCCAAGCTGGTCTACGGCGCAGGTTCAGGCTATGGCCGTTCTGGCCCCAACCGTAACTACCCGGCCATGGACCTGACGGTGCAGGCCATGGCCGGCATCATGAGCGTGACCGGCTTTCCCGATCGGCCGCCGGTCAAGGCCGGCCCGGCGCTGGCCGACTTTTTCGGCGGCACGCACCTGTATGCCGGCATCATGACCGCCTTGTTCGAGCGCGAGCGCACCGGCCTGGGCCGACTGGTCGAAGTGGCCATGCAAGAGGCGGTCTACGCTTCGCTGGCCTCCAACCTCGGCCTGCACTATGGCTCCGATGGCCAGGCGCCAGAGCGCACCGGCAACCGCCATGGCGGCCTGGCCGAGTCGCCCTACAACGTCTACCCCACGCAAGACGGCCATATCGCCATCATCTGCGTGGGCGAGACCCATTGGAAATCGCTGCTCAAGGCCATGGTCCGCGAGGACCTGCTCAGCGATCCGCGCTATGCCGACCTCAAGTCGCGCGTGGATCACATGGACGATATCGACGCTCTGGTCAGCGACTTCACCGCACGGCATTCCAAGCAGCACCTGTTCGACCTGCTCATGCAGCACCGCGTGCCCTGCGCGCCGGTGCGCAAGCTCGACGAGGTGGTCAACGATGCGCACATGCATGAGCGCGGCGCCCTCGAATGGGTCGAGCACCCCATGTATGGACGGGTCTGCCTGATGCGCTCACCCTTGCGTTTTCAGGGCTCTGAGCCCCTGGCGATCCGCCCCAGTGGCGAACTCGGTCGCGACAACCACGAGGTCTATGGGCAATGGCTGGGTCTGTCCGACAGCCAACTGCGGCAATTGGTCGATGAGGAGGTGATCTGATGCGAGGAAAAGCCGTCATCGCCGGGGTGGGTCACACCGCCTTCGGCAAGCTCGAGGGCCGCAGCACGGTCTCGATGAACATCGAGGCAGCGCGCAAGGCCCTGGCCGATGCAGGCATCGACAAATCCATGGTCGACGGCCTGTTCGTCAAGGCGCCGACCTCCAAGTTCGAGATGATGTACGCGCAAAAGCTGGCCGAGGCCATGGGCATGATGCCGCGCATCGGCGGCGTCTATGACCACGGCGGGGCCAGCAACATCAGCATGATCAGCTACGCCGCCATGGCCATCGAGGCCGGTCAGTGCGAAGTCGCGCTGGTCTGCTTGGCTGATAACCCAGCCACCGGTTCGCGCCATGCCTACGAGAAGTCCTGGGGCGACGACGATGTGTTCGGCTGGTTCGGCACGCCCTCGGGCTACGCCATGATCGCTCAGCGCCACATGGCCGAGTTCGGCACCACCCGTGACCAGCTCGGTGCCATCGTCACCGCCTGCCGCAAGCACGGCGCGGCCAATCCCCATGCGCAGCTGCGCAAGCCGCTCACGCTCGAGCAGTACCGCCAGTCGCGGCTGATCGTCGCGCCCCTGACCCGTGACGACTGCTGCCTGGTCTCCGACGGCGGCGCGGCGGTGGTGGTGATGTCGGCCGAGCGAGCCCGCCAGCTGCAGATCAGCAAGCCTGTGTCCATCCTCGGCTTCGGCCAGGGCCAAACCTCTTGGGAGGTGGTGCAGAGGCCGGTGCTCACTGGCACGGCGGCGGCCGTATCGGCTCAGACCGCCTTCAAGATGGCCGGCCTGGCGCCCAAGGACATCGATGTGGCCCAGCTCTACGACTGCTTTTCCATCGTCCCCCTGATCACGCTGGAGGACTACGGCTTTTGCAAGAAAGGCGAGGGCGGCCATTTCGTCGAAGGCGGACGCCTTGAAATCGGTGGTGAGCTGCCACTCAATACCGCCGGTGGTCTGCTGTCGGAGACCGGCATGCCTGGCCTGCAGATGGTCATCGAGGGCGTGCGCCAAATCCGGGGCGAGGCGGTCAATCAGGTCCCGGGTGCGAGCACCTGCATCGTCAGCAATCAGGGCGGGATCATGCACACGCATTCCACGCTCATCCTGGGGCAATGAGGAGTAGCCATGAGTGATATCGACCTGCCTCTTCCCATCCGCACCGACTTGACCGCGCCCTATTGGGACAGCCTGCAGCAAGGCGTGCTGTCCTATCAAAAATGCAGCCGCTGCGGCCATGGCTGGTTGCCCGCGCGCACCGAATGCCCGTCCTGCTTGCACGACCAGTGGCAATGGGTCGCGGCCAGCGGCCAAGCCAAGGTGGTCAGCTGGGTGGTGTTCCACATCGCCTATCACAAGGCCTTCGAAAACCGCCTGCCCTACAACGTGGCCATCATCGAGCTGGCCGAAGGCCCGCGTCTGATCAGCAACGTGGTGGGCCTGGCCGACCCCAATGCTCTGCGCATCGACCAGCCGGTGACGCTGCGCATTGAGCGCGAAGGCGACTTCGCCTTGCCGCGCTTTGTGCCTGCCTGAATGAAATTTTAGAAAAACAGCCCACCGCAACCGACCAGGAGACAGCCCATGTTCAGACAATGGATCGCAAAGTTGACGGCCGCAGCCACACTGGTCGCGCTGGTCTGGGCGCCGGCTGCCGCGCAGGACAACTTCCCCTCGCGCAGCCTGCGCATCGTGGTGCCGACCTCGCCAGGCAGTGGCTCTGATATCGTGGGCCGTTTCTTTGCCGAGCAGCTGAGCAGCGTGTTGGGCCAGGCGGTGGTGGTGGAAAACCGCGCTGGCGGCAATGGGGTGATCGCGGCCATGGCGGTCAAGCAGGCGCCGGCCGACGGCTACACCCTGTTCCTGGGCACCAACACCCATCTGGCGGTCAATCCGGTGGTCATTAAGGACATCCCCTACGACGCACTCAAAGACCTCAAGCCCATCAGCGGCCTGACCCGCGGCATGATGGTGCTGGTCTCCTCGGCCTCCAATCCCCGGCTGCAGACCCTGGCCGATCTGGTGCAGGCCGGCCGCGACAGTCAGAAGAAGCTCAATGTCGGCACCTACACCGCCGGCTTTCACCTGTCGGCCGAATGGTTTGGCGCAGTCACCAAGACCCGCCATGTCAATGTGCCCTACCGGGGTGCGCCCGAAGTGTTTCTGGGGCTGCTGGGTAACCAGCTCGATTGGTCGGTCAGTGACCTGATCGCGGCCATGCCGCAGGTCAAGGCCGGCAAGCTCAGGGCGCTCGCCGTGACCGGCGATATCCGGCATCCGGACTATCCCGAGATTCCGACCGCCAAGGAACTGGGCTACCCTGAATACGTCAATTACACCTGGACCACCTTGACGGTGCGCAGCGAAACCCCCGAGGCCGTGACCAACCGGCTGGTCGAGGCGGTGCAGAAGGTAATGGCGCTGCCGGTCACCAAGGAGTTCACCCGCAAGATTGGATCGGACCCGCTGAATCTGGCCACCGGTGATATGCGCCGCTTTCAGACCAGCGAAATAGAGCGCTTTCGCGCGGTGGCCCATTCGGCCGGCATCAAGCCTGAGTGAGGAAGCAGTCATGAGTGATCCGTCTTTGGCGCACTGGAATGGCAAGGCCGCGGTGGTCACCGGCGGCGCGCGCGGGCAAGGCGCTTGTGTGGCCCGCCTGTTGGCGCAAGCCGGTGCCACGGTCTATCTGCTCGACGCGCTGCCGCCTGAAGACGCCGCTTGGGTCCGTCTGCATGAGCAGATGCAGGGTCTACCCGGTCGGGTGGTGCCTGTGCATGCCGACGTGGGCAGCGAGCAGGTCTGGGCCGAACTGGCCGAGCGGCTGCGCAAGGACGGTCTTCCGCTGCAGGGCCTGGTCAACAACGCCGGCATCACCGGGCCGCGCGCGCCGGTGACGCAGACCACGCTAGAGAACTGGCAAAGGGTGATGGATACCAACCTGACTGGCAGCTTTTTGGGCATCCGCGCCATGGCGCCGCTGATGCAGCGTGGTGGCGCCATCGTCAACGTCTCGTCTACCGTCGGCATGACCGGCTATTTCTCGGCCGCCTACAGCTGCAGCAAATGGGCCTTGCGCGGCCTGACTCGCAGCGCCGCGATGGAACTCGGCCCCCGCGGCATCCGCGTCAACTGCATCTGCCCGGGCGTGGTCGATACCGAGATGGTGCGCAACTACCCGGCTTTGGTGGAGACGCTCAAAGGCATCATCGCCTTGGAGCACATGGCCCAGCCCGAGCAATTGGCCGATGTGATGTTTTTCCTCCTGGGCCCGCAATCGTCTTACATCACCGGCGCCGATCTGGCGGTCGATGGCGGTGTCACCGGCACCGGCATCTACTGGCCAGTCGGCCGCGAGCTGGGAGTGATCTGAAATGGTTTTTTCAAGGACACGCAAGAGGTTCATCGCACCGCGTTATGACGTGGACACGGTGCTTGTTTTGCAGGGACGTCGTCAATCAACTGGCAAGTAAAAAGGAGACTTCAATGAAGTATTCGAGCAAATTCAAACAATGGGCCGGCGCTGCTGTGCTCGGCGCGGCGGTCTTGGCCTGTGGCCCAGCTCTCGCGCAAAACATCAAGATCGGTGCGATCAACCCCTACAGCGGCCCCTTGGCTCTGTACGGCACCGAAGTGACCCGCGGCTACGAGCTGGCGGTCGATCGCATCAACGCCAGCGGCGGCCTGCTGGGCAAGAAGGTCGAGCTGGTGCGCGGTGACGCCTCCAACCCGCAGCAAGGCATTGCCACGGTCGAGCAGCTGGCGGTCAAGGACAAGGTGGACATGTACATGGGCACCTACATCAGTGGCATCTCGCTGACCGCCAGCGATGCGGCCATGCGCTACAACAAGCTGTACTGGGAAACCAATGCGGTGGCGGTCAACCTCACCGAGCGCGGCCTGCCCAACTTCATCCGCAGCGGCCCCGATGGCAATGCGTTTGCGGTGACCTCGGTCAACGTGATCCGCAATCTGATCGCGCCCAACCTCAAGAAGGACATCAAGGGCTTGAAGGTCTGGATCCAGCACGAGGACTCGATCTACGGCACCGGCATCGCCCAGGTGCAGCGCAAGCTGCTCACCGATGCGGGCGCCCAGGTTGTCGGCGTGGGCGCGCACCCGGCACGCACCATCGACCTCAACGACTCGGTGCTGCGCGCCAAGCAGGCTGCCCCCGATGTGGTGGTGCAGACCGGCTACGTGCCCGACGGCAACCTGCTGCTGCGCACCATCCGGGAGCAGGGCTTCAAGCCCGGCGCGATTCTGATGGTGGGCACCGGCGACACGCCCGAGACGCTCGAAGCCATCGGCGCCGGCTACCTCGAAGGCATTTTGGTGATCGGCTATCCGCGCCACGACATCACCGAGACCTTCGGTCCCGGCCAGGGCGCGTATCTTGCGGCCTACCGTGCCAAGTACAAGGCCGACCCGATCGCGCCGCAAGGCATGGCGGCCTATTCGGGCGCGATGATCATGGCCGAGGCCGTCAAGGCCGCTGGCAGCCTCGATCCTGAGAAGGTGCGTGCGGCCGCCGCCGCCCTGGATAAGGCCGAGAGCAGCTACCCCTCGGGCTTTGGCGCCAAGTTCGACAAGAACATGCAAAACACCCGCGCCTGGTTTACGGCCTCGCAGTGGCAAGGCGGCAAGATGGTGACCGTGTTCCCGCAGAACGCGGCCTTGCCGGGCGTAGGCATCAGGCCGCTGACGCGTCCCTGAGCGCCATGCCCTGCATGTGCATCCACGCCGCACGGAGCCCGGCATGAGCCTGGTGGTCGCCTGTCTGGACGTCTGGGCCGAGGCGGTGCGCCGCGAGGTGCAGAGCGCTGCGCCTGCTGGCTGGCAGCTGCGCTTTGCACAGTCCTACGACGCGGCGCACCAGCAGGCACTGGCCGCCGGAGCCCAGGCCTTGCTGCCCGGCTTTGCCCGGGTGGACGAGGCGCTGCTGGCGGCAGCGCCGGGTGTGCGCTGGGTGCACAAATGGGGCATAGGCATAGACGTCATCGACCTGGCGGCCCTGCGCCGCCGGGGCATAGGCCTGGCGATCACCGCCGGTGCCAACAGCCAGCCGGTGGCCGAAATGGCCCTGGCCTTGATGCTGGCGGTGTACCGCCGCATCCCCTATGTGAACCGCGCCATCCGGCAAGGGCTCTGGCCCACGCCCGAGATGCGCGAGACCTGTTTCCAGATTCAGGGTAAGACCGTGGGTCTGTACGGCTTTGGTCAGATCGGCCAGCGCCTGGCGCAGCTGCTGCAGGGCTTTGAGGTGCAGATCCTCTACCACGACCTGCAGGCCGCACCGCCCGAGACCGAAGCCAGGCTGCGTGCGCGCCGCGTCGGCTTGGACGAGTTGCTGGCCACCAGCGACATCCTCAGCCTGCACGCGCCGCTGACCGAAGCAACGCGCCATGCGATCAACGCAGAAGCGCTCGCGCGCATGAAAGCCGGAGCGATCCTGATCAACACCTCCCGCGGCGGCCTGATCGACGAGGCCGCCTTGTGCGCGGCCTTGCAGTACGGGCACTTGCGCGGTGCCGGCCTGGACGCCTTCGACCCCGAGCCACCGGCCCCGAACAACCCCTTGCTGGCGCTGGAGCAGGTGGTGGTGACGCCGCATGCCGGCGGTGGCGTGTTTGACAACGTCGTCCATGTGGCCCGCCACGCTTTTGGCAATCTGGCGCGTTGGCAGCACGGGCAAGCAGTGACGGCGCCTGATCTGATTCTGGCGCCTGCAGCCAGGTCCGAAGGAGTGCAGGCATGAGCGACTTCCCCTTGTTGCGCAATCCGCTGGCGCTGACCTTGGCTGCTGGCGGTCTGGGCGTGGCGATGATCGTACAGAAGGTCGCCAGCGTGGACATTGCGCTGGCCGCGCGCAGCTGCGGCTGCGACGCCATCAGCCTGGACCTGGAGCATTCGGTGATTCCTGAGCATGCCGCCGCGCAGGTCTGCGTCACGGCGCTGTATGCGGGCGTTACCCCGCTGGTGCGCGTGCCCAGCCTGGACGGTCATTACGCCAACCGCCTGCTCGACGCTGGTGCCCTGGGCATCATCGCGCCGCATGTGGAAAACGCTGAGCAGGCCCGCGCGGTGGTGCGCGCCTGCAAGTTCGCGCCCGAGGGCGAGCGTTCGGCCGCGGGTAACTGGCCGCATGTGGGCTACCGCCCCGGCAGCGACGCGCGTGCGCTGCGCCAGGCCTTCAATGCCGCCACCACCGTGGTGGTGATGCTCGAGTCGCCCGAGGCGGTGGCGCGGGCCGACGAAATTGCCGCCGTGCCCGGTGTGGACATCCTGCACATCGGCACGGTGGATTTGTGCGACGCCCTCGGTCGGCCCGCTGAATACGGGCACCCGGAGGTGATGGCTTGCCACGAGCGCGTCATCCGGGCCTGCCAGCGCCACGGCAAGGTGGCCGGCGCCGGTGGCCTGGCGCATACGCCGGCCCTGGTGCGCCAGGTCGTCGGCATGGGCGCGCGCTTTGTGACGGCGGGCGTGGAATGGGATTTGATGATGGTCGGCGTGCGCCAGCGCGTGGCCGGCATGCGTGAGGTGTTTGACAAGCTGGACGACAACCAATGAGGAGACCATGGACCAACTATTGAACGTGCTGGTGATCGGCCTGCTGCTCGGAGGCGTCTACGGCCTCGTCAGCGTGGGCCTGAACCTGATCTTTGGCACCGTGCGCATCGTCAACTTCGCCCAGGGCGAGTTGGTGATGTTCGGCATGTACGGGGGCTACTACGCTTACAACATCCTCGGGCTGAGCCCCTACCTCTCGGTGTTCATCGTGGCGCCGGCGGTGGGCTTGCTGGGGGTGCTGATCCAGCGCCTGGTGATACAGCCGCTGCACAACGAGTCGAACATGCAGATCTTTGCCACCTTTGGCCTCTTGATGCTGTTCCAGAACATCATGCTGGCCTTTACCCGGGGCGAGGCGCGCAGCGTGGGTGGCGACTTCGGCGCCCAGGTGATCGAGATGGGCGACATCAAGATCGGCACGGTGCGCTTGCTGACCTTCGTGATCACCACCGCCATCACCATAGGCCTGCATTTCTGGCTGACCCGCACCATGGTGGGCAAGTCGGTGCGCGCTGTGACCCAGGACAAGCGCGCCGCGCGCACCGTGGGCATCAATGTGGAAAAGACCTTTCTCATGACCTTTGGCATCGGCTCTGCGCTGGCCGGCTTGGCCGGTGTGATGCTTACGCCGATCTACTCCATCACCCCCGGCGTCGGCGGCAACTTCATCCTGGCGGCTTTTGCTGTGGTGGTGCTCGGCGGCCTGGGCAGTGTCTGGGGCGCTTACCTGGGCGGGCTGATCGTGGGCGTGGTCGAGGCTCTGGCCGGCTACTACATCGACCCGGCCCTGCGCCATGCGATTTGGTTCCTGATCTTTCTGGTGGTTCTGATCATTCGTCCGGCTGGCCTGCTGGGGCAGGTGGGCGCTGAGGAGGTGGGTTTCCGTGAACAAAACTGATCGTCAATCCCCGCCGCCCCAGGTGGCACCCGAGGTCTCGGGTCTGCAGTCCGGGGGCACCGCGCTCGGCCGCTACCTGGCCCTGATGGCCCTGGCCGGCGCGCCCCTGGTGTTCCTGGCCAAGGATCCCTACTGGCTCAACATCATCGCCTTCACCTACCTGATGGGGGGTCTGGCCGCCTCGTGGAACATCATCGGTGGCTTCGGCGGGCAGTTCTCGCTGGGCCACGGCGTGTTCTTTGGCATTGGCGCCTATGTCACGGCCATTGCCACCAGCCGCTATGGGCTGTCACCCTGGCTGGTCATGGTGCCGGCAGCGGTGCTGGCGGCATTGGTGGCCATGCTGATCTCCTGGCCGACCTTTCGGCTGCGCGGGCCCTTCTTTGCGATTGCCACCATGGCCTTCAACGAGGTGGCCTTCGTGCTGGCCAACCACTTTGACAGCTTCACCGGCGGGCCGCGCGGCATCATGATCCCGTTCAAGGCGGGTTTTGCGAACATGATTTTTCGCGAGCGCTGGCAGTACGCGGTGTTGATGTTTGTTTTCGTGGCGCTGGTGGTGGGCATCACCGTCTGGCTGCGCCGCAGCCGGCTGGGCTACTACCTGCTGGCTGTGCGCGAGGACGAGGACTCGGCCCGCGCTTCGGGCATCAATGTGCTGTCTGTCAAGCTTCAGGGCATGGCGCTCAGCGCCTTCCTCACCGCCATCGGCGGCACGCTGTTCACCATGTACCTGCGCTTCATCGACCCGCCCACGCTGTTTACCTTGCAGGACGTGGGCGTGAAGTTTGCGCTGCTCTCGCTCATTGGCGGTGTGGGCACGATAGCCGGGCCCTTGCTCGGCGCGGCCTTGATCGTGCCCTTTGAGAACTTCCTGCGCGCCGAACTGGCCGATGCGCTGCCCGGCATGAACCTGGCCATCCTGGGCCTGCTCATGGTGCTGGCCGCCCTGTTCATGAAGCGCGGGGTGGTCGGTGCCTTCGAGGACCTGCTGCGCAAGATCAAGGGCAAGAAAGGAGGCCAGTGATGAGCCAGGCCTTGCTACAGACGCGAGGTGCGAGCAAGCACTTCATGGGCCTCAAAGCCGTCGACGATGTGTCCCTGTCGGTCAACAAGGGCGAGGTGGTCAGCATCATTGGTCCCAACGGTGCCGGCAAGACCACCTATTTCAACCTGCTCACTGGCCAGCTGGCCCCGACCCTGGGCGAGGTGTCCTTGCGCGGGCAGACCATCAATGCGCTGCCGCCGCATGAGCGGGCCAAGCTGGGCATGGGCCGCACTTTCCAGATCGTCAAACCGCTCATTGCCCTGTCGGCCCTTGAAAACGTGATGGTCGGCGCCTTCTTGCAACATGCGCGCATGGCCGATGCGCGTGACCGGGCCATGGCGGTGCTCACCCGCGTGGGCCTGGGTGCGCATGCCAAACGCCGCGCCGGCGACCTGACTCTGAGCGAACGGCGGCGCCTGGAAGTGGCGCGGGCGCTGGCCCTCGGTCCCGAAATCGTGCTGCTCGACGAGGTGATGGCCGGGCTCAACCAGAGCGAGACCGGCCGCTGCATCGATCTGCTGCGCAGCTTGCACGAAGAAGATGGGCTGACCTTTCTCATCATCGAGCACAACCTGAAAGTGGTGCGGGCTTTTTCCGAGCGGGTCATCGTGCTCGACCGCGGCCGGCTGATTGCCGAGGGCACGGCCGAAGACATCTTGAGTTCACCCGAGGTGGTGAAGGCATATCTGGGCGAGGGGCACCAATGGACACCATCCTGAACGTTAGCAAGCTGTGCTCCGGCTACGGCGAGCTGCCTGTGCTGCATGACATTGACTTGCACGTCAAGCGCGGCGAGATCGTGGCGGTCGTCGGCGCCAACGGCGCCGGCAAGACCACCTTGCTCTTGACCATCACCGGTCATTTGCGCGCGCAGTCGGGCCAGGTGCTGTTTGACGGCCAGGACGTGAGCGCCGAGCCGGCCCACGCTGCTGCCGCGCGCGGGCTGATCATGGTGCCCGAGGGCGGGCGCTTGTTCCCCTTCATGACGGTGCTGGAAAACCTGGAGCTGGGCGCCTACCATCAGCAGGCACGCGCCCAGATGAAGCACAACCTCGATGAGGTGATGAGCTTTTTCCCCATCCTGGCCGAGCGCCGCCAGCAGCTGGCCGGGCGCCTGTCAGGCGGGGAGCGACAGATGTGTGCGGTAGCCCGAGCCATGATGGGCATGCCCAAGCTGATGATGCTCGATGAGCCTTCGCTGGGTCTGGCGCCCATCATGGTCGATCGGGTGTTCGAGCTGGTCAAGCAGCTGGTGGCCACCAAAGGCTTGAGTGTGCTGCTGGTCGAGCAAAATGTGCGCAACGCCCTGCAGATGTGCCAGCGCGGCTACATCCTTGAGCACGGCCAGCTGCTTAAGACCGGCAGTGGGGAGGATCTCTTGCGCGATCCTGATGTGCAACGTTCCTATATGGGGCTGTGATGGAAAGTCCGGTTTGCGTTCTCGGTGCCGGCGCCGGCTTTGCGGGCGATCGCATCGACCCGGCCGTGGTGCTGGCCCGCAGCGGTGTGGATGCGGTGGTGCTCGAATGCCTGGCCGAACGCACCCTGGTGCCGGCCATCCGTGCACGGCGCGACAACCCGCAAGCCGGCTATGACCCCCGTCTGGTGCGCCGGCTTACGCCACTGTTGCCGGTGGCCCGCGAAAAAGGCTGCCGCATCGTCTCCAACCTGGGCGCGGCCAACCCGGTGGCTGCGGCCGAGCGGATCGCCCGGCTTGCCCGCGAGCTGGGTCTGCCCGGCCTGAAGGTGGCGGCGATTGTGGGCGACGATGTGTTGGACCGGGCTGCTCAAGTGCGTTGGGTGCGCGAACCCGGCGCGCCCCTCTTGGGTGCTCATGCCTACCTGGGCTGCCACCCACTGGCCGATGCCCTGGCGCAAGGCGCCGATGTGGTGGTCACTGGCCGCGTTGCCGATTCAGCCTTGTTCTCAGCGGTCGTCCGCGATCGCCTGGTACCCGGCGAGGAGGCCCTAGCGGGTGCGATCGGCGTCGGTCACCTGCTCGAATGCGGCGGTCAACTCACCGGCGGCAATTACGAGCCGATTGCAGGCGCAGGCCTGCCTCCACCCCTGAGCGCCGAGCAATATGCCCGCCTGGGCTATCCGCTGGCCCGGGTGATGGCCGACGGCTCAGCCGAAATCGGACTGCCGGCTGGCGCGCCGGGCATCGTCGATGCCCTGACTTGCAGCCTGCAATTGCTCTATGAAGTGCACGACCCCTCGTATTACGCCACCCCGGACCTGGTGGTCGACTTCAGCGGCGTGCGCTTTGATCCGGTCGGGGAGAACCGGATCCGAATGAGCGGCGTGCGCTCCAAGGGGCCGCCGCCCACGCTCAAGGTGGCTGGCTTTGTCGACAGGCCTGGCTTCATCATGGACTGCGAGATTGCTTTGGCTGGCGCCGGCGCACGCGAGCGCGCCGAGGTCATGGCCCGGGCGCTGCGCTTGCGGCTCGGGGATTGGGCCGACGCCGATATTTCCATCGATCTGGTCGGTGCCGGCTCGGTGCTGCGCGCCGGCTCGCAGTTGCTGCGCGGCGCCATACCCGAGTTGCGGGTGCATGTGTCGGCCCGCTGCAGCGATGGCGAGCAGGCGCAGACCATTGAAGACGAGGTCTATGCCATGACCCTGTCCGGGCCGGCCGGCGGCAGCAGCGTGCGCAGTGAGAAGCGGCCGCGCATCGAGGTGCTTGACGGCTTCATTGAGCACGCACGGGTGCCCACCCAGATTGTCTGGAGTCAATCATGAGGGTCGGAGATATTGCAGCCGGCCGCGCCGGTGACAAAGGCGACATGCTCGACTTGTCCCTGGTGGCCCGCGATCAGGCCGCTTACGAGTTGTTGTGCAAGGCGCTCACGCCCGAGCGCTTGGCGCCGCTGATGAACCGGGTCGTCCCCGGTCCGGTGCTGCGCTATGAGGTGCCCGGATTGCGGGCCCTGAAATTTGTCTTGCCCCAGGCCTTGCCCGGCGGCGTCTACGCTTCGCTGCACCCGGGCCTGCACTGGCAGAAAGCGGCCATCTGGCTGCTGCTGGACCTGTCGATTGAAGACGAGGGCCGCAGCCTGCTCGCGCCCTGCGACCAGCCGGAGAACAGCCCATGAGCGGCTCCGCTCCCTTGAGTCACTGGCAGGGCAGCGGCGCTGCGCCTACCCGGCTTGAGTCCCTGTTCGGCAGCCGGGTCGAGCCCTGCTTTTTTGACAGGCCGCGCAGCCTGCACCAGATGCTGGAGCGGGCTGTCGAGCGCGAAGGCCAGCGCTGCGCCCTGGTCTGTGGTGAGCAGCGCCTGAGCTACCAGCAATTGCTCGATGCGGCCGCTGCACTGGCCGCCGGCATGGCGGCAGCCGGCGTGCGCGCCGGCGATCGGGTCGCGATGTTGCTGGGCAATCGGATTGAATTTGTGCTCACCCTGTTTGCGGCGGCACGCTTGGGGGCGATTGCGGTGCCGCTGAGTACCCGCGAGCAAACCCCGGGCCTGAGCTATATGCTGCAGCATTGCGGCGCGGTGCTGCTGGTGCACGAGGCTGAGCTGGCGCCCATCTTGCCACCAGCGGTCGATCTGCCTGCACTCAAGCAGCGCTGGCAGATCGGTGATGGCGCCCTGGCTACTGGCAGCACGGCTTATACAGACCATGTGCTGAGCAGCACGATCCCTGTGGCTGAGGTGCACGAGCAGGACACCGCCGTCATCCTCTACACCTCGGGCACCACCGGCCGGCCCAAAGGGGCCATGCTGACCCACCTGGGCATCGTGCACTCCTCGATGCACTATGCGCTGGCCATGGGCCTGGGCCCGCAAGATGCCACCGTGGCCGCGGTGCCGCTGAGCCACGTGACCGGCCTGGTGGCGCTGACCACCACCTTTGTGTACTGCGCCGGCAAGATGGTCATCATGCCGGCCTTCAAGGCGGCCGACTATCTGCGCATCGCCGGGGCCGAGCGCATCAGCCACAGCCTGATGGTGCCGGCCATGTACAAGTTGTGTCTGATCGATCCGAGCTTTGAGCAGTACGACCTGAGCGCCTGGCGCATCGGCGCTTACGGCGGCGCGCCCATGCCGGTGGCCACCATCGTCGAGTTGGCCGATAAGGTGCCCGAACTTGTGCTGATGAACTGCTATGGCGCTACCGAGACCACCTCACCGGCCACGCTCATGCCGCCGGGCCAGACCCGGGCCCACAACGATACGGTGGGGCAGCCCCTGCATTGCGTGGACATGCGGGTGATGGATGACGAGGGGCGTGAGTTGCCACCGGGCACCCTGGGTGAGATCTGGATCAAGGGGCCGATGGTGGTGCGCGGCTATTGGGACAACCCGGAAGCGACCCAAGCCAACATCACCGGCGGCTATTGGCATTCGGGCGATCTGGGCACCATCGACGCGCAGGGCTATGTGCGGGTGATGGACCGCAAGAAGGATATGATCAACCGCGGCGGCTTCAAGATCTACACCATCGAGGTGGAGAACGCGCTGTACGAACACCCCGGCGTGCAGGAATGTGCGGTGGTGGCCAAGCCCTGCCCGGTGCTGGGCGAGCGGGTTCATGCCTTTGTGGGTCTCAAGCCGGGCTACGCAGCCACCGAAGTCCTGCAGGCCGAGCTCAAGGCCCACTGCAAGGCGGTGCTCTCAGACTACAAGGTGCCCGAGTCCTACACTGTGCAAACCACGGCCTTGCCGCGCAATGCCAATGGCAAGCTGCTCAAACGCGAGATGCGCGATCAGGTGGCCCATCTTTCTCCTGTCCTGGACAAACGCGCATGAGCAGCACACCCACCCCGCCCTCCAGCCGCGCCGGCTCCTTTGCTCAATCGGTCGATGAGATCCGCAGCCTGGTCGGCCGCGAAGCCTTCCTCACCGACTGGGTGCAACTGAGCCAGCGCCATATTGATCTGTTCGCCGAGGCCACCGGCGACTTTCAGTGGATCCATGTGGACGTCGAGCGCTCGCGCCAGCAATCGCCCTATGGCAACACCATCGCCCACGGCTTTCTCACGCTCTCATTGCTCGGTCAGTTTTATGAACGCCACATGAGCCTGCCCTTTTGCGAGATGGGTCTGAACTACGGCCTCAACAAGGTGCGCTTTACCAGCCCGGTGGTGGCGGGCAGTCGGGTGCGCGGGCGCTTTGTGCTGGCCGAGTTGCTCGACATTGCCGGCGGCCTGCAACTGACGTTTCGGGTGACCCTTGAAGTCGAAGGTCAGGAGCGACCGGCCTGCATCGCCGAGTCGGTGGTGCGGCAATACTTCGAGGCTCAGGTGCCGCCCAAGCCCTGAACCCGTTCCCAACCTCAACCCGAAAGTCATTGCATGAAGGCCCTGATCTGCCGCGAATATGGACCGCCCGAAAACCTGATCGTGCAGGACATGCCCGACCTTCAGCCCGGCCCGGGCGAGGTGGTGGTGCGTGTGCGTGCCGCCGGCGTGAATTTCCCCGACGCACTGATTGTTCAAAACCTCTACCAGTTCAAGCCCACCCCGCCCTTCTCACCCGGCGGCGAGACCGCCGGCGAGGTGCTGGCCGTCGGTGAAGGCGTGCAGCGGGTCAAGGTGGGCGACAAAGTGATGGCGCTGACCATCTGGGGCGGCTTTGCCGAGCAGGTGCTGGCCAAGCAGGATCAGATCATTCCCATGCCCGAAGGCCTGTCGTTTGAGGTGGCGGGCTCGCTCTTGCTGACCTACGGCACCTGCCTACACGCGCTGCGCGACCGCGCAGCGCTCCAGCCTGGCCAGACGGTGCTGGTGCTGGGCGCTGCGGGCGGTATCGGTATTGCCACCATCGAATTGGCCAAAGCCCTGGGCGCGCGGGTGATCGCGGCCGCCTCCAGCGCTGAAAAGTTGGCCACCTGCCGCGCAAAAGGTGCCGATGAAGTCATCAACTACCGCGAGCAGAATTTGCGTGACGAGGTCAAGCGCTTGACCGGCGGGCAGGGGGTGGATGTTGTCATGGACCCGGTTGGCGGCGACTATGCCGAGCAGGCCCTGCGTTCCATGGCCTGGCGCGGCCGCCACCTGGTGGTCGGTTTCACCGATGGTCAGATTCCCCGCCTGCCGCTCAATCTGGTGCTGCTCAAGGGCTGCGCCATCGTCGGCGTGTTCTGGGGCGACTTCATACGCCGCGAGCCGAAGGCCGCCCAGACCGATCTGCGCGACCTGGTGGACCTGCTGCGCCAGGGCAAGATCACGCCGCTGATCTCGGGACGCTACAGCCTGGAACAGGGCGCGCAGGCCATCCTTGAGCTGTCACAGCGGCGGGCTCAGGGCAAGCTCATCGTTCTGCCTTGAGCGCAGCGCGGACAAGCAACACATCGCTAATTCAAGAGATCGAAAGCCCATGACTGAACGTGTGACCCTGATCACCGGTGGCTCCAGTGGCGTGGGCCAGGCGGTGGCCCTGCAACTGGCGCGCCGGGGCCAATCCGTGCTGATCAATTTCAGCCGCAGTCGCCAGCCGGCCGAGGCCGTGGTGGCCCAGTGCCAAGCGGCTGGCGGCCAGGCGATGGCGGTGCAAGGCGATGTGGCCTCCGATGCGAGCTGCCGCGAGATTGTGGCCGCCGCGATGGAGCGCTTTGGCCGCATTGATGGTCTGGTCAACAGCGCTGGCACCACCCAGTTCGTGCCTATGCACGAGCTGGGTGGTGTGCAGGCGGAAGATTTCTTACGCGTTTACGGCGTCAACGCGGTCGGCCCTTTTCAGATGGCGCGTGCGGCTGCGCCGCACATGACTCAAGGTGGGGCGATCGTCAATGTCTCTTCCATCGCCGGCCAGACCGGCAGCGGCTCGTCCTTTCCCTATGTCATGTCCAAGGCGGCGCTCAACATCATGACCGTCGGCCTGGCCCGCAATCTCGCGCCCAAGCTGCGGGTCAACGCGGTCTTGCCCGGCATGATTGAAGGACGCTGGATGCGCGACGGCCTGGGCGAGGAGGGCTACGAACGGGTCAAGGCCCAGTATTCAGCCACCGCGCTGCTTGGCCGCATCAGCACGCCCGAGCAGATCGCCAGCGCAGTGCTCTGGCTGCTCGAGCCCGACTGCATGGTCACCGGCCAGCAGATCGTGGTGGATGGCGGCTTCATGCTGGGCAAGCCGCCTTCGGCCGCGGGCGCGACCCCTGCGGCGCCGGCCGCGCCGGCGGCTGGGGCATGAGCGTGTCTGCGGCGCAGGCCAGCGCCAGTTGGGGCTTTGAGCCAGCCAAGCTGGAGGCTTTTTTGCACCAGCGGCTGCCGGGCCTGCAAGGGCCTATGCAGATCGAGCCCATAGGCGGCGGTCAGTCCAACCCTACTTTTTTCGTCTCCTTCGCCAACCGACGTCTGGTTTTGCGCAAAAAGCCCACCGGCCCGGTGCTGCCCTCGGCGCATGCGGTGGACCGTGAATTTCGGGTCATGCAGGCCCTGGGCCGCAGCGCGCTGCCCGTGCCGCCCATGGTGCTGCTGCATCAAGAGCCCGATGTGCTGGGCACCGACTTTTATGTGATGGAGCGGGTCGAGGGCCGGGTCTTTAACCAGAGCGACCTGCCGGGTCTGCAGCCCGAGGAGCGGCGCGCCATCTATCTGGCCATGGCCGAAACCCTGGCGGTGCTGCATGGCCTGGACCATGAGGCCCTGGGGCTGGGCCAATTTGGCAAACCCGGAAATTATTTTGCGCGCCAACTCGGTCGCTGGAGCCAGCAATGGGCGCTGTCCAAGACCCGCGAGAACCCGGCCATCGACCAATTGCTGGTCTGGCTCAGCGCGCATCTGCCCGAGGACCAGGAAACCCGCCTGACCCATGGTGACTTCAAGCTCAACAACCTGATGTTCCACCCCACCGAGCCCAAGGTCGTGGCGGTGCTCGATTGGGAGCTGTCCACGCTGGGCCATCCGCTGGCCGATGTGGCTTTCAACACCACCTGCTGGCGCACCCTGCCCGAGGAATACGGCGGCATCGCCGGCCTGGACCTGCAGGCCCTGGGCATCCCCAGCGAGGACGAGTACCTGGAACACTATTACCGCTGCTCCGGCCGCAGCCAGCGGGCCCAGCCCTTTCATTGGGCCTTTGCCTTCATGCGCTGGGCGGTGATTTTTGAAGGCATCGCCGCGCGCGCCGCCGCTGGCAACGCGGTCAGCAGCAATGCCGCCGAGGTCGGACGTCTGGGCCCGGCCCTGGCGCGCCGCGGCCTGCAGGCCATAGGCCTGGATGCTAAGCTGAGTTGACATTCAAACCGCCCACACTGGAGACAATTCATGATTCCTACTGCACCCGCCGCCAGCGACGCGCCGGTCTTGTTTTGGCGCGAGGCCGGCGTGGCCCATATTCGCTTCAACCGTCCGTCTGCGCTCAATGCCATCGACGTGGCCCTGGGGCAGGCCTTTCATGCCGCCTGCCGTGAACTGGCCCAGGATGAGAGCGTGCGGGTGGTGGTTCTCAGCGGTGCCGGCCGCGCCTTCATGGCCGGCGGAGATCTCGCCTCCATGCAGGCTGACCCGGTGGGCGGCAGCGCCGCCCTGATCGCACAGATGCATCCGGCCATCGAGATACTGGCCGCCCTGCGCGCGCCGGTGATTGCCTCGGTGCATGGCGCAGTCGCCGGTGGCGGCCTGGGCCTGGCCCTGGCCTGCGATTTGATCATCGCCGCCCAGGGTACCCGCTTTAACCTGGCTTATCCGCGCATAGGCACCAGCTCCGACTGCAGCACCTCCTGGGGGCTGGTGCGCTGGGTCGGGCTGCGCAAGGCGCTGGAAATCGCCTTGCTCAACGACACCATCGACGCCGACGAAGCGCTGCGCATCCACCTGATCAACCGGGTGGTGCCGGCCGATGAACTGGCCGCGCAGACCGCAGCGATCGCCGCCCGGATCGAGCAGTCGGCCCCGATTGCGCTGGGCAACCTTAAGAAGCTGATGCGCCAATCTGACCACAACGACCTGCACAGCCAGCTTGAGCTGGAGGCCCAACTGTTCCGCGAATGCGCGGGTAGCGCTGACTTCGCCGAAGGGCTGGCCTCCTTCCTGGGTAAGCGCGAAGCCCGTTTTGAAGGCCGCTGAAGGCCAAATGGGCTGCCTTGCTCACCCCGCTTGAACTGCACAAGGAGAGATGCATGTCCGAATCCTGTTTAAGCCTGCATCGCCCGCAAGAGGGCCTGGTGGTGCTGCAACTGCAGCGCGCCGCGCGCATGAACGCGATGGACGTGCCCGCGATGCGCGAGCTCAAAGCCACGCTCGATGTGCTGGCGGCCGACCGCAGCGTGCGGGTGTTGGTGCTCACCGGCGAGGGCCGTGGTTTTTGCGCCGGCCTGGACCTCAAGTCGGTGCTCGATGCGCAAGGCCACTACGGCTTGGACGCCACCGCCTCCTACGAATTGCAGATGGTGTTCGACAGCGTGATGCGCCGCCTGCGCAGCATGGACGCAGCCGTCATCGCTGCGGTCAATGGCGTGGCCGTTGGCGCCGGCTTTGGCCTGTCGCTGTGTGCCGATATCCGTTTTGCCAGCCGTTCGGCCAGCTTCCATGTGGGCGCGGTCAAGGTCGGATTGTCAGCGGGCGAATGCGGCATCAGCTACCACCTGCCGCGCTTGATCGGCGCCGGCCGGGCCTTCGAGCTCATGCTCACCGGCCGGCCCATCGACGCCCAGGAGGCCGAACGCATAGGCCTGGTGGCCGCTATCACTGAGCCCGATGAGCTGCTGCCCCGCGCGCTTGAATGCGCCCGCCAGATCCTGTCCAACAGCCCCTACAGCACGCTGCACACCAAGCGAGTCATGTGGAACAACCTGGACGCGCCGGGGCTGGAAGCCGCGCTCGACCTGGAAAACCATGTGCAGGTGCTGGCCCTGATGACCGAGGACTTCGGCGAAGCGGCCCTGGCCTTTAGCCAGAAGCGAGCGCCGCAGTGGCGCGGGCGATAAGCCAGAGGCCGTATTTAACCTTGTGGGAGCGCCGCCCCGGCGCGATGCGGCCTGTGAACAGCCCCAGCTGCTTGATCGACCGCCGCATCGCTGCGAGGGCGCAGCTCCCACGCCCACCTGGCCTGCGCAGGGGTCTGCTGTGGGAGCGAGCGCCGCAGTGGCGCGGGCGATAAGCCAGGGGCGTGTTTGACCTTGTGGGAGCGCCGCCCCGGCGCGATGCGGTCTATGAACAGCCCCAGCTGCTTGATCGACCGCCGCATCGCTGCGAGGGCGCAGCTCCCACGCCCACCTGGCCTGCGCAGGGGTCTGCTGTGGGAGCGAGCGCCGCAGTGGCACGGGCGATAAGCCAG
>JBILDR010000336.1:0-2687 GCA_044352515.1 Polaromonas sp.
ACCTTGGCCAATAACAGCTTGTTCCCCGTCTAAAGAGGAGAGCGCCCCACCAGCTTGGCTGCGCTTGAGCGCAGCCAAGCTGGTAGAGGGTTGGCACGGGCGCACATGCTGGTGTGCGCGCAAGCCTTTGTGGCTGGGCCAGGGTTTCTACAATTGGGGGATGAGCAGTCCCGCTGCGCTTGAGGGCGCATTTCCCATGGCCAGCCTTGCCTGGCCGGCCGCCTGTGTGCCGGTGCAAGCTTGGCCGGACGCTCCGGTGGTCGCTGCTGCGGTGGCCGTCAACCCCCTGCAAGCGCCTGCATGAGGGGACAGACCTCAGCCGGGCCGGTGGCAACCGGCGGCGCACGCCGGCTCAAACTGGCCTTCCGGCTGGCCGTGCCGGCGCTTTTGCTCGCTCTGGCCTGGCACTGGCTGCTGCGCCACGCCGACTTTGAGGCCCTGATGCGCCAGGTGCGCAGCCTGCCGGCCTGGGCCTGGCTGGCTGCCGGCGCGGCCCTGGTGTGCGGTCACAGCCTGCGCGCGCTACGCCTGCAGCGCCAGTGGCAGCACCTGCGGCCCCTGGGCCTGGCGCACTGCCTGCGGTTGGTGCTCACCCACAACGCGGCGGTGATCTTGCTGCCCCTGCGATCGGGCGAGGCGGGTTATCTGTGGCTGGTCTACCGCCACTGGGGCGTGCCCTGGCGCGAATCGGGCGCGAGCCTGCTGGCCTGGCGGCTGCAAGACGCCACCGTGCTGATGCTGCTGGCGTTGGTGCTTCTGCTGCCCTGGAGCCCGGTGGCTCGCGGCCTGCTCCTGCTGTGTGCAGTGACCGTGCTGGTCTGCCTGCACAAGCCCGGCCAGCTCTGGCTGGCCAGGCGTTGGCCCGCTCTGGTGCCAGGGCCCCAGCCAGGCGGCGACCATTGGCTGCGCAGCGGTTGGCTGACCAGCGCCGGCAACTGGTGCCTGAAGGTGCTGGCTTTGGGCGGCCTGCTCTGGGGCTTATCGGGTCTGGACTTGGCCAGCAGTCTGAGCGCCGCCCTCGGGGGCGAGTTGGCCGGGGTACAGCCCCTGCAAGGCCCGGCCGGCCTGGGCAGCTACGAGGCCGGCGTTTGGCTGGCGGCTCGCGCATCGGATACGCTACAGGCCACGTTGGTGGCTGCAGCCTTGGCCGTCCACGCTTTTGCCCTGGCTATTGCCCTGGGCGCAGCCGCCCTGGCCCAACTGATCCACGCACCGCCCCTGATAACCGATTCAGCCTCTGACCAGGCTCGCGCCGCATGAACCGCCCCACTGACCCCAGCCCGAGCGCCGCAACGGCCTTGCCGCCCCACCGCCTGTCGCTGGTGGTGCCGATGTACAACGAAGTCGACAACGCAGCGCCGATGATCGACGAGGTGCAGCAGGCCCTGGCCAACTACGGCCAGCCCTGGGAGCTGATCGTGGTGGATGACGGCAGCAGCGATGGCACCGGCCGGCGCCTGCGCGAGCATGCGCGCAGCCTGGGCCCGCATGTGCGGGTGATCGAGTTGGCCCGCAACTTCAAGCAGACCGCGGCCATGCAGGCGGGCATTGATGCGGCGCGCGGTGATGTGATCGTCACCATGGACGGCGACCTGCAAAACGACCCGCGCGACATCCCGCGCATGGTGGCGCGCCTGCTGGCCGAAGACCTGGACCTGGTGGCCGGCTGGCGCCATCAGCGCCAGGACGGCTTCATCTTGCGCAAGCTGCCCTCGCGCATCGCCAACCGCCTGATACGCAAGGTCAGCGGTCTGAACTTCCAGGACCTGGGCTGCAGCCTGAAGGTGTTTCGCGGCGATGTGCTGCGCCGCATCCGGCTTTACGGCGAGATGCATCGCTTCATCCCAGCCTGGCTGGCCACCGTCACCAGCCCCTCGCGCATGGCCGAAGAAAAGGTCAATCACCGCGCGCGGCAAGCGGGCGTCTCCAAATACGGCATCAGCCGCACCTTCCGGGTGATCGTCGATTTGCTGGCGGTGCATTTTTTTCTGCGCTTTGGCAGCCGGCCCGGGCATTTTTTTGGTGGCCTGGGCCTGAGCGTGTTTGCCATCGGCAGCCTGATGCTGATGTACTTGGCGGTGCTCAAGCTGCTGGGTGAATCGGTGGGTGGGCGGCCTTTGCTGGCCCTGGGCTTTTTCCTGGTGATGGGCGGCGTGCAGCTGATCAGCACCGGCGTGCTGGCCGAATTGCTGATGCGGGTCTACTACGACGGGGGGCACGCGCGGCCCTATCACGCCCGGCAGGAAACCGCACCGGCCACCGATG
The DNA here is from genome assembly GCA_044352515.1 of Polaromonas sp. GTDB lineage: Bacteria > Pseudomonadota > Gammaproteobacteria > Burkholderiales > Burkholderiaceae_C > Polaromonas. The sequence continues at coordinate 2,266 of JBILDR010000336.1, forward strand.
ACGGCTGGCATGCTTGAGCGTAGCCGCGCACCGGGTGAGCGCCTGCTGCCCGCATTGATGGTCCTGCTGGGCCTGGCCTTGCTGCTGCGCAGCCTGGTGTTGGTGGCCAGCGCAGCGGGTTTGCAGGTCGATGAGGCCCAGTACTGGGACTGGTCGCGCCACCTGCAATGGGGCTACTGGTCCAAGCCACCGGGCATCGCGGCAGTGATCGCCGCCTCCACCGCGATCTTTGGCGATGGCCTGCTGGGCGTCAAGCTGCTGAGCATGGCCTTGTGGCCCCTGGCCGCAGGGGTGTTGGCCGCTCTGGCCTGGGACATGGCCGGGCGCGGCCAGATCGGCGCGCAGGCCGGGCTGTGGACCGCAGCCCTGCTGCTGGGCACCCCGGCGGCCGGGATTTTGGGCATGGCTGCCACCACCGACGC